>NZ_JAJBZT010000004.1 GCF_020564625.1 Leeia speluncae
CTCAGGCCCTCTGGCCTAGTCATTTGTTAGCTTCCCATGCTTGATATTTGCCCTAAATGGCGATTTCTTCGCCAAATTCTGGCCTGATGTACTTCTACACTCCTCAATATTCTCTTCTACGTACGTTACATCTCTCTTTGATTACATAGTTTACTGACCTATTGTTGAGGTACGTAGCGGTTCTAGATATTCTTTACGCTTCTTCACGACCTCTTTTTTCTATCAAAACCTCCTCTTTTTATAATTGTTTCAATTGTTAATGCATTTTTATTTGTTTAGAAATTTGCCATTAACAGTAATGCGGTTTCATGTACACACTTTCGGTGATAACGAAAAGTTAAAACTTGGTGTACCGAGTTATGTTTTCTGCGGTAAGCAAGAACAAAAATCTTTAGGAGACTCTCATGAAATTGCAAAAAACCATCCTTGCTGTAGCTTTATCTAGTGTTGCTGCTTCTGCTTTTGCTGCACAGCCAATCATTGGCCTGATTACCAAAACAGAAACCAACCCATTCTTCGTGAAAATGAAAGAGGGTGCAGAGCAACAGGCTAAACAATTAGGTGCAAAACTATTAACTGCAGCAGGTAAAGCTGATGGTGATAATGCAGGGCAGGTAACTGCAATTGAGAATATGATTGCCGCCGGTGCAAAAACTATCTTGATTACCCCAAGTGATTCTAAAGCAATTGTTCCTGCAATTAAGAAAGCCCGTGAGCAGGGCGTAATGGTGATCGCACTAGATAGCCCAACTGATCCTGTTGATGCTGCTGATGCGCTATTTGCGACGGATAACTTTGCAGCTGGCGTATTAATCGGTAAATACACAAAGGCGGCTAAAGGTACGCAAGGTCTTAAAATTGCAACACTAGACTTGTTCCCAGGCCACCCTGTTGGTATTGCTCGACACAATGGTTTCTTAGCTGGTCTTGGCGTTCCTGGTGTTACCGCAAAAACAACAGATTTGGCAAAACCTGCGCAAGTTGTGTGTATGGGTGATAGTTACGGTGATCAAGCAAAAGGTCAGACTGTAATGGAAAACTGCCTACAGAAAAATCCTGACATCAATGTGGTTTATACCATCAATGAACCAGCTGCAGCGGGTGCTTACAAAGCGCTAAAAGCAGTTGGCAGAGAAAAAGAAGTGTTAATTGTTTCTGTTGATGGTGGTTGTGATGGTGTGAAAAACCTGAAAGACGGTGTGATTGCCGCAACTTCACAACAATACCCTTTAAAAATGGCTGCATATGGCGTGAAGGCTGGTGTTAATTACGCTAAGACAGGCAAAAAAGTTTCTGGTTATGTCGATACTGGCGTGACTTTGATTGCCGGTAAAAAACTAGCTGGAGTGGATTCTAAAGATGCTGCATTTGGTCTTGGCGCATGCTGGGGCAATAAATAATTTGTTCTTGTAGCAATGAGGAAGGGGGCTGATGTTCCCTTCTTCTTATTAATGAGACGGTGTTATGTGTACTGTCTGCAGAGGTAGGTAAAAATGAAAAAAACATTCCACCAAATAGCCACAATTCCGGGGGCTGGTGCATTTTTGGCCCTTGTCTTGGCTTGTACTTTCTTCTCTTTTCAAAGTGACCGATTCCTATCCGGTCAGAATTTTTCTTTAATATTGCAGCAAGTCATGGTGGTTGGTGTGATGGCAATTGGCCAAACACTGATCATTCTGACGGCTGGTATTGATTTGTCTTGCGGCATGGTGATGGCGCTAAGTTCGATCATCATGACCAAATTCTTTGATAGTTACGGCTTGAATCCATATGTTTCTATTTTATGTGGTTTAGCGGTTTCAATGGCGTTTGGCTGGTTAAATGGCATGCTGGTCACCCGCATTAAGTTGCCTCCTTTTATTGTGACATTGGGCACGATGAATATTGCGTTTGCGATTACACAAATTTATTCCGGCGCACAGACGGTGACGAATGTTCCAGAACAGATGACTTACTTTGGGAATACGTTTCATTTGGGTTCTACCACCTTGGCGTATGGCACGATCTTGTTATTGGGACTGTATGCATTTACTTGGTGGTTCTTGCGTGATACTGCGAAAGGTCGCCATGTATACGCGGTAGGTAATAGCCCAGAGGCTGCTCGTTTAACCGGTATTCGCACTGATCGCGTATTGGTGTGGGTGTATGTGATTGCGGGTCTTTTCTATGGCATTGCTGCGATCTTATCTGTTGCACGTACAGGGGTGGGTGATCCTCAAGCTGGTCAAACAGATAATTTAGATAGTATTACCGCTGTAGTGCTTGGTGGTACGAGCTTGTTCGGTGGCCGTGGTGTCGTTCTGGGTACTTTGATTGGCGCTGTGATTGTCGGTGTCTTCCGAAACGGTCTGACGCTAATGGGGGTCGCATCAGTATTCCAAATTCTAGTTACTGGTATTTTGGTCATTTTGGCAGTAGCGACTGACCAAATGTCACGCAAGCGGGGTTAATCATGAGTCACATTGAATTGAATTCTTCTACACCGCTTGTTCTACAAGCTAAAGGGTTGGTAAAGCGTTATGGCCATGTTACGGCTTTAGATGGAGTGGATCTAGAGCTGCGCCAAGGAGAAATTCTAGCGGTAATTGGTGATAATGGCGCGGGTAAATCATCCTTAATTAAAGCTTTATCAGGTGCGATTGTGCCTGATGAGGGTGAGATTTTGTTAGATGGTAAGCCTGTAAACTTTAGAAGTCCGATTGATGCGCGCCAACAAGGTATTGAAACGGTGTATCAGGATCTTGCGGTTGCACCATCGATGACGATTGCTGAAAACTTGTTCTTGGGCCGTGAAATTATCAAGCCAGGCGTATTTGGTAAGTTATTTAATGTGCTAGATAAAAAGCGCATGCTTGAAGATGCCATTTCTCACATGCAGGACCTGAAAATAGGTATTCGTTCGATGAAGCAAGCAGTGGAAACACTCTCTGGTGGCCAACGCCAAGGCGTTGCGGTTGCTCGTAGTGCTGCGTTTGCACGTCATGTGGTGATTATGGACGAGCCAACGGCAGCCCTTGGAGTAAAAGAGGGCAACATGGTGCTTGAGTTGATTCGTCGTGTGCGTGACAAAGGTTTGCCGGTTATCTTGATTAGCCATAATATGCCGCATGTGTTTGAAATTGCAGATCGTATTCACATTCAGCGTTTAGGACGTCGTGCTGCGGTGGTTAACCCTAAACATATTTCCATGTCTGATGCCGTTGCTGTGATGACTGGCGCGATGAAAGCGGAAGATTTGGGGAGCGAAGCGCATGCTTAAGGGAATCGATCCTTTACTTTCACCAGAGTTGCTTTCTGTGTTACGAGCAATGGGGCATGGGGATGAAGTTGTCGTCGTTGACGCAAACTTTACAGCCGCTAGATTGGCAAATGGTCGCCCTGTTATCCGTTTAGATGGCATTGATTTGGGTCGAGCTTGCGAAGCAATCTTGTCTGTACTTGCGCTAGACGCCGCAGTTGAGTGTCCAATTTCCTATATGAAGGTTTGTAATACACCGGACGGTTATGTGTCTTCTGTACAAGAGGAAGTGATCAATATGGTGGTTGCAGAGGGCTATGCAACAGCTGAACAATGCGAAGCTTTGGAGCGATTTGCATTCTATGATCGGGTTGCGGATAGCCAAGTCTGCGCAATTGTTCAGACAGGTGAACGCCGCACATATGCTAATTTTATCTTCAAAAAAGGTGTTATCTAACACGTTCGCTGAGATAGGTGGCAATAAAAAACCGCTCTAATTTTGGAGCGGTTTTTTTTATTCGTAGATCAAGCGTCAGTCTAATTGGGAACAAAAGGGCTTTCTTTGTGCTGCCAGTTAACGATGGTACTTTTAAGATGTTCAAATGTAATAGGTTTGCTTAAGAAGTCATCCATTCCGGCATTTAGGCATCGTTCACGGTCACCTTCCATACTATTTGCTGTTAGTGCGATCACTGGTGTTTTTAGCTTCAACTCTCTTAAGTGTTGGGTTGCTTCAAAGCCATCCATCTCTGGCATTTGGCAATCCATAAAAATTAAATCAAATGGAGTAGCGGTTGCGACCGAAATAGCTTCTTTTCCATTTGACGCAATTTCTGGAGTAACGCCCATCTTTTGCAGCATCTTTTTGATGACTAGCTGATTGACTAAGTTATCTTCAACGACCAGTATCCTAATGTCTGTAGAAGCGGCTTCAACGTTCAAGTTTTGCTGAGTGGCGATATCTTCCATTACCATGATGGGGAGATGCAGTTCAAAGATAAACGTTGAGCCCACGCCTATTTCACTCACACAGTTAACATCTCCCTGCATGAGCCTTGCTAATCGACGGCTGATGGCTAGACCAAGCCCGGTCCCCCCAAACCGTCTACTCATGGAGCTGTCTGCTTGAGTGAATTTGTCAAATAGAGTGGGAACCATATCTGCTGCAATACCGATACCCGAATCTTGAATTTCGATTTTCAGCTTATACATTCCCTCTTGATCACTAGGATGCCCTGATGCACGAACCAATACACCCCCTTGCTCTGTGAACTTGAGCGCGTTACTCAGTAGGTTGAGGATGACTTGGCGAATTCTAGACATATCACCCACGAAACTCGTTGCTAATTCATGTGGGTATGCAAATTCAAGGCGGAGCTGTTTCTCTTTTGCTTGAGGGACTAAGAGTTCAATACACTCATGTATGGACTGCTTGAGATTGAATGGGATATTTTCAAGCGCTAATTTACCGGCTTCAATTTTTGAGAAGTCTAAAATATCATTAATGATAACTAGTAGTGCTTTCCCTGAATTCAGGATGGTTTGTGTGTATTCAATCTGTTCTGGTTCTTGTTCGGTGTGTTGCATTAACTGTGCCATACCGAGAATACCATTCATCGGAGTACGAATTTCATGGCTCATTGTCGCAAGAAAGTCGCTTTTGGCTTTTGCCGCAGCCTCTGCATCATTTTTCGCTTGAATTAACGCTTGTTCTGCCGCGAGACGTTCGCTGATATCTCGCATGGTCGTTGAGTAATACTCAGGAAATCCGTTTTCTCCGAGATGAGCAATGACTACTTGAGAGACGCTAATAACATCCCCCGTTCGATTCATGATCGCCGTTTCTCCAGACCACGCTTTAGACATAAAAGCCTGAGGGATGGCTTCATTCATTACCTTATCGACAACGCTAGCTGGAATGAGTGTCGAAAGCGTTAAATCAGATAGATCATCGCTTGGTAAATAGCCCAGCATTGTTCGACCTGCAGGGTTGATATACGTGATGGTGCCATCTAAAGAAAAGGTGGCAATAAAGTCGGTCGTGGTTTCTATGATAGATCGTTGTATGCGACTCATTAAGGCCGTATTCTCTACGCCGTCTAATTCAGGTGTGGAATTCGCCACGGTAGATGAGGGCTCAATTGTTTCTGTTGGGCTGGGCGATAAATCTACTTCCCACAGGTCTAGACTCTCGGACAAGTTTTGAGGTGAACTAGTGCTAATATTAGACTGCTGTCTGAATACGAGAATGAACAGGCATGCTATTGAGATGACTAATCCAAGGATTGGGGAAAACAGAAAGCAAGCAATAGAGGCGCTTACTGCAACCCAAAGGGCAGGATGTTTTAAGCTGCGTAAAAGTGGATTAGCGCTTATTGTCGGCATGGCATGTGTTTAAGTAGGTCCAAAGTGAACTAAAACAATCTTAAAATGTTAAGCCTACTCTCATTCTTGATCCAAAATATTGATTTGTCTACTTAAACCGGCTTATTTTGGAAAATCAGGACGATAAAAATACTGCGTGCTTGCTCTCCTCCCTACTGATGTTCGTAAAAAGAATTAAACCAAATGTTTGTTGCTATCTTGTTGCTGTTTCTAAGTAGTTTTTTGTCTGCAACTGTATTGCCTGGTAATTCTGAAATTGCCTTAGGGGTATTTATTGCTAAATGGCCAACGGCATGGGTGGTTGCGTTTATTGTTGCTAGTGTAGGTAACACAATGGGAGGGATGACGTCTTGGTGGTTGGGACGATTCATCGATTCGTCAAAAGTAAAACCAAAACTAATTATCCAATTTCAACGCTTTGGCATCTGGCTGCTATTGTTCTCTTGGGTGCCCATTATTGGCGATGCGTTGTGTGTGGCTGCCGGCTGGATGAGAACAGCGATTCTTCCAACGATCATATTTTTGTTAGTTGGCAAAGCAATTCGATATTTGCTTGTCATTTATGCTGTCCACTCTATCTATTTATGAGTGAAATTCATCATCATTATTAGCAGATAACCCTATGAAAACTAGGGTATTTCTATGGTTAATTTGCCAAAAAAGTGCTTGTCAAGCCTAGGCAAAACATCCATAACATAGCAAAATACGACTATAAATTTTCTAAATCCGCCTTGGCTTTATCATGACCGCTCGTTTGCGCGAAATCCCCTACAACTATACTTCTTTTTCTGACCGTGAAATTGTGATCCGCCTACTTGGCGAACCCATGTGGGATATGCTCAATTCACTCCGTTCTGAACGTAAAACAGGACGCTCTGCCCGGATGCTTTTCGAAGTGCTGGGTGATATTTGGGTTGTGGATCGTAACCCATACCTTCAAGACGATTTGCTAGATAACAGCAAGCGACTGCAAGCATTGATTGATGCGATGTACCATCGACTCAATGAGATTGATAAGCGTAATACAGATGGTGCACCGCTGGATCAAGTGGAAAAGGTCTCGCAGTTAGTCGTCGCTGGTCGTGACGCTGTTAAACGTTTTGCTAGCAACTTTGAAGAAACTCGTGAACTTAGAAAACAGATTCTTCGCCGCTTATCAGGCATTACTCGTAAAGACAGTATTTGTTTTGATGGCTTGGCTAGAGTCAGCCATGTTACCGATGCGACTGACTGGCGTGTGGAGTATCCGTTTGTTGTGATCTCTCCTGATTCGGAAGCCGAAGTTGCGCCTCTGGTCAGAGCCTGTATTGAATTAGGTTTGACGCTGATTCCTCGTGGCGGTGGTACTGGGTACACCGGTGGTGCGGTGCCTTTGACCAGAATGAGTGCCGTTATTAACACCGAGAAATTAGATACGCTAGGTGAAATTGAGCGCATCGTTCTGCCGAGTCACCAAATCGAAACGGCGACAATTCGTGCGGGCGCGGGCGTTGTGACTCGTCGAGTCGCCGATGCGGCAGATGGCGCAGGGCTGGTTTTTGCTGTTGACCCAACTTCAATTGATGCATCCTGTATTGGTGGCAATGTTGCGATGAATGCGGGTGGCAAAAAAGCGGTTATCTGGGGGACAGCTCTTGATAACTTAGCTTGGTGGCGCATGGTCGATGTGAATGGCCGTTGGATGGAGATTACTCGCTTAGACCATAACCTAAGCAAAATTCACGATGCTGAATCTGCTAGCTTTAAAGTTACCCGCTTTGGTGATGACGATAAGTCGATCGTCAGCGAAGAAGTGCTGACAATTCCTGGTCGTACATTCCGAAAAGTTGGCTTGGGTAAAGATGTAACCGATAAGTTCTTAGCGGGTCTACCGGGCATTCAAAAAGAAGGCTGTGACGGCTTAATTACCGCCGCTCGATTTGTCTTACACCGTATGCCTAGCTATATTCGAACCGTGTGTTTAGAGTTCTTTGGTGAAGTCAGCCGTGCAACGCCCGCAATTGTTGAAATTAAAAACTATTTAGATCAGCACCCTGACGTCCAGTTAGCAGGTTTAGAGCACTTGGACTGGCGCTATGTGCGTGCGGTGGGTTACGCGACGAAAGCGAAAAGTCGTGGTCGCCCGAAAATGGTGTTGATCGCCGATATTGTTTCCGATAACGAAAATGCGGTCGGTGAGGCTAGCTCGCAAGTGGTGCGGTTTGCCAATGCACGTGGTGGTGAAGGTTTTATTGCCGTTTCTGCTGAAACGCGTAAGAAGTTCTGGCTAGACCGGGCGAGAACAGCGGCGATTGCAAAACATACCAACGCGTTTAAGATTAACGAAGATGTAGTGATTCCACTTGATCGTTTGGGCGATTATTCGGATGGTATCGAGCGGATCAATATTGAACTGTCGATTGAAAATAAACTCGAGTTTATTGGCAAGTTAAAAGACTTTTTCCTCAGCGGCAATTTACCGCTAGACGAAGGCGATTCACAAGTTAGCCACGAAGAGTTGATTGGTGAGCGCAGAGAAGAGGCATTGTCATTGATTTCCAACGTGGAAAGCCGCTGGCAATGGATTCTGGACCATCTCGATTCTCCATTTGAAGCATTCACCGCTAAGTTTGAAGGTTTCACATTAGAGCGTGCCTTATTAAACGATGAGTCTACGCCGCAAAGCTTATTCCATGCATTGCGTGACTTTATCCTGCGTGTCAGCTGGAAGAAAGAGCTGCAGACGGATCTGCACGCCATGTTTGATGGCCGAACAGATAAACCGATTGCAGATGGTGTCGCCAAACTGCATCAGCAGGTGTTACGTGGTCGCGTATTCGTTGCGCTACATATGCATGCTGGCGATGGTAATGTACATACCAACCTTCCGGTAAACTCGGATAACTATGCGATGCTACAGCGTGCGCATAAAGCAGTTGCTCGTATTATGGAGTTGGCGCGAGGCTTAAATGGTGTAATTTCTGGCGAGCATGGTATTGGGATTACCAAATACGAATTCTTGCATGAAGAGGAAATCAAGCCATTCATCGACTATAAGCAGCGTATCGACCCGAATGGCCACTTCAATAAAGGAAAGTTGCTTCCAGGTTCAGATCTGCGTAACGCGTATACACCATCTTTCAACCTGTTAGGGGCAGAATCGCTGATTCTTGAAGCCTCAGAGATTGGCAATATCTCTGATATGGTGAAAGAGTGTTTGCGTTGTGGTAAATGTAAGCCTGTTTGTGCGACACATGTACCGAGAGCTAACTTACTTTATTCTCCACGCAATAAAATCCTTGGCGTTGGTTTGTTAACCGAAGCCTTCTTGTATGAAGAGCAAACACGCCGTGGTATTTCATTCCGACACTTTGATGAGTTGAGCGATGTTGCGGACCACTGTACGGTTTGTCACAAGTGTGTGAATCCATGTCCGGTGAAAATTGACTTTGGCGATGTGACCGTCGCGATGCGCAACTTCTTACGAGCCGAAGGGAAGAAAAAATTTAACCCGGGTACTGCATTAGGCATGGCGTTCTTGACGGCAAAAGATCCCGCGACCATCAAGATGTTGCGTGGTGGGTTAGTCGGTACCGCGTACAAGGTTCAACGTCTAGCGCATAAAGTGGGTAAGAAGATTGGTGTGGTGCAAACGCAGACGGAAGCACCGCCATCTTCTGTGGGTAAACCATCGATCAAGTCGCAGGTGATTCACTTTATTAATAAGCCAATGCCTGGTGGCTTGCCGAAGAAGACGTCTCGCGCACTGTTGGATATCGAAGATCCTGCCATTGTGCCGGTGATTCGTAACCCAGCGACCTCTGCTGAGGAAAGTGAAGCAGTATTCTATTTCCCTGGTTGTGGTTCAGAGCGCTTGTTCTCTCAAGTGGGCTTAGCAACGCAAGCAATGCTTTACCATATTGGCGTTCAAACCGTATTACCGCCTGGATACTTGTGTTGTGGTTATCCGCAGACCTCTGCTGGCTTTAAAGACAAAGGTGATGCGATTACTACGGAGAACCGCGTCTTGTTCCATCGTGTGGCAAACACGTTGAACTACCTAGATATTAAAACCGTGATTGTTTCGTGCGGAACGTGCATGGACCAATTGATGAAGTATCAGTTCGAACAGATCTTCCCTGGTTGTCGCTTAATGGATATCCACGAGTATCTGCTAGAAAAAGGGGTGAAGCTAGAAGGGGTGAGTGGCACCAAATACATGTACCACGATCCTTGTCACACACCGATGAAAATTCATAACCCGCTAAAAGTCGCCAACGAATTAATGGGTACAACGGTTGATTTGAATGCAAGATGCTGTGGCGAATCTGGTACGTTTGCAGCAAGCCGTCCAGATATCTCTACTCAAGTACGATTCCGTAAAGAGCAAGAAATGCGTAACGGGGCGGAGAAACTTCGCGCAGAAGCCAGTGCTGAGACAGAGGTGAAAATCCTTACCTCTTGCCCATCTTGTTTGCAAGGGTTATCTCGTTACTCTGGTGATGCAAATACTTCGGCAGATTATATCGTCGTGGAAATGGCAAAGCATCTGTTAGGTGAAGATTGGATGGCTGAGTATGTTCGTCGTGCCCGTAGTGGTGGGGTGGAACGTGTGCTGCTCTAATTTTCTCTGAACGTGTGCACGGTTAGTCGAAAAGCCCTATCAAATTTTGGTAGGGCTTTTTTGTTTTCAACGATGCAATGGATATGACGATGGAAACGGATTTTCATCCGACAGGATTCTATTTGAGTAAATGGATTAGGTAGCGCATAATTAATTGACATGTCATTGATTGGGTTTAAGAAAATAGTATGAATGCGTGCGAACTCTGCTCAGAATCTGGTGGTCAGATAGTATTTAAGCATCCGCTTTGGCGAGTGGTATTGGTGGATGATCCATTGTATGCTGGGTTTTGTCGGGTCATTTGGGCTGATCATGTGAAAGAAATGACAGACCTACCCCTTTCTGAGCGTAATATGTTGATGAACGTTGTATGGACTGTTGAGTCAGTTATTCGCGATGTATTGCAGCCAACGAAAATCAATTTGGCTAGTTTAGGAAATATGACGCCCCATCTGCATTGGCATGTTATCCCGCGATGGGAAGGGGATGCCCATTTTCCTGCGCCGGTTTGGGCGACTCAGCAAAGAGAACCTAAACAAATTACTTCGGCGCAATTATCCACATTAGTGGATCAACTAAAACAAGCGTTGGCGGCTTTGAATGAAGTATGAATGAGGTGAATTAGTATGAGCCGCCCCCCGTTTGCCATTCCAGTCCCAACCCATGATGCGGGTACATTAGATGCCCGTGTGACCAAACATTGGATCGATAGCCTGCCTGTTAGTAACACGCAGGTCATGCAAGTAGAGCTAATGGCTTATCTTCGGATGGTAAACGATGCGAGGGTGGATCATCGTGAACGCCTAAAAATTCTAGAAGTGATTCGTGAGCATCTCATTGCCGTGCAAGCGGTAGAAACCGCAAAACTCAAGTTTCGTCCCTTACCATTTTCGCGTGAATTACAGCAGCAATTCGAATTAGTCTGTGAAACATGGCAATCCTTTGTTCAAGGTTATTTAATTGTTGTTGATGCTGCTTTAAAAGGCGATGAGGGCGCGAAAGAATTTGCCGTTTTTGCTGCGCAACGGGCGATGTATGGTTTAAGTCGCTGGTTTATTTGTTTTTTTTATGCGTATAGAAAAGTGCCGTTAATTGGCTGGCAAGCATTAAAAGATATTTTCTTCCCCATGCTGGCATTAGATTGGGTAGATAGAAAAGTGAAAGATAATGAGTTGCCCGGTGGCGGTTCGATTTCTTTAAGGCAAATGTTCGCACATTTAATTCTGCTTACTCAATGTTCCCCACACAAGCTTTCAGCTAAACAATTGGCTTTTGTCGATGAGTTATTATTTATCTTAAGAGACAAGTTGCGCTGTGTTAACGAAGCCCCTCTTGAAAGCAAATATCCCCCGATTATTGTGGATGGGGAGAAACCACACTTAATGAGTTCGCCTCATCTTGTCTCTGATGCCCATTCCTCTTTGTTGTATATAGAGCGAGACCCTATCATGGCGTCGTTGGCTAGGCGTGTGAAAGCGTTAAGGAGTGGTGAGGCTTGGGATATCCCTGAATTAAGTGACCGTTTAATTTCTGCTGGTGGGGTGAACCTATTAACGACGCTATATCGTCATTGGTCAGAGCGGCGTGATAGAGGGCTTCCAAGGCATGGTACCTCTCAAGAGATTGGTGTTTCTGGCGACTGGCCGGTTTGTTTTACCTATTTGACAGGCATCTCATTTGAGAAATATTGGTCCAGTATGCAAATTCGGGCTAGCCAAGAATCTGACTATCAACTCTTTGGCAAGCGTGAGACACAGACCTATCACTTTAAAGAACAACTTGCGCCAGAGCGTCCCTCTTTAGAAGTGTGGCAATTAAAAGATGAAAACGAAGGTGGAATAGGCGTTCTAGGGCAAGAAACGGCTCAGCATTGGCAGCAGTTACAACTTGTACTGGTAAATAAGGTAAGGTCAGAGCAGCCTTCTCTTGGGGTTGTGCGCCGCTTGTTGTTTGATGATGACGGACTGATCGAACTTGGCGTGTCTTTATTTCAAGGTCAACCACAAGGCGTTGGCGTGGAACCGATGGGCGTGATGACATTAACGACGCACGGACAACCTGGTATTTATATTCCAGCAGTTACGGAGGCATTACAGTTAGAAATGCTGTTAGTACCTTCAGGCTGTTTGCTCGAAGGTAGGAATGTTAAGTTGTATTTTGATGAAGGAATAAGGCAAGTGAAATTGGAGCATTTAGAAATTAGAGGCTTTAATTTTGATGCTTTCCAAATTACTCCGGCCGACTAAGATTCCTCTCAACCGGCCGATATCGCGTTTAGCTTCGCTTGAATAATTTACTTGCTAAGGTGGTGATCCCTAGCACTGCTGCGCCAGAAACAATCCCAAGCAGGATATTTGCAATCGAGGGGAGTAGCATCTGGATCAAAGCAGGCTTGTTGATCGTTAGTGCTTCTACCGCATGGTGAAAAACGGGAATGCCGTGGCCTAAAATTCCGCCGCCCACTAAAAACATCGCAATGGTCCCACCAACAGAGAGTACTTTCATTAGTACTGGAGCCGTACTTAGCAGTAGGCCACCAATCCAGTAAAGTGGGCTGCTTGATGTTGAGCTTCTTCGTAAATAGAGACCCGCATCATCTAACTTCACAATGCCAGCTACAAAGCCATAAACGCCAATTGTCATTGCAATCGCTACTGCAATTAGGACCAGCGAGGTTTGCAGTAAGGATGTGCCGGTCGGCAAAGAGCCTAGGGCAATCACAATAATTTCGGCAGATAAAATAAAGTCGGTCCGGATTGCGCCACTTACTTTGTCTTTTTCAAATGCCACCATATCCGTTTCGGGGGACTGAATGGCATTGAGATGTGCCGCATGCTCCTCGGACTCTTCTTTTGCATGCAGTAAAGGATGAACAAGCTTTTCAACCCCCTCAAAACACAGGTAGGCACCACCAATCATGAGCAGTGGAGTAATTGCCCATGGTATCAACGAGCTAATTAAAAGCGCTGCGGGCACTAGAATCGCTTTGTTTCTTAAGCTGCCTTTGGCCACCGCCCAAACAACAGGAAGTTCTCTTTCCGCTCTTATGCCAGACACTTGTTGCGCATTTAATGCAAGATCGTCACCAAGAACACCTGCTGTTTTTTGCGCCGCTGTTTTGCTCATTGCCGCAATATCATCTAACAGGGTGGCAATATCATCAATGAGAGCGAAAAGGCTACTTCCTGCCATTGGTTATCTCTTTCTGGTTAAATTAAACGAAAGTAGGATTATTTTTCCTGCAACCAACGCGCGACGCTTGGTGCAAAGTAAGTGAGGATGCCATCTGCGCCAGCTCGCTTAAATGCCATCAGGCTTTCTAACACGCAAGCTTTCTCATCTAGCCAGCCATTTTGCGCAGCAGCTTTTAGCATTGCATATTCGCCGCTCACTTGGTAGGCAAAAGTAGGTACACCAAATTCATCTTTGACACGGCGAATAATATCTAAGTATGGCATACCAGGCTTCACCATGACCATATCTGCACCTTCTTGAATATCTAGTGCGACTTCATGCAGGGCTTCATTCGTATTGGCGGGGTCCATTTGGTACGTGTATTTATTGCCTTTGCCCAAATTACCCGCTGATCCAACGGCGTCTCTGAATGGGCCATAGAAGCTAGACGCATATTTGGCCGAGTAAGCCATGATTTGAGTGAGTTCATGGCCCGCTTCATCGAGTGATTGACGAATACGCCCAATGCGGCCATCCATCATATCTGATGGGGCAACTACATCAGCGCCAGCATTGGCATGACAAACGGCTTGTTTACATAAAATATCCACCGTGATTTCATTCAGGACATAGCCATCCTCATCAATAATGCCATCTTGGCCGTGGATGGTATAAGGGTCTAACGCGACATCTGTCATCACGCCCAATTCAGGAAAGTTGGCTTTGAGTGCTTTGATGATTTGCGGAACAAGCCCTTCAGGGTTGTATGCCTCTTCTGCTAGCAATGATTTTTTATCGCTATGCACGACAGGAAATAAGGCAAGCATAGGGATGCCCAGCTTCACACATTCTTCTGCTTCTTTCAGCAGTAAATCGATACTTTTGCGAATGACGCCAGGCATAGAGGCAACGGCTTCTTCTCTGCCGCTATCTTCTAAGACAAAAACTGGATAAATCAGGTCATTTACGGTCAGTGCATGTTCTCTTACTAGATTACGTGAAAACGCATGTCTACGTAGCCGACGCATGCGGCTTGATGGAAATTGACGAGGTAAATTCATGGTAATGTCCTATAAGCGGTGCAGAAGCCAGATAAAGGCTATAATCACGCTATTGTAAACGAATTGAGGCATTTCCCGCAGGTTGGGTGATGCAACTGGAGTAGATGTTAATGAGTAATGAACGGGTACATGACTTTTTTGCGACCTCACCGCGAGGGTTAGAAACTGTCTTAGCAAACGAGCTAAAGTCAATTGGTGCGGAAAATGTACAAGAAGTGCCCGGAGGCGTTAGTTTTTCTGGGAATTGGTTATTGTGTGCCAAGGTAAACCGTCAAAGCCGCATTGCTAGTCGCGTGCTATGGAAGTTAAGACAAGCACCGTATCGGACTGAGAATGATATTTACCGTGCGGCGGTTGCCTTGCCATGGGGGCAGTGGTTTAACAATGACAACACAATCAAGGTTAGCGTATCGGCAACCAAGTGCCCATTACGCAGCTTAGATTTTGTGACCTTAAAAATTAAAGATGCCGTGTGTGATCATTTTAGAGAACGAACCGGCGCAAGACCTAGTGTAGATACCGTCAATCCAGATCATCGTGTTTACGCCTATTTAGATCCAAAAACAGTTACCCTGTACCTAGATACTTCCGGTGAGCCACTGTTTAAACGAGGCTTAAGGCAGGTGCAAGGGGATGCGCCACTGCGCGAAAACCTAGCGGCAGGTATTCTGGTGCTCTCCGGCTGGCAAGCAGATGATGGCAATGGTAGCTGCCAGCCCTTGTTAGATCCTATGTGTGGTAGTGGTACTTTCTTGATGGAAGCTGCTCAAATGGCGTTAGGCATTGATGCAGGTAGAGGTCGACCATTCTCCTTTGAGAAAATTCGTTCTTTCCCTATGGAAGAATGGTTGGCTTGGCGAAATGAACGTGATGCGATCAAGATTGAGACGAAAGCATTGCCTATTTTTGGAAGTGATAAGTTTGGTGATTCTCTCCGCCTATCAAAACACAACCTAGATAGTGCTGGTCTTGCCGGTGTGGTTGCGTTGAAACAGTGTGATGTGTTGGAAGTTAGCCCCCCTGCGGAGAATGGGGTGTGGGTAACGAACCCACCTTATGGTGTTCGATTAGGAGAGCAAACCGCGCTGCAGGCAATGTATCCAAAATTGGGTGATGTGATGAAGCAGCGTTTTGCGGGATGGCGCTGTTACTATTTTACGGCTGACTTGGCTCTGGCTAAAGGGGTTCGTTTGTCTGCTAGCAAACGTACTGTGCTATTTAATGGTGCATTAGAATGTCGCCTATTTGAATATAAAGTGATTGCAGGTTCTAATCGTAAGCCAGAATCTGATTCTCCAACGGAAAGTGCATAAGGAATGAGCATGTTTGACCTATTAATTTCCCCATCTCAATTACTCGCCTTGTCAAAAGACAATGTGGTCATTGTTGACTGCCGGCATCAGCTAACCGATGGGGAATATGGTCAAAAAGTGTATGCCGAAGGGCATATCCCTAGTGCAGTAAGGTTGCATCTCGATGTGGATTTGTCTGGCGAGAAAACAGGCAACAATGGTCGACATCCACTGCCAAACAGAGAGGCATTTGCAAGCAAGCTAGCAAAAATTGGTATTTCTAATGCTTCTCAAGTGATCGCTTATGATGATGCCGGCGGGATGTATGCGGCCAGACTGTGGTGGATGCTTCGTTGGTTGGGTCATGACAAAGTGGCTGTATTAGATGGCGGTATCCAAGCCTATTTAGCAGCCGGTGGGTTATTAGATGCTGAGTTAGTGGCTTTGCCTGCTGCCGAGTTTGTGATCAAGCCAACGTTAGAGAAAACCTATTCCGCAGACGATGTATTGTCTGCGCTAGGAAGTAATCAACTTTTAGTTGTCGATGCTCGGGCGGCCGGTCGTTATGCCGGGGAAGGGGAGACCTTAGACCCGGTTGGTGGCCATATCCCTGGTGCTAAGAATTACTTCTTTCAACGAAATTTAGATGCAAATGGTTGTTTTCTAAGCGCTGAGGTGTTAAAGCAACAATGGATGGCAACCATTGAAAATCAGGCTTTAGACGCCGTGGTGAATCAATGTGGCTCAGGGGTGACGGCATGTCACAACTTATTGGCGCAGCGAATTGCCGGCATTGCTGGTGCAGGATTGTACCCAGGCTCATGGAGCGAGTGGTGTGCAGATGCTTCCCGCCCTGTTGCTACAGGGCCAACACCTTAGCGACTTGATCTTGGTATTGATAAAGGGATGCTCCACTATCTGTTAAGTGAATGTATCCCCAGTCCTCTTCATGCCAATCAGGAATCACCATTCTAGCCTGATTTTCGTATCGATGAATCGCAGGTCGATGGGTATGCCCATGGATAAGGTTTGCGCCTGGGGAAGTCGCAAGGATTGATTTCACCGCTACTTCATTCACATCCATGATCGACATTTCTTTGGATGATTTTGACCGCAAGCTTTCCGCTCTAAGATGCGTTGCAATGGCTAACCGTTCTTCTAATGGTTTGTTTAAGAAAGCCAATTGCCACTCTTCACCTCGTACTTCTTGACGGAACTGTTGATAGGCAACGTCATCAGTACATAACTCATCACCATGAAGTAGCAGATATTCTTTGCTGCCGACTGAGATTCGATGTGGCGCCATCAATAGGTGAGCACCAACTGCATCACAAAATGCCTTTCCGACCAAAAAGTCTCGATTACCGTGCATGAAATAAAGCGCACAACCCTTTTGGGATGTAGTTTTTAACGCATCTGCGATCGTTGCTAAATCGGGTAAATGAACTGCATCATCGCCCACCCATGCATCAAAAAAATCACCCAAAATATAGAGCTGATCATTTGATTGAAGGCGATTGAGAAATTGCTGGAAATGCTTAAACTCAGGGCTCTTCACCGTGGCTAGGTGAAGGTCTGAAATGAGGTAGATACTTGTGAAGGACATTTGAGAGGTGATATTGAGTACGGCCTATTCGGCCGCACTCATATACTGTTCATTAATCAATCATTAGATTAATTCAGCAGACTCAATAACAACATCTTCTTTAGGCACGTCTTGATGGAAACCTTTGCTGCCGGTTGCTACTTTGCGGATTTGATCCACAACGTCTTGACCTTCGGTCACTTTACCAAATACCGCGTAGCCGAAGCCTTGCGCGTTTGCCGCGCGGAAGTTTAGGAAATCGTTATCTGCAACGTTGATAAAGAATTGTGCGGTAGCAGAGTGCGGATCTGGCGTACGAGCCATCGCAACTGTGTAACTGTCGTTTTTCAGGCCGTTAGCAGCTTCATTTTCAATTTGATCGCGAGTGTCTTTTTGTTTCATGCCTGCTTCAAAGCCGCCGCCTTGGATCATGAAACCATCGATTACACGGTGGAAGATCGTACCGTTGTAGAAGCCAGATGTTACATACTCAACAAAGTTAGCAACTGTTTTTGGGGCTTTTACTTCATCTAGCTCTAGAGTAATTGCACCAAAATTGGTTGTTAGTTTGACGTTAGTTGCCATTTTTAAATCCTTTATTTCAATTCAGAGGTACGAGCTTTATGCTTTAGAGGCTTTCTTTTTGCTACTTTTTTTCTTTACCGGCTTTTTAGCTGGTGCAGCAGCAGGAGGTGCTGCCTGAGCAACACGACTAATCGATTCAATTACAATATCTCTATCCGGTACATCTTCAAATGCGCCAGCAGAGTGGGTTGCAACACTGCCCATTTTTTCTGCAACTTCATAACCCTTAAGGACTTTTCCAAACACTGCATAGCCAATATAACCCGGTTCAGGCTTATAGTAGTTTAGGTGTTTATTATCGTTTAGGTTAATGAAAAATTGACTTGTTGCAGAGTCAGGATCATTTGTTCTGGCCATCGCTAGCGTGCCTTCTTTGTTTGGCAAAGATGGGCTTGCTTCGTTTTTAATTGGCGCTTGCGTTGGTTTTTGCTTTAAACCCGGGGCAAAACCACCACCTTGAACCATAAAGTGAGGGATGGAACGGTGAAATAATGTCCCGTTATAAAAACCAGAGTCGACGTAGGTGAGAAAGTTTTTCACTGTCACAGGCGCTTTATCTTCAAATAACTCCGCAACGATGGTCCCTTGGTTGGTTTTGATTTCCACTACAGGGTTACTCGCGAATGCATAACTACTAGCGACAGCGAGCAGTAGTGCCATTGAATGCTTGAATAACTTCATCGATCTATTCCTTATTCGCACGCTTAAAATTAAGCTGCATCCTCAAAAACGATTTTCCAATCATTACCAAACCGCTGCCAATATTGGCGTTTGATACTTGTGCCGCTAACGACATCGCTTTCATAATTCTGTTCAAAAGTAGCGACTACTAAGTCACTCTTGCCTGGGTAAGCAAATAAACTCAGATTCTTTACGCCCACTTTTAACCATTTGCGAGTCGCATTAACGGCTGATTTCTGCGCTTTCCAAGTACTTAAGTCAGCCGTTGAGTTTTTAAATGAATCAGCATAGTGAGAAAGGTATCGTTGCGTATTTAAACTTTCCCAGTCTTTACGCCAAGACTCAATATTGCTTTCTAATGAGGACTTTAGCTGGGCCTGATCTCCTGCTTTTACCCATTGAAAGTTCTTACTGATGATAACTGGCGTAATCCCAACCTGAAGATACTTTCGAAGTGCACCTAAGTCAGGGTTGGTTAATGCAACGCAACCATTCGACGATAATGGTGGGCGACTATAGGTTCCGGATGGGCTGCCATGAATCCAGATGCCATGACCTGTACGATTTTCTCTTTTATCCCATTCATTTGGATAATTAAGTGGAAACGCAGCATCACCATACATGTCTGGCAAAGTTGATTTGGCCAGTTCTGAAGTAACAAAATAAACACCTAGCGGTGTTCTTTGGTCGCCTTCAACATATTTGTCGAAACCATTTTTCCCAATCGTAATGTAAAAGTCATCGATGCGCTTAGGCAGTCCATTCACGTTTTGATAGACAAACATGCGTGACTTTACAACGTCTACGGCTAGTATGTATTTTTGTGAGTCTGCCAACTTGACTGCATTCGATGGTACTTCTTCTGTCGGAATATCACTCACGTAATGATCTACGCGTACTTTGGCTTCGTGTCGTAAGTCAGATAAGTCATTTGGTTGTGCGCTCGCAAGATTCCCTAAGGTGCTAATCGCATGTTGCCTTGCTAGCAGTAAATCGCCCTGAATTAAATAAGCTAATTTATAGTTTGGATAGGCCGTAATGAGTTGGTTTAAGGCAAGTTGGGCATCTTCTAATTTACCTGATCTAATGAGCTCAATGGCCCTGACTAACAGTGCCTCAGGCTTTTTATGCGCGATCGCCCCTTCGAATGTGGGTAAAACCAAAGAGGTCATGTGAGTCGTTTGACTCGGGGTGTCTGTGCCACCAATGGGCTCGTTAACGGAGGAAGTATTTTCGATCACATTGAACGAGCTGATTGATGCTGCTGGCAAGATTGCGAGTAGAAAGGCGATTAAGCGTTTTGGCAATAATTGTTTGGGTTTCTTAGACTTCATCTAACCGCTTAGCGCCCAACTCGTTCTTCTGTAATTACCCAGCGGTCGCCCGATTTGGTCATCATGAGTGTTTTACCTGTTGTGCTACTTAAACTGTCAGATTTGTAGGACTGTTTAAATGTCACTTTGGCGGTATTGCCGTCGACAAAAGTCACATTTGCATCACTAACGTCAACCGCAATCGATTTTGGTGCAGACAAGCGGTCTCTACGTTCCTCTTCCCAAGCTTTTCTATTTTGACCTTTAGGTGGTCGGAAGTCTTTGCCGTATGCGCCTAGGTAAGAAGATACCTTTTGACCTGACCACGCTTGCGCCCATGCATCTACACTGCGAAGTACTTGTTTGCTGTCATCAGGAGATTTTTCTGCTGTCTTTGCAGTTGTTGCCTTTGTATCTGCGGCCGAAGTAGGCTTGGTCTCGATTGGTTTTGCGGCAGCGACCTTGGTAGGCTCAACTGGCTTCGCAGTTGGTAGCTTGTTTTCAACCGATTTATTCTCTGCTGGCTTATTAGAGGCAACGGCGGTAGGCTCTGTTGTCTTTGGCTCGGCAGGTTTTGTCTCTGGTGCTTTGGGTTTGATATCGACTGCTGCAATGGTATTAACTTTGACAGGATCGGCTGATGGTGCTGTTTTTCCACCACCCACTTTTCTAGAGAATAACTCTCTAACCAACGTTAGCTTAGTTTGTGCATTTGCATTGGTTTTGTCGATTTGTAAGGCTTTGCTGTAAGCTTGGCTGGCCATTTCTGCATAAATATCACCTAAGTTTTCATGCGCAGTAGCATAGCTTGGGTGTGTTTGAATGGCCATCTGAAGCGCTTGGCGCGCTTTGTCGTATTGCTTTTGCTGTGCATATAACACAGCTAGGTTATTGTATGGTTCAGGCAGCTCAGGGAAGTCCTGAGTGAGTCCTTGAAATACTTTGATCGCTTCAGGTGCACGTCCTAACTCTGCCAAGGCGAGGCCTTTGGCAAATCGGACTTGAGCGTCACGAGGGGATTTAGTCAAGAATTGATTCGCACGATCAAGGGCTTGGCTAGTTTGTCCTTGCTTAATCAGTTTGGAAATTTCTTGTGCTTCGTCTGCAAATACATTTCCTGCAAGGGCAATTAGCAATGGAAGTGCCAGTAGCGAACTCTTTTTCATGTTAGAAGAATATTCTTGTCCTGTTATAACTGACTGATTCTACCAACATAAAAGCATTCCCCACAATTATTTGATGCAGTGATTGTTAGGGCAAATGCTATAATTTTGCGATTACATAATCAGATCGTTATTTTGAGATCAGTTTTTGCATCCGTAGTGAATGCGTAAAGCAAGAGACAGATCGGATATCTAAGAGTTCAAATGTACTTCAACTTTTCACCAATTTGGACAACGGTCCTTCTTCTTATCTGTTCAAACGTCTTCATGAGTTTTGCGTGGTACGGTCATTTGAAGACCTTAGGGCAGTCCCCCTGGTATATCGCCGCCTTGATTAGTTGGGGGATTGCGTTATTTGAATATTTGCTACAGGTACCTGCAAATCGAGTTGGCTTTACCGTGCTTAACTTGTCACAGTTAAAGATTTTACAAGAAGTGATTAGCTTGTCTGTGTTTGTGCCATTTGCTGTCTTTTACATGAACCAGCCTTTTAAGTGGGATTATGTCTGGGCCGCCGTGTGCATGGTTGGGGCGGTCTATTTTATGTTTCGGAATTAAGCCAAGTTTTCCCCTGTTTGCTGCTTTCAGGTAGAATCAGGCGCAATATTTCTATTTATTAGATCTGCCACTGGCAATTGCTGGTTGGGTAGATTGATTTTATATAAGCGATTTTTCTAGATTATGAGTGATACGCCAGTCATTTCTAACTTCATCCGTAACATTATTGATGCCGATTTATCTGCTGGGAAACATCAATCTATTGTTACTCGTTTTCCTCCAGAGCCAAATGGATACTTGCATGTAGGCCATGCTAAGTCGATCTGTTTAAACTTTGGATTGGTTCAAGCTGAGAACCCATACCCTGGCGTTTGTAATCTTCGATTCGATGATACCAATCCAGAGAAAGAGTCAGATGAGTATGCTCGTTCGATCGCAGAAGATGTGAAGTGGATGGGATTTGAGTGGAATGGTGATATTCGCCATGCCTCTGACTATTTTCCTCAGTTGTTTCAATTTGCAGTTGAATTGATTCAAAAAGGTTTGGCATACGTTTGTGAGTTAAATGCTGAAGAAATGCGCGCTTATCGTGGTTCTTTAACTGAGCCAGGTAAAAACAGCCCATATCGTGATCGTAGCGTGGAAGAAAACTTAGATTTATTCACACGGATGAAAAATGGAGAGTTTCCAGATGGAAGCAAGACATTACGATTAAAAATCGATATGTCTTCAGGAAACGTAAACCTGCGCGATCCTGTGATTTACCGTATTCGTCGCGCGCATCATATTCGCACAGGTGATGATTGGTGCATCTACCCAATGTATGACTATACACATTGTATTTCAGATGCATTAGAAGGGATTACGCATTCTCTATGTACTTTAGAGTTTGAAGATCATCGCCCATTGTATGACTGGGTGCTAGATAACATTAGTATCGATTGTCACCCGCGACAGTACGAGTTTTCACGTCTTGAATTGTTGTACGCACTGACGTCTAAGCGAAAGCTAAATCAACTCGTGACAGAGGGAATTGTTTCAGGGTGGGATGATCCGCGTATGCCGACAATTTCTGGCATGCGTCGCCGTGGTTACTCGCCAGAGGGTATTCGCCTGTTTGCACAGCGTTGTGGTATCTCAAAAAGCGAAAATGTGATTGATTACTCGGTGCTAGAAGGTGCGGTTCGAGAGAAGCTAGAAGCAGAGGCACCTCGTGTCATGGCAGTACTAGACCCAATTAAAGTGACATTGACTAACTATGATGAGGCGGTCACTGCAAGCCGTAGTGCACCATTCCATCCTCATCATCCTGAGTTTGGCGAACGAGAGGTGCCGATTTCTCGCCAAATCTGGATTGAGCAAGATGACTTTGCAGAAGTGCCGCCACCAAAATGGCAGCGTCTAACCGCCGGTGGCGAGGTTCGCTTGCGATACAGTTATGTTATTAAGTGTGAAGAAGTAATTAAAGATGCAAGTGGGAAAGTAATTGAGTTGAAATGCTCAATTGATCATGACACTTTAGGCCAGAACCCGGTTGGTCGGAAGGTTAAAGGGGTGATTCATTGGGTGTCTGCCGAGCATGCGATTGAAGCGGATGTGAGATTGTACGACCGACTGTTCTCCGTTCCTCGTCCTGATGCTGTACGTGGTGAAGATGGCGAATATGTAGACTTTAAACAGTTTATTAATCCTAACTCGCTAACGACTGTGACGGCCTATGTAGAATCGTGTGTTTTAGCGGCTGAGCCAGAGATGCGCTATCAATTTGAGCGGTTGGGCTACTTCTGCACAGATCGCTATGAGCATGTGGCCGATAAGAAACCGATTTTCAATCGTACCGTGACCTTAAAAGATTCGTGGGCAAAAGAACAAGCCTAACTAAAGCTTTGTGTTTTCCACGTAATTAAGTATTGAATTGTTTCTTGAAAGCGGTTGCTTTCAGGGTTGTAGATAAAGTGAAGAATCATGCTGACTGTTTATAATAGTCTTTCTCGTCAGAAAGAAACCTTTATTCCAATCGAGGCAGGCAAAGTGCGTATGTACGTCTGTGGAATGACGGTGTATGACTATTGCCACATTGGCCATGCGCGTATGTTGGCTGCGTTTGATGTGATTTATCGCTGGCTAAAAGCGTCTGGTCTTGATGTGACTTACGTGCGCAATATCACTGATATTGACGATAAAATCATCAAGCGGGCGGCGGAGAATGGCGAAACGATTGGTCAATTGGTCGATCGTTTTGTTGTTGCCATGCATGAAGATACGGCCGCTTTGCGTTTGCAGCCCCCATCGTTCGAGCCACGTGCCACCGAGCATGTACCGGGTATGATCGAGTTAATTAACAAACTGATTGCCAATGGTCGTGCTTATCCCGCAGATAATGGGGATGTGTATTACGCTGTGCGTGAGTTTGCTGATTACGGCAAGTTGTCTGGCAAATCGTTAGATGATTTGCGTGCTGGAGAGCGTGTTGGTGTGGATCCATTTAAGCGAGATCCTCTCGATTTCGTTTTATGGAAGTCAGCAAAGCCAGGAGAGCCTAGTTGGCCGTCTCCTTGGGGAGAGGGTCGCCCAGGATGGCATATCGAGTGTTCGGTAATGAGTTGCCATCACTTAGGTGAGCATTTTGATATTCATGGCGGCGGTGAAGATTTGCAATTCCCTCACCATGAAAATGAAATTGCACAAAGTGAAGGTGCGCATAACCACGCCTACGTAAATTACTGGCTTCATAACGGGTTTATTCAGGTGGATGGTGAAAAAATGTCCAAATCATTGGGCAATTTCTTCACTATTCGTGATGTGCTCGAACATTTTGATGGTGAAGTGGTGCGATTCTTTATTGTACGCAGTCATTATCGTAGCCCAGTTAACTATTCGGACAAGGTGCTAGAAGATGCGCAGCAAGCGCTGACTAGGCTTTACACCGCGCTTCGTGGGGTGTCGCTGGCACAGGAATCTGCGGTTGACTGGTCAAACGCCTATGCTGCGCGTTTCCAGTCAGCAATGAACGATGATTTCAATACGCCAGAAGCTGTTGCTGTGTTGTTTGATTTGGCCGGCGAGGTTAATCGAACGAAAGATGCGGGCGCAGCAAGGCTATTAAAAACGTTGGCTGGTTTGCTTGGTTTGTTAGAGCGAAACCCTGATGAATTTTTGCAGGGTGGGGCAAAGGCGCAAGACGGACTATCTGCCGAAGCGATTGAAGGGTTGATTCAAGAACGATTGGCGGCAAGAAAGGCCAAGAACTTCGCGGAGTCTGATCGCATTCGCGATTTGTTGAGCTCACAAGGGGTTGTGCTAGAAGATGGTCCGCAAGGCACAACTTGGCGTCGCCAATAAGTCATTGTATTGACTGTGTTTGAAAACAAAAAAGAGAGGCGTTCCTCTCTTTTTTGTTTTTTCAGCATAGGGGATTACTCGCAGTGAAACTTCCCTTTTGCATAGCGCTGACCGCCCGTCACTGCGTTGTGAATGCCTTCGCTCAATTCATCAAAAACCACTTTCGGCGTTTTCCCACTGCAATAAGGCTGGGTAACTTCTTCGACGGCAAATTTCAAATTGCTGGTGAGTCCAAGTGTGCTGGTAAATACGGTGAAGCGCCAGTGGTTGGGGGACAGGGCTTCTACATTCCTGTCTAGCGACAATCCATTTTGTTGCGAAAACCAGCGACCGGTATCGGTAGCTTTCTGTAATGTGCAAGCGGAAAGAAGGGCAAAGCTTGTGGTCGCAAGACAAGCCATTTTTGCAAAATTCATTTCTGAAACCGTTCACTTATCATGGATACATATCATTTTATGTTTTGTAGCCTTTCATGTCATTAGTCTCCTCTGTGCATTAACAATCGTTAAATCAATTTAACTCCACCCTGAATCGCTATTTTGATCAGATTCTATTGATTTTGGGCAATTTCCCCACCAGTTGAATTGTAAAAGTTTCATGACATGCGAGTTTAGGTAATACCTTCTAATTGTGCGCTATGTGCTTCATTTTAAAGGATATTTCTTAAAAATAATTAACGCGCTAAGTCATTGTTGTATAAGGGAAAAACCTGATTATCCGCCTTGACCAAGGGTTTTTTTTTCTCTATAGTGGTAAAAGGTGGGGGAAAGTGGGTATTTGTGGTGCCATTTCCCCGTGCAGATAAGAGAGGATTCTGTGAAATTTCGGGGCAGCGCAACGCTAAATCTAGATAGCAAGGGACGCTTGGCGATCCCCGCACGCTATCGTGATTCGCTTGCGGAAGTTTCACAAGGAAAACTTGTCTTAACTGCTGATCCAAGTAAATGTCTTTTGTTATATCCAGAGCCAGAGTGGGGTCCAATTGAGGAGCGCCTAAATCAGGTGTCAAGTTTCAATCCTCAGTTGCGTGCTTATCAGCGCGTGGTAGTGGGTTATGCCGAAGATGTAGAAATGGATTCCGCCGGTCGTATTCTGGTATCGCCGGAGTTACGTGCTTTTGCTGGTTTGGACAAACGGGTTGTCTTAATTGGTCAAGGCAAAAAATTTGAATTGTGGGATGAACTCGGTTGGCAGCGGCAGTGTGATGTGGCGCTGGAGTATAGCGCAAACGGTCTACCTGCTGAGCTAGAAGGGTTCTCTCTATAATGTCCGCACAAAATAAACACGTCACCGTCATGCTGGACGAAGCGGTGGCGGGCCTCTCTGTAAAGCCGGATGGCATTTATGTTGATTGCACCTTTGGGCGAGGTGGTCATAGCCGTCTGATTCTTTCTCAGTTGGGCGCCGGGGGGCGTCTGATTGGGTTTGATAAAGATCCGGCCGCGATTCGAGAGGCAACCTCAATAGAGGATAGCCGTTTTCACATCGTTCACGCCCCATTTTTGGACTTCTCGAAAGAGTTGGACAATCTCGGGATTGGTGGCGTGGATGGTGTGCTGATGGATTTAGGAGTGTCATCTCCTCAGTTGGACGAGGCTGAACGGGGGTTTAGCTTTAGATTCGACGCGCCTCTAGATATGCGGATGGACAATTCACGTGGTCAAACGGCTGCGGATTGGGTTAATACTGCCTCAGAGGCAGATCTCACAAAGGTGATAAAGGAATATGGTGAAGAGCGGTATGCTAAACAGGTTGCAAGCGCGATTGTTAATGCGCGCAGCCAAGAGCGCATTGGCACAACCAGGCAACTTGCCAAGGTCGTGGCGACGGCCGTCCGTTCACGCGAGCAGGGCCAGGACCCCGCGACGCGTACCTTTCAAGCTATACGGATTTACATCAATCGCGAACTTGAGGAACTATCGCTAGTTCTTCCGCAAATCATTGGTCGTCTCAATCATCAGGGACGATTGTCTGTGATTAGCTTCCATTCTTTGGAAGACCGAATAGTAAAACACGCATTTCGCGATGCGGTGACGGTAGATACGCTACCTAGCCGATTGCCTATTCGTGCTGATCAGATGAAGCCCGCTGAAGCACAGTTAATAGGTAAAGCAGCAAAGCCATCTAGAGAGGAAGTGGCGGTAAATCCTCGTTCTCGTAGCGCAACGTTACGAGTGCTGGAAAAGCTTGGTGATGCGCATGTTTAAGCTCAATTTACTTTTATTGGTTGTTGCAATTGTATCTGCCTTATCGGTGGTCACTTCCCAACATAAAGCGCGCCGTTTATACGCTGCTTATGAGCAAGAAGAAAAGATGCGCCGTCAATATGGTGAAGATTACGATAAGTTATTGCTAGAACAAAGTACACAAGGGATGCATTCCAGAATTGAAAAAGAAGCCCAAGGGGCTTTGAAGATGAATGCGCCAACACCGGAAAGAACGCGAGTCGTCACTTCTGGTGGTGATGCTGTGTTAGTCATTCCACCGAAGGAAGAGTAAGAATGGCTCGCACGAGATATGCAAATCCTGACTTAGCATTAAAGTTACCAGCGTGGAGATCTGCGCTGGTCTTTGGCTTATTGGGACTTGGCTTTTTGGCCTTGGTAGGACGCTCGTTGTATTTGCAAGTGCGTCAAGAAGAGTTTCTCCAGAAAGAGGGAGAGGCTCGTTACAGTCGTGTTATTGCGTTGGTTGCAAAACGTGGTGTGATTACCGATCGTAATGGCTTGACACTAGCGAGAAGTGCACAAGCCGCAAGTATCTGGGCGAACCCTTCTGAAACAGATGAAATCACAGCCGTACAATACGCAGTACTAGCAAAAACGCTAGGCATGAATGAAAAAGATATCAAGGCAAAGTTTGCGGGTAAAGAGCGTGGCTTTGTCTATCTAAAAAGAAGAATCAACCCTGATATTGCAACCGCATTGTTGCAGCAAAAAATCCCCGGAATTTACCAGCAACCAGAATATAAACGCATCTATCCTGCCCATGAAGTCATGGCGCATATTGTTGGGTTTACCGATCCTGATGAGCATGGTCAGGAAGGTATTGAGCGCTCAAAAGATAGTCTTTTGGCAGGTAAGGCTGGTAGCTGGGGTGTAATTAAAGATCGTCGTGGTTATGTGGTAGAGGATCTGGGCAATAAAGTACCACCAAAAGATGGCGAAACCGTTGCGTTGTCTATTGATAGTGACATCCAGTACTTGGCGTATAGAGAGTTAGCCGCCGGTGTGGCAGAGGCAAAGGCTAAGGCGGGTGGTGTGGTTGTATTGGATGCACATACGGGTGAAGTGCTAGCGTTGGCTAATATTCCAACCTATAACCCAAATAATCGCTCAACGATTATCCAGGAAAATATGCGTAACCGCGTATTAACGGATCAATTTGAGCCTGGCTCTATGATGAAGCCAATCTCAATTTCTGCCGCATTAGATAATGGTGTGATTACACCAAACAGCACATTTGTTACCACCGGCAGTATGCAGATCGCTAACCGTACCATCACGGATACCCATAATTATGGGATGTTGACAACGGGTGGCGTGATCCAGAAATCGAGCAACATTGGTACCGCTACGATTGCTTTAAAGATGCCTCCGGAAATGTTGTGGACCATGTATGACAAAGTGGGGTTCGGCAAGATTCCTGCAACTGGATTTCCTGGTGAGGCCAAGGGGCGTTTGCGTCCTTTCAAAACTTGGAAGCCGGTTGAGCAGGCAACCATGTCTTATGGCTACGGTATTTCTGTGAGCCTGATGCAAGTTGCTCGTTCTTATATGATTTTTGCTAACCAAGGTGCCATTCGACCTGTCAGCATTCTAAAGCAATCGGCACCAGGCCCAGCAACTCAGGTAATTAAGCCTGAAACTGCTGCTGAAATGCTGAAGATGCTCGAGAAAGTGACGTTGCCTGGTGGTACGGCTCAGTTGGCTCAAGTAGTGGGCTATCGGGTTGGCGGTAAAACAGGGACCGCATATAAGCACGCAGCGGGTGGTTACTCGAAAAATAAATATGTAGCGTCTTTTGTTGGTGTTGCGCCTATTTCAGCACCTAGGGTGATTGTTGCTGTCATGATTGATGAGCCCGATCCTAGTAAACACTATGGTGGCCAGGTTTCAGCGCCAATCTTCAGCAAGATTACCGCTGGCATCATGCGTAAGCTAGGTGTGCAGCCAGATGCGCCCGCACAAACAGTGATTATTCCTGGCTTTGATGAGCCAGAAGCGGAGACTGGACTATGAGTCCCGATTTAATTGAACAATTTAGGAAGCTTGTATCAGATGTCACCTCGTTGACGATAGATAGTCGTGAAGTGATTGATGGTTCAGCATTCTTTGCGTTGCCGGGTGAGCATGGAGATGGACGGGATTATATTGCTGCAGCAATTGATGCTGGGGCAACTCTGATTGTCTGGGAATGCGATGGGTTTACTTGGAATCCAGCTTGGTCTGTAAAGAATCTACCTGTTAAAGATTTACGCCAACAAATTGGTGCGTTAGCGGCAAGTTTTTATGGTAAGCCGGCCGAAAAAATGCGCTGTATTGGTGTGACTGGCACAAATGGAAAGACCTCCTGCACTCATTGGCTAATGCAAGCGTTTGATTTGGTGGGTAAAAGAACTGCTGTCGTTGGTACGGTAGGCAATGGTTTTGCAGGAAACTTAACTGAAGCGACGCATACAACCCCGATGCCAATTGCTCTTCAGCAATTATTTTCGCGATTTGCAGATGCAGAAGCGGATATTGTTGCGATGGAAGTTTCATCTCATGCCTTAGAGCAAGGGCGTGCCAATGCTGTTCCATTTAAGACGGCATTGTTCACTAACTTGACGAGAGATCACCTTGATTATCATGGTGATATGCAAGCATATGCGGCGGCAAAGTCAAAATTGTTTGCCTGGCAAGGTTTAGAGACCGCAGTCTTAAATGCGGATGATCCGTTTTCTGGTGAATTGTCAAACATCGCAGAAAAGAACGGATCAAAGGTTATTACCTACGGATTATCTGTAGGGGATATTCATTGCACTTCTATCGACATGTCTATTCAAGGTTTGAACCTAGCGGTTGCTACCCCGCAAGGGGGCCTTGAAGTAAATAGTCGTTTAATTGGTGAGTTTAATATATCCAATTTGCTTGGTGTGCTCGGTGTTTTACTCGCAGAAGGTTTCTCTCTGCCAGAAGCTAAAAAGGCGCTTGAAGGCATTGAAAGCGTTGCCGGCCGAATGCAACGCGTCGGCGGTGGAGATCAGCCATTGGTAGTGGTTGATTATGCGCATACGCCAGATGCACTTGAAAAGGCATTGGGCACATTAAAAGTGGTTCTGCCTGAAAGCGGGAAATTAATTTCAGTTTTTGGCTGCGGTGGAGATCGTGACGCAGGTAAGCGTGCGGTCATGGGGGGTATTTCTACCCGTTTGGCTGATTTTACGATTATTACTAGTGATAATCCTAGAACGGAAGCCGTTGATGCCATTTTGGCAGAGGTACAATCCGGCGCAGAGCAAGGCAAATATGAAGTCATTGCGGATCGCAAGAACGCGATTCGACGAGCGATTGCTACAGCTAAAGCGGGTGACATTATCCTTGTGGCTGGAAAAGGGCATGAGGATTATCAAATTATTGGTAAAACCAAGTATCACTTTGATGACGTAGAGGAAGCAACTTTAGCACTACTTAATGCTCCGCAAGATAGCATGACTGCTTTGTCGTATGTCGCCAAAGTTGTCGGTGGTGCCTTGATTGGTCAAGATGTCGCGTTCAATTCTGTCACTCACGACACACGGTTGGTTAAGTCCGGCACATTGTATATCGCAAGGCAGGGCGCAACTTTAGATGGCCATACCTTAATTCCTGATGCGATTGCAAAAGGGGCTACCGCGGCGCTCGTCGAAAAGGCATCGCAAACGTATGGGTGTCCAGTCGTATTAGTGGAAAACGCAGACGAAGCGTTGGGCAAGCTAGCTGCTTGGTGGCGTTCTCGCTTTAGAATTCCTGTTGCGGCGATTACCGGTTCATGTGGAAAGACAACTGTTAAAGATATGCTTGCCGCTGTTTGTGCAGCCAGTGTCGGTGCTGAAAACGTTGTTGCCACAGAGGGTAGTCTAAACAATCATACAGGCTTGCCGCTAACGCTCCTTCGTCTGAGAAATCACCATCAATATGCAGTGATCGAGATGGGAATGAACCATCTTGGTGAGCTTTCCTATCTGACCCAGATTACGCGCCCAACCGTTGCTTTGGTTAATAATGCACAACCAGTCCACCTAGAAGGTGTTGGTTCGTTAGATGGCGTGGCAAAAGCAAAAGGCGAAATTTACGACGGTCTTCAAGCGAATGGTGTCGCCATCATTAATGCGGAAGATAAATACTGCGACTACTGGAAGTCTCTTAATGCGAAGCGCCACATTAAAACTTTTGGGTTTGCTAACGCCGACGTATCTGTAAGTGGCAAGTGTTTGCCTTTAGAAAGCCATGTGGAGATTCGTTCAAACCTCGGCAAGATTGAAGCAACGCTGAAACAACCAGGCGAACATAATGTCTTAAACGCCGCTGCCGTCACCGCAGTGGCGCAATCACTTGGATTGTCGAATGAGTCGATCAAGGCTGGGTTAGCGTCTTATCAAGGTAGCAAAGGCCGTCTGCAACAAAAACCAGCAAAGTTTGGTGGACGTTTAATTGACGATAGCTATAATGCCAACCCTGCCAGTATGAAAGCGGCTTTAGATGTCTTGGCAAGGCTGGATGGCACCCGAATTTATGTAATGGGTGGCATGGGTGAATTAGGTGTTGATAGTCAGTCGCTACATGCCGAAGTTGGCCAATATGCGGTGGGTAAAGTGAATTACCTATTGGCATGGGGTGGTGATAGTTTTGCTGCAGCAAAACAATTTGGGGAAAATGGATATTTCTTTGAAGATTTCCAAGCGCTACTCAATAAAGTAGCTACCTTGGTAGACAAAGACGTTACCGTTTTGGTGAAAGGGTCTCGTTCCATGAAAATGGAAAGAGTGGTTGAGTTTTTGATGGGGGAGGCCTGAGTGTTATTACTATTGGCACAATGGCTTGGTTCGGAAGTCCGAGCGTTTAACGTTATTAATTACATCACCCTGCGTGGTGTACTTGCCATGCTAACTGCATTGGCCTTTTCACTCGTACTTGGGCCGTCTGTTATTCGAAAGTTAACCGAGTTAAAGGTCGGTCAGCCATTAAGAGAAGAAAAGCTAACCACGCATGTTGCAAAAATTGGTACCCCAACAATGGGTGGGACGCTAATTTTACTCTCCATTGCGATCACCACATTACTCTGGGCGGATTTACGAAACCATTATGTATGGTTATTGCTATTTGTCACTCTGGGGACAGGTGTTATCGGGTTTGTCGATGACTATAAAAAAGTGGTTTACAAAAATCCGGCAGGTTTGTCAGGCAAAGCAAAAATGTTCTGGCAAAGCATTATTGCGATCATTGCTGGCTATTGGTTAGCTACCCATGGTTCTTTTACGTTGGATGCATTTAAAGAGGCAAGTGCTCAAACCACGCTGATTGTTCCGTTCTTCAAAACAATTGCTTTCCCGTTTGGCGTAGCTGGTTTTATGGTGCTGACTTATTTGGTGATTGTTGGCAGTAGTAATGCCGTTAACTTAACAGATGGATTGGATGGGTTGGCCATCATGCCATCTGTGATGGTTTCAGGTGCATTGGCCATTTTTGCTTATGTTGCTGGTAACGTAATTTTCTCCAAGTATTTGGGGTTGCCTCATATTCCTGGTGCAGCTGAAGTCGTTGTGTTTTGTGCCGCATTGGTCGGTGCTGGCCTAGGGTTCTTATGGTTTAACGCCTATCCTGCTGAGGTGTTTATGGGGGATGTTGGCGCGTTAGCTATTGGCTCTGCTTTGGGTACGGTAGCCGTTATTGTTAGGCAAGAAATTGTATTGGCGATTATGGGGGGGGTGTTTGTGATGGAGGCGGTGTCCGTCATGTTGCAAGTTGCCTACTTCAAATACAGTGGCGGTAAGCGCATTTTCCTCATGGCACCTCTGCACCATCACTATGAGAAAAAAGGCTGGAAGGAAACACAAGTCGTTGTTCGCTTCTGGATTATTACCATGATGTTAGTGTTGGCGGGACTTGCCACGCTTAAATTGAGGTAGCGCAAATGTACGGAAACAAACGGGTTCTAGTGCTTGGCTTAGGGGATAGCGGTTTTTCTGCTAGCCGCTGGCTCATCTCTCATGGTGCGGAAGTAACTGTCGCGGATAGTCGTGAAAATCCTCCGCAACTGGCTAAGTTTCGTGAAGCATTCCCTTCTGTTTCTATTCATTTAGGCCCATTTGACGACATGATCTTTGGTGGCGTTGACTACGTTGTGGTCAGCCCTGGTATTGCGATTGCAGAGCCATGTATTGCAAGGGCCATTGCAAAAGGGATTGAAGTAATTGGTGATGTGGAGTTATTTGCTCGCAGTGTCAAACACTGGCCAAGTAAGGTAATCGCCATTACCGGCTCAAACGGCAAAAGCACGGTGACTAGTTTGGTTGGTCATTTGTGCGAATCTCAAGGACTGAAAACCGTAGTGGCAGGCAACATTGGCCTGCCGGTTCTGGATGCACTAACAATGGCTGAGGAAGATATTGCCGATGGTGAAGGTCATCCTGATGTCTTTGTTCTTGAACTATCTAGCTTTCAACTAGAAACGACGTTCTCACTTCATTGCCATAGTGCGGCAGTGTTGAATATTTCAGAAGACCATCTAGACCGTTATAACGGAATGGATGGTTATGCAACAGCGAAGTCTCGTATTTTTCAGCAATGTGATAGTCAAGTGCTGAACAAAGAAGATTGGCGCTGTTTGGCAATGCAAAAGCAAACAAAAGCATGCTTTCATTTTGGGTTAGGTTTGCCTGAAAAAGTGACCGATTTTGGTATGGTTGAAACGCCATCCGGACCATGGTTGGTGAAAGGGGGGGACGCACTAATGGCTGTTAGTGATATCCCACTTGCCGGGCTCCACAATGCAGCGAACACCCTAGCTGCGTTTGCGCTACTAGAAGGTGCTGGTTTGGATGCAAAGGCAGCCATACCACACGTTGGCAGCTTTAAAGGTCTAGCGCATCGGGTCGAGCCCGTTGTTACCGTCAATAATGTGACTTTTATTGATGACTCAAAAGGTACCAATGTCGGGGCTACGGAAGCTGCATTAAAGGGGATGACAAGACCCGTGTTGTTGATTGCGGGTGGTGATGGCAAGGGGCAAGATTTTTCGCCATTAAAAGCCGCAATTCTGCAATCAGGAAAGGCCGTGTTTTTAATCGGCAAAGATGCGCAAGCAATTGCTGATGTGATCGGGACTGCTTTGCCTGTTTCTATGCATTCATCTTTAGAAGATGCAGTGGAAGCTGCATGGCAAGCAGCGGCGGCAGGGGACGTGATTTTGTTAAGTCCGGCATGCGCAAGCCTCGATATGTTTAAAAACTATGCACACCGTGCTGAAGTATTTATTTCCGCAGCCAAGCAAATTGCGGCTAGACAGCAAGGATAAGCATTGTTATGGGATTTTCATTTCGCCAACTACGTAACCGTCCGCAGCCAGCAGGCTCAGATCAGTTGCTGATCTGGTCGGTATTGATTTTGTTGGCAATTGGATTGGTAATGGTTTATTCCGCGTCAATTGCCTATGCGGCAACTGACAAAGATACCGGCTATAAGATGACGTATTACCTTTTGCGCCAAGCAATTTTCCTTGGAGTAGGCTTTCTAGCAGGTTTTGCTGCATACCAATTTCCTACACGGATATGGCAGCAATACGCCCCTTATGCGTTCTTGTTTGGTTTGGCGTTGTTAGTGCTGGTGTTAGTTCCTCATGTAGGCCGTGAAATTAATGGTAGTCGACGTTGGTTGGGTTTGGTGGTCATCAACCTTCAACCATCCGAACTAATGAAATTGTTTGCTGTTCTTTATGCTGCGGATTACACCGTCCGTAAAGCTGCTTACATGCACAGCTTAATCAAGGGCTTTGTCCCAATGTTCATGGTGATGCTGATCACTGGTGGTTTGCTACTGTCTGAGCCTGACTTTGGTGCGTTTGCAGTAATTACAGCCATTGCCATGGGCTGTTTGTTCCTTGGTGGGTTAAACGGCATGCTGTTTATTGGCTTGGTGGTGTTTTTGGCCATTGGCTTTGTCGGTTTGGTGGTGTTCTCACCTTATCGCTATGCTCGATTGACAGGGTTTCTAGATCCGTGGGCAGATCCATTAGGTAAGGGGTATCAGTTATCGCACTCTCTGATTGCATTTGGCCGTGGTGAATGGCTAGGGGTTGGATTAGGCGGGTCGGTTGAAAAGTTATATTACCTTCCTGAAGCGCATACAGACTTCTTGATGGCAATTGTTGCAGAAGAACTAGGCTTTGTTGGTGTGGCGGTTGTTATTGGGTTGTTTGTGGTAATGATCTGGCGAATTTTTGCGATTGGTAAACAATCGATGAAACTAGAGCGTTATTGGTCGGCATTGGCGGCGTACGGTGTTGCCATTTGGCTCGGTGTTCAATCCATTATCAATATGGGGGTAAACATGGGCTTGCTACCAACAAAAGGCCTGACGCTCCCATTGATGAGCTTTGGTGGTTCTGGGATTGTCGCAAACTTAATTGCGTTGGCGCTGGTGCTACGAATTGATTGGGAATCGAGGCAAATGATGAGGGGGTATCAGGTATGAGTAATAAAACCGCTCTCATTATGGCTGCAGGTACTGGTGGTCATATCTTCCCTGCTTTGGCTGTTGCAGATGCGCTTAGTAGCAAAGGGTGGAAGATTGTCTGGCTTGGCACGATTGGGGGAATGGAAAATCGCCTAGTAGCAAATAAAGGCTACCCTATCGTTCAGTTAGAAATGAAGGGTGTCAGAGGGAATGGCATCGTTCGTAAGCTGATGGCGCCTGCTATGTTAGCAAAATCTGTCTTGCAAGCTAGAAAGGCAATCCAAGTACATCGCCCGTCTTTGGTGGTTGGTTTTGGTGGTTATGTATGCGGCCCAGGTGCCGTTGCTGCAAAGTTGTCTGGCATTCCATTGGTCATCCATGAGCAAAATGCGATTGCCGGAATGACAAACCGTCTTGCTGCCAAAATGGCTAAGCTGATTTTGCAAGCTTTCCCGAAAGCATTTGAAGCTGCTAGCAATGTTCGTACGGTTGGAAATCCTGTTCGCGATGCGATTTGCCAGATTCAATCGCCCGCGTTGCGATATGAAAATCGGCAAGGCGCTTTAAATCTATTGGTCGTAGGTGGCAGTTTAGGAGCAAAAGCCCTGAATGAAGTTGTACCAGCCGCCATCGCTTTGCTTCCAACAGAAATGCGACCAAGGATCACTCACCAATCTGGTGAAAAACAGATTGCGGAGTTACGCGCAAATTATGAGGCTGCAGGGGTAGGTGCTGAGGCGGTTCCCTTTATTGAGGATATGGCTTCTGCTTTAGCTGCGGCTGATGTAGTGATCTGTCGAGCAGGTGCATTAACCGTCAGTGAATTAGCCGTTGCAGGCGTTCCTGGTATTTATGTGCCGTTGCCACACGCGGTGGATGATCATCAGACAGCCAATGCAAAATCGCTTACAGAGAATGATGCAGGCTGGTTATTGCCACAATCATCATTAAATGCCAACTCATTGGCTGCGCTACTGCAAGGTTTAACAAGAGAAGAATTAAAACGTCGAGCGATGAATGCTCGTCAATTAGGGTTGCCGCATGCGACTGATATGGTAGTCGTGGCATGTGAAGAGGTTGCTAAATGAGACATAAAGTAAAACATATACATTTCGTAGGCATTGGTGGCGTTGGGATGTCTGGTATTGCTGAGGTTTTGCTTAACCTTGGCTTTGAGGTCTCAGGTTCCGACTTAGCCTCTAATGCAACGACATTGCGCCTGCAAGAGGCTGGTGCAAAGGTGTTTCAAGGTCATGCACATGGGCAATTAAGTACTGCAGATGTAGTGGTTGTCTCCAGTGCGGTTAACGAAGAAAACCCAGAAGTGAAAGATGCGCGTGCAGCGGGTATTCCCGTGGTGCCACGCGCCATGATGCTTGGCGAACTAATGCGCTTACGGCAAGGGATTGCCGTAGCCGGAACACATGGAAAAACCACCACCACCAGCTTGGTCGCCTCTATTTTGGCGGGGGCAGGCTTAGACCCAACCTTCGTGATTGGTGGTCGTTTAAATGCGGCGGGCAGTAATGCCAAGCTCGGCCAAGGGGACTTTTTAGTAGCAGAAGCAGATGAGTCAGACGCCTCGTTTTTGCTACTCTCTCCTGTTATCTCGATTGTAACGAATATCGATGCTGATCATATGGATACCTATGATCATGATTTCGAAAAACTGAAGTCAGCGTTTGTAGATTTTCTACAGCATTTGCCTTTTTATGGGCGTGCTGTTTTGTGTATTGATGATGAGAACGTAAGAAGTATTCTGCCAAGAGTCAGCAAGCCAGTAACCACTTATGGTGTGTCAGCGGATGCCCATATCCGTGCAGAAAATATCGTCGCAGCAAATGGCAAAATGCAATTTGATGCAGTGTGGGAAAACGGCACAACACATCGCTTACCCATTACGCTGAATATTCCGGGACATCACAACGTATTAAATGCGCTAGCGGCTATTGCTGTCGCGCTAGAGGTTGATGCGGATGAGTCCGCTATTCAACACGCGCTTCAAGAGTTTGGTGGCGTTGGTCGACGTTTCCAACGCTATGGTGAAGTGGCTCTGCCTGAAGATGGATCTTTTACCCTAGTAGATGACTATGGACACCACCCTGTAGAAATGGAAGCGACCCTCGCGGCAGCAAGAGGCGCATTCCCGGGTCGTCGTTTAGTACTTGCGTTCCAACCGCATCGCTTTACTCGTACGCGTGATTTATTTGAAGATTTTGTACAGATCCTAAATAAAGCAGATGCACTTGTGCTTGCCGAAGTATATGCAGCTGGTGAGGCTCCCATTGTGGCCGCAGATGGACGTGCTTTATCGCGAGCTATTCGTGTTCAAGGAAAAATTGAACCGGTGTTCGTTCCAGAAATTTCAGAAATGCCAGATGCCATCTTAAGAGTTGTTCAATCTGGTGATGTAGTCATTACTATGGGCGCCGGCACAATCGGTGGGGTCCCAGCAAAATTGGTGTCAACAAAATGACCGATCAAAAAACAAAATTTGGCAAAGTTGCCGTAGTCTGCGGTGGTAATTCTGCAGAGCGTGAAGTATCACTGATGAGTGGCGAAGGCGTGCTCAATGCATTGCTTTCGAAGGGCGTGGATGCACATCATTTTGATCCTGCAGAAAAACCGCTGACCGCATTGCAAGCAGAAGGGTTTACACGGGCATTTCTAATTCTTCATGGCCCGTTTGGCGAAGATGGCACTGTTCAAGGTGCATTAGAAGTCATGGGGATACCTTATACCGGTTGTGGCGTGCTTGCTTCTGCGGTGGGGATGGATAAGTTAAGAACCAAGTTGCTTTGGAGAGCATTGTCTCTGCCAATTCCAGAGTTTGCTTTATTGGATGACGATAGCGACTTTGATGCGATTGAGACATCACTTGGATTGCCGTTGTTCGTCAAACCCGCAACGGAAGGGTCAAGCATTGGTGTGACCAAGGTAAAAAATAGCGGTGAATTAAAAGCTGCATACCTAGCAGCCAAAAAATATGACCGAGTGGTGATTGCTGAGCAATTTATTGGCGGCGGGGAATATACAGCAAGTGTGCTTGGCGATACCGTGCTGCCATTTGTGAAAATTGAGCCAGCAACAGAGTTTTACGACTACGAAGCAAAGTACTTTCGTGATGACACGGTTTATCGTTGCCCATGCGGATTGTCTGAAAGCCAAGAGGCAGAAATTGCTGCACTAGTGAAGAAAGCATTCTGGGCGATTGGTGGAAAAAGCTGGGGACGTGTTGACTTTTTAATGGATGAAGCGGGTAAAGCCTATTTATTAGAGGCCAATACCGCGCCAGGCATGACATCGCATAGTTTGTTCCCAATGGCAGCAAAGCAACTTGGAATTGCCTATGAGGATGTGGTTGTTCGTATCTTAGAAACCACCTTAGAAGGTAATGGTTAATGTTTGACGTATTGCTTGATTGGGCTGGAGATATCGCATATGTGGGATAAACCACAGGCGTTAAATGCCTTATCAAATTTGCTCTATGGTTTAGTGACATTAGCCATTCTCTACACCGGAATTTTTTTAGTGGTGAACTCAGGTATGTTCCCACTAAAAGAAATTCGCGTGGAAGGAAAGTTGGCCCATATCAGCCGTGAGCAGGTTCAATACATTGCTAAACATTCGATCAGTGGCAGCTTTTTTACTTTAGGGATTGATTCTACCCGTCAATCATTTGAAAAGTTGCCTTGGGTTAGACAAGTCAATGTTCGCCGTCGTTGGCCAGGAATGTTGCAAGTACAAATTGAAGAGCACAAAGCGATTGCTAGATGGGGCGATACCGCATTAGTAAATACGTCAGGTGAAGTATTTGATGCAACGACAGATGAAGAACTACCTATTTTTGTCGGGCCAGAAGGTACAAGCCATGAAATTGCACAAGCATTTCAAAAGTTTAGCTCGTTATTAAAAGTCAAAAAATTAGTGCCAGTTAAATTAGAAATGTCGGCACGCCGGGCTTGGCGTGTGACTTTATCAAATGGCATGTTGCTAGTGCTAGGGCGAGATGATGTCGATGAACGTTTGCATCGCTTTGTCAGTGTTTATGATAAATCTTTAGCGGGACGAGCAGGCATTCAGTACGTAGATTTGCGTTACGCAAATGGACTAGCGATTAAGTTACCAACAGCAGCATTAGCAGCTGCGATTGCGCCTGCAAAACCGGGCCAAACAAAAGCCGGTGTTCCAGTGGTGCCGGCAGGTAATGAGAAACAAAAACAAAAGAATTTAAACGGTCAGCAAAAGCAAAACCAACCTGAAGCCCCCAAAAGGGAAGGTGGCGCCTCTGCTAAACCAACAAAGACAGGTAAGCAGCAAGGGCAAGTTGCTGTTAGCAAAAAAGCTTAATGCAGGAGTAATTCAGGGTGAGCAAGGATAGCAAAAACCTAATCGTGGGTCTCGATATTGGCACAAGTAAAATTGTGGCTATCGTGGCGGAGTTAAAAGTTGATGGCCAATTAGAAATTATTGGCATGGGCACACACCCTTCAAGAGGTTTGAAAAAAGGGGTGGTGGTGAATATTGAGTCAACTGTTACTGCTATTCAACGCGCGCTTGAAGAGGCTGAGTTGATGGCAGACTGCAAAATCCGTGAGGTTTATACCGGTATTGCAGGTAGCCATATTAAGAGTTTTAACTCTCATGGCATGGTTGCGATTCAAGATAAAGAAGTGAGTCAGCGTGATATGGATCGAGTGATTGAAACCGCTCGCGCTGTTAGCATCCCAACCGATCAGCAAATTCTTCATATCCTAGAGCAGGAGTTCATCATTGATGGACAAGAAGATGTGAAAGAGCCGCTCGGTATGAGTGGGGTGCGTCTGGAAGTCAAAGTTCATATTGTGACTGGTGCGGTTAGTGCTGCACAAAACATTATGAAATGCGTGCGCAGATGCGGGCTAGAAGTTGCCGACTTGATTTTGCAGCCGCTGGCTTCTGCACATGCTGTTTTGTCAGAAGATGAAAAAGACCTTGGTGTTTGTTTAGTAGATATCGGTGGTGGAACCACTGATATTGCAGTGTTTACTGAAGGTGCTATTCGTCATACAGCAGTGATTCCGATTGCGGGCGATCAGATCACTAGTGACATCGCAATGGCATTAAGAACACCAACCAAAGAAGCCGAAGATATCAAAATTGCACATGGCTGTGCATTGAGAACGTTGGCAGATGCGAACCAAATGGTAGAAGTGCCTGGTGTTGGCGAGAGAGGCTCTAGACAGCTGTCTCGTGCGACCCTAGCAGAAGTGATTGAGCCTCGCGTAGAAGAACTATATACCTTAGTTCAAGCAGAGCTTCGCCGCAGTGGATTTGAAGACTTACTATCATCAGGCATCGTGATTACTGGTGGATCTAGTTTGATGCCTGGCATGGTTGAGCTTGGTGAAGAAGTGTTCCATATGCCTGTGCGATTGGGGGTTCCGCATAACGTACTTGGTTTTGCTGAGGTAGTGAGAAATCCACGCTACTCAACAGGCGTGGGATTGCTGATGTTTGGTAAGCAACAAAGCCAAAGACACCAAATTCAACGGATGCAAGGTGCTTCTTTCGGTCAATTGTTTGATCGTATGAAAAGCTGGTTTCAGGGCAATTTTTAAGGTTTTCGTTTCTAAACCATTTGAAAGTAGCATTTTGATGATAAATATTTATCGAAATGCTAGGTTTTTAGCGGTTTAGAAGCAAATTGGGCTCCCTCTGTATGATGCAGTTGGGATAAAATGTTTGTTTTACTCGGGCAACAAGGAGACTGACTCATGTTTGAGTTGATGGAAGAAGCAAAACCGGCCGCCGTCATTAAGGTGATCGGCGTTGGCGGTTGCGGGGGCAATGCCATCGAACATATGATCGGCGCAGGTGTGCAAGGCGTTGATTTCATTTGTGCGAATACAGACGTTCAAGCGCTAAAACGCAGTTCAGCGCACGAACAATTACAGCTAGGGGTGACCCTGACTAAAGGTCTAGGTGCTGGTGCAAAGCCTGAAATCGGCCGTGCAGCTGCAGAAGAAGACCGTGAGCGTATCGCTGAGTCAATCCGTGGTGCCAACATGCTATTTATCACCGCTGGTATGGGCGGTGGAACCGGAACTGGTGCAGCACCAGTGGTTGCTGAAGTAGCAAAAGAAATGGGTATTTTAACGGTTGCTGTCGTTACCCGTCCTTTCAGCTATGAAGGAAAGCGTCAACGTGCCGCTTCTGCTGGTATTGAAGAACTGCAGAAGCACGTAGACTCATTAATCGTGATCCCTAACGACAAGCTAATGCAAGTGATGGGTGATGATGTTTCTGTGCAAGATGCATACAGTGCAGCAAATGATGTCTTGCACGGCGCTGTTGCTGGTATCGCCGAAATCATTAACTGCCCTGGTCTAGTGAACGTTGACTTTGCTGACGTGACAACCATTATGTCTGAAATGGGTATGGCAATGATGGGTTCTGCCGTTGCTTCTGGCGTGGATCGTGCTCGTCTAGCGGCTGAACAAGCGGTTGCTAGCCCATTGCTAGACAATGTAGATCTACATGGCGCACGTGGTATCGTCGTTAACATTACTGCTTCTAGCTCATTTAAGATGAGAGAAATGAATGAAGTGATGGAAGTCATCAGAAGCTACGCTTCTGAAGAAGCAGAAATCATTTACGGTAATGTAATTGATGAAAACATGGCAGATGAACTGCGTGTGACATTAGTTGCAACAGGTCTAGGCATGGCAAGTGCTCGCAAAGAGCAACAACCAATGAAATTAATCAAAACCGGTACCGATAACTACGGTATGGAAGTTGATTATGATGCGTTAGACAAACCTGCGGTCATGCGTGGCAATCGTTTCTCAAGCCGCAATACCGCTGAGTCTGCTAGTGCAAGTACGCTAGATACACTAGATATTCCTGCGTTCTTGCGTCGTCAAGCAGACTAAAAGTAGTTCGTATTTGAATAGATAAGTAGGGGTTGTTTAGGCAATGTTGATCACCTTCATAGAAATAACCCATCACTAGTCCCCCGGCTGGTTGATACAATATGGGTTACTAAGTAGGTAAAACAAAGATGATTAAACAACGTACATTAAAAAAACCAGTGAAAGCAACCGGCGTCGGTTTGCATTCCGGCTGTAAAGTCGATTTGCAACTGCTCCCAGCGCCTGTGAATCACGGGATTGTTTTCCAGCGTATCGATATGCCCGGTATGCCTTGTATTGCAGCGAAGCCCGAGTTCGTGAACGATACAAGGTTATCTTCGACGCTGGTGGATGGCGATGTACGTGTTGGTACGGTAGAGCATTTAATGTCTGCCCTTGCCGGCTTTGGGATCGACAATTTATTGGTGACACTCTCCGCCCAAGAGGTGCCGCTAATGGATGGCTCTGCAGCCCCATTTATCTATTTAATGCAACAGGCTGGTATTGTTGAACAGCCTACAGAGAAGCAGTTTGTTCGAGTATTGAAACCCGTTCGCTTTGAAGTTGGTGATAAATGGGTTGAGCTGCTTCCGCATGATGGCTATAAAGTCTCTCTGACCATTGAGTTTACCCACCCCGCAATCTCAAAGTCAGATCAAACCGTAGTCATCGATTTTGCTAACACTTCTTTCATTGATGAAGTCAGCCGCGCCCGAACGTTTGGCTTTATGCATGAAGTAGAGTGGATGCGAAGCCAAGGACTTGCCCTAGGTGGGAACTTGGATAATGCTGTTGTGTTAGATGAGCAGCGAGTGCTAAATAGTGAGGGACTAAGATTTGATGACGAGTTTGTTCGTCATAAAGTCTTAGATGCAATCGGTGATTTATATCTACTTGGCCATCAGTTAATTGGTGAATTTCGTGGATATAAGTCAGGGCATGCGTTAAACAATCAGTTACTACGGAAAATGTTAGAAGACCCTGCTAACTATGAAGTAGTGAGTTTTTCTAAGCCTGAAGATGCGCCTAACTCTTTTCACCGTGTGAATACAACAAAACCTACACCCTAATCGGTGTTGGGAACGTACCTTTAAGGACTACTTATTAAGATTTGTGATGCTTAATTAACCTTAGTAAAGCAGTTTGTAGCGGGCTGCCATTGGGTAGTTCGGCTGCAGTATTCGTAAAAGCAGTAAGTGCTTTACGTGAGATCCCTTTTTTCTCTTCTTTTCTACGTTGGTGTGGTTCGATCTGTCGTACGCTAACAGATAAATCTACTAACCGACCGTCTCCTAGTTGGAAGTCGTTTCTCGGTTGATTCAATAGTTTTAATAAAGTCGGACTGTATTGTCTTAACCGTGTGGCAAATGCGCCATTTGGAACCGCAATGTGCATCACGCCATTTTCAATTTTCATTACAAATGCATGCCCTTGTAGAACTGAGGGTAAAAATTGATTCAGTAGCTTTTGCCATGCCAGTAGATATTGGCTTGCGGTCATTAACCTAGACAGCTCTAGTTGACCTTTAGAATAAGAGAGTGGTGACTTCATTTTATATAATTGATTGCATCATCTAGGTGAAGAGTTATCAAAAGTACAAGAGATAACAAAATCTTTATGGAACTTGTAATTTTTTTTCATGCCCATATCTTATACAATGCACAACGTAAATGATGACTAACGATTGGCGTTTGTACCAAAAAAATGGAGAAACACGCTAACAGCATTGCAGTGATGAACGCAAGCAGTTAAAGTGAGACGCCATTTTATTTTAACGAATAGTAACTTCATCAGTCACTGAATATATATACAGTGCATATTTGCATTATAACTAATACCAACAAGCGCCTCAGAGTAACTGATACCCATGATTTCTTCCCTTCTTAAAAAAGTTTTTGGTAGTCGTAACGACCGTTTAATCAAACAATATTCGCAAATTGTTAGGCAGATAAATGCATTAGAGCCATCTATCTCCTCTTTGTCGGATGATGAGTTAAGAGGGAAGACCGCTGCATTTAAGCAGCAAGTAGCAAATGGTGCTTCATTAGATTCCATTTTGCCTGAAGCGTTTGCTGTTTGCCGAGAAGGGGCAAAGCGTGCATTGGGCATGCGCCACTTCGATGTACAGTTAATTGGTGGCATGGTACTTCACTTCGGCAATATCCCTGAGATGCGTACTGGTGAAGGTAAAACACTGGTTGCAACATCGGCCGCTTACCTAAATGCACTGTCTGGTAAGGGCGTGCATGTCGTTACGGTAAACGACTACTTGGCAAGCCGTGATGCTGCATGGATGGGCAAGCTATATAATTTCCTTGGATTGTCTGTTGGCGTTAACTTAAGCTATATGGGCCACGAGGAAAAGCAGCAAGCATATGCTGCAGATATTACATACGGTACGAATAACGAGTACGGTTTTGATTATCTTCGTGACAACATGAAGCATTCGCCAGATGAGCGAGTGCAGCGTGTACTCAATTTTGCGATTGTCGATGAGGTGGATTCCATTCTTATCGATGAGGCGCGTACCCCTCTCATCATTTCAGGTCAAGCAGACGACAATACTGAAATGTATCACCGAATCAATGAGTTGATTCCGCACCTGATTCGCCAAGAAACAGAAGAAGGCGAAGGTGATTTCTGGGTGGATGAAAAAGCCCATTCCATCTTGATGTCTGAACAAGGTCATGAGCATGTTGAGACATTGTTGGTCGAGCGCGGACTACTTGCAGCAGGTAGAAGCCTTTACGAGGCGAGCAACATTACCTTAATGCATCTTGTCAATGCAGGGTTAAAAGCACATCACCTCTATCACAAAGATCAGCACTATGTGGTTCAGAATGGCGAGATTGTGATTGTGGATGAGTTTACCGGACGTCTTATGTCTGGACGCCGTTGGTCTGATGGTATTCACCAATCGGTTGAGGCAAAAGAAGGGGTGCCTATCCAGCGCGAAAGCCAAACCTTGGCATCCATTACTTTCCAGAACTATTTCCGCCTTTACAATAAACTGTCTGGCATGACAGGTACTGCGGATACGGAAGCGTTTGAGTTCCAGCAAATTTATGGTCTTGAGACCGTCGTTATCCCAACAAATAATGCGATTCAGCGTAAAGATTACCTTGATCAGGTATTTCGTACAGAAGCGGAAAAACAGCAAGCAATTATTAAAGACATTCAGGGTTGTATTGAACGCAAACAACCTGTGCTTGTTGGAACGACTTCGATTGAAAGCTCTGAGTTGCTATCTGCGTTCCTAGAAAAAGCAGGCGTTCCGCATAATGTATTGAACGCAAAACAGCATGCAAGAGAAGCCGATATTATTGCGCAAGCAGGTATGCCTGCTGCGGTAACGATCGCGACGAACATGGCTGGTCGTGGTACGGATATTGTACTCGGTGGTAATATTGAGAAAGAGCTAGAAGCTGTACGTGCTGATGAGTCTTTATCTGATGCTGAAAAAGAGACCAAACTGGCGCAAATGAAAGCCGCTTGGAAAGAGTTGCATGATCAGGTATTAGCAGCCGGTGGTTTGCATATTATTGGTACGGAGCGTCATGAGTCTCGCCGTGTTGATAATCAGCTACGTGGTCGTGCAGGTCGTCAAGGTGACCCAGGCTCGTCACGTTTCTATCTAAGCTTAGAAGATCCGTTGATGCGAATTTTTGCAGGTGATCGCATTGCAAAAATTATGCAATTCTTAAAAATGCCAGAGGGTGAACCAATTGAAGAGAAAATGGTTACCCGTGCATTGGAAGGCGCTCAGCGTAAGGTAGAGGCACGTAACTTCGACATGCGTAAACAGTTGTTGGAATATGATGATGTTTCCAATGATCAGCGTAAGGTTATCTACTCTCAGCGTAACGAATTACTTGAAGCAGCGAATATTTCGGAAACGATCACCGCGATGCGCGAAGATGTGATTTCGCAAATTTCATATCGCTATATTCCTGCAGAGTCTTTAGAAGAACTATGGGAAGTTGAAGAGTTAGAGCGCGTATTAGCTAGTGAATACCTGATTCAAGCACCTGTACGTGAATGGATTAAGGCGGATGAGTCGATTGATCCAGAAAGCATTGCAAATAAGATTGTTGAAATTGCAAATGCCCAGTACGGCGCAAAAATTGACTTGGTAGGTCTTGAATCTATGCAACAGTTTGAGCGTAGCGTGATGTTGCAAGTGATTGATCAGCGCTGGCGCGAACATTTGGCTGCGTTGGATCATTTGCGCCAAGGTATTCACCTACGTGGTTATGCGCAAAAGAACCCGAAACAGGAATACAAGCGTGAAGCATTTGAGTTGTTCTCTATGATGCTAGACGGCATTAAAGAAGAAGTGACTCGTGTGTTGGTAACGGTTCAAGTAAGCAGCGCAGAAGAGGTAGAATCTGCTGCTGAACATATGCTTGAGTCTGATGATGTGGATAATGTGCATTATCATCATGCGGATTACGATGAGGCATTAGCCGAAGATAATGCAGAAACTGCTCAGGCATTGGCAAACGCAGGTGAACGTATTGGCCGTAATGATCCATGCCCTTGCGGATCTGGTAAAAAGTATAAACAGTGTCACGGTAAGTTAAGCTAACCAATCCTGATACGTAGTGAAAAAACCTCGCTGGTAATGCCTGCGAGGTTTTTTCATAAGATGAAATCAACTAGTTATTGTAGTTAGTGGTTGGAGCGATTAGTTATGTTGCATTGTTCTGAGTGTCATTCGTCCATTTCAATTGGGCAGAAATTTTGTGATCAATGCGGGAAGAGCGCGGATAGTGCAGTGTTAGTTTGTGATGGTTGTGGCACATCATGTGCAAATAAAGCAAAGTTCTGTACAAAATGTGGCGCAGCATTTCAAACCCCACATATGTCTCCCTCTTTTGTTCCATTGGAGGATGACCGGATTGAGCCAAGCATCAATCTACGAGGTGAGCCGTCTCCGGCTATATATGCGGATGCTAAAGATGAGCTCTTTTCCAAGGTGAAGACAGCTGAAGATGAACATGAGCGGTTGGTATTTGGTCGTTGGTCGGAGCGAGACCTAAGGAAATGGCTAAAAATCACTGGAGTCGCCGCTGTTGTTGGGATCGTTGGTGTCTTCTTGATTGTTCAGATTAGCGGAGGGGAAAAACCTGCTTCTGCTGCTGAAGTAGCTGCTAGTGTTGATCTTTCTGTTGCAAATGGTGCGGTGGTACAGGCGGGGGCATTAGCGCCTGGAGCAGATCAAATGCCAAGTATCGGAAATCGCAAAATTATTTATCAGCTTGGTAATATTCCTGCAGCGAAAACCGAGGAGCCTGCTTCTGCCGATGGTGGCGATGCGGCGGCATCTCCAGAAACCAACACAGCGCAAGACGCAAACGCCAATGCTACTCATTCGGCTGGCAGTGATGTTGCTACTTCCGATGCAAAATCAGATAAATCGAAAACAGCAAATAAAGCGGGAACGCAGGATGCGGAAGTGGATGCGGCTCGCAAAGCGATGAATGATTTTCTGAAGCAGCAACAGTAACTGAGTTTCTTGCGCATCAAAGTTCGCCCCGTTCATTTGGGGTGGACTTTTACAGTGGGTGACGAGGTTTGCCCGGCGCTATTTTTCTGCTGCTCGCTGATGGCCCATTCAATGTGCTCTCGAACGATTTCGTTTTCAATATCCAATCGACTTGATAGTGCGGCCAGATTGTCTGGATGAAAAGGCGCATTGCCAATCGCAATCGCAATGTTCCTTAGCCATTGATGGTAACCAATCCGATAAATGGCACTACCAGCCATTTTGTTTAGGAATGCGTCTTCAGTCCAACTAAACAGTTGGAGTAATGTCTGATTTTCCAGTTGATGCCGAATAGCAAAGTCCTTCACATCACTGAGTTTTGCAAAACGATTCCATGGGCAAAAAAGTTGGCAATCATCGCATCCGTAAATCCGATTTCCCATTAGCGGCCTGAGTTCAGCGGGGATGCTGCCACTATACTCAATGGTTAAATAGGAGATGCATCTTCTTGCATCGACCTCATACGGTGCGACAATCGCTTGTGTTGGGCAAATTGAAATACATTGTGTGCATTTGCCACAATGATTTTGAATGGGGGCATCCACCGGCAGGGGTAAATTGGTGAGGATTTCTCCAAGAAAGAAATAGGACCCTTCTTGCCGATGAATTAATAGTGTGTGCTTGCCTTTCCACCCAATGCCAGCCTTAGATGCCAGCGCTACTTCCATCAGTGGGGCGCTATCGGTGAAGACTCGATATTGATGGGGAAACCCATTTTCTTGTAAAGCGTGATTGAGCGATTTTGCCAGTTGCTCTAATTTTTGCTTAACCACTTTGTGGTAGTCTCGACCTAGCGCGTAGCGAGAGATGTAAGCTTTGTTAGGTGTATTTAATAGAGGGATGCTCTCACTTGGTGTTTCTTGTAAATAGGGTAATTTGACGCTGATGACTCTAACCGTGCCGGCGTGAAGTTCATGTGGTCTTGCACGTAATAGGCCATGCCTTTCCATATAGGCCATTTCACCATGATAGCCCTGAGCAAGCCAATTCAAGAAGCGGGGTTCTTCTGCCGATAAGTCGGTATCAGTAATACCCACTTCGCTGAAACCAAGTGTATTGGCGGTTGTCTTTAACTGTCTGACAAGATCAGATAGTAATTCAGTTGATAGAGAGGATTGTGAAGCGGAATGACTCATGACGCATATCATACCGTGAAGGATGTTTTTTTGCCCAATGAAGATTCGACGATTCATTTGGGCGCAAAGCTGGCTGAGTTGATCAAGCCGGGGACGGTGGTTACCTTATCTGGAGATTTAGGTGCGGGAAAAACAACACTAACACGTGCTTTGCTACGATCAATGGGTGTTTTAGGCAGAATTAAGAGTCCAACCTACACATTGGTTGAACCTTATGTTATTTCTAACTTATACTTGTATCACTTTGATTTTTATAGATTTGAAGATCCTGATGAATGGGAGGCAAGCGGCTTTAGAGAATGCTTCCATTCCAACAGCATCTGTCTCATCGAATGGCCAGAAAAGGCGCAGGGCTCATTGCCTCCACCAGATTTGGCAATTTCTCTTTCTTGGGAAGCTGAAGGGCGACGTTGTTCCGTTCGCTCGTTTAGCAAGGCAGGTCTAGCATGTTTAAACGCTTTAGAAACTCCAATCTGACCGATACGCTTTCACAAGTAGCGAATCGTCGTCGCTTTTTGCAAATTGCCGGTGCAGCGATGTTGATTTCGCTACGCCCGGCTAATGCAGATAACGATTTGCCAGTTGTGCTTTCTGTTCGTGTGTGGCCTGCTGGTGACTATACTCGTGTTACCTTAGAGTCTAGTGCCCAGCTTGAGTATCGTTCGTTTACCGTAAAAGATCCTGAGCGCTTGGTGTTAGATATTGATGGCGTGGATTTGGCGGGTCCATTGTCCCAGCTAGCTGGCAAAGTCAGTGATGGTGACCCTTATATTAAACTGTTAAGAGCCGGTAAAAATAAACCCGGGACCGTTCGGCTTGTGTTTGAGCTGAAAGTTGCAATAAAACCCCAAGTGTTCCGCTTAAAGCCAATTGGTGAATATGCAAACCGCTTGGTTGTCGACTTATATCCAGAAAATCCTGCTGATCCATTATTGGCGCTGTTAAAAGACAAGCAAAAGGACGAGGCGGCAGCTGAAACAGTGGTCGAAGATAAGTCGATCTCAAAACAAAAAGATACTGCTCGTCAACCTGACTCCTCGGATGTGAATTTACCTAAGGGTGCTGTCTTTACTGTGATGATCGATCCAGGACATGGTGGCGAAGATCCGGGTGCGATTGGCAGTAAAGGGACACATGAAAAAGCAATTACCTTGGCGATTGGTAAGCGTTTACGGCAGTTAATTAATGAGCAGCCAAATATGCGCGCCTCGATGACTAGGGATGCGGATTTCTTTGTTCCGCTCGCTGATCGTGTCAAAAAAGCGCGTAAGATTAACGCGGACTTGTTTATTTCCATTCATGCAGATGCTTTCCTTACCCCGTCTGCTAGAGGCTCGTCAGTGTTTGCCTTATCTGAAGGCGGCGCATCTTCTACCGCCGCTAAATGGTTGGCAAAGAAAGAAAACGATGCGGATAAGGTTGGTGGGGTGAGTGTTGGTGGTGGTGACCCATACCTGAAGCGCACCTTGTTTGATTTAACCCAAACGGCAACCATTAGTGACTCTCTAAAACTAGGGAAGACAGTATTATCCGAGATTGGTGGCATTAATCGCTTGCACAAAGGGGATGTCGAGCAGGCGAGTTTTGCAGTGCTAAAAGCACCTGATATCCCATCGATTTTAGTCGAAACCGCTTTTATCTCTAACCCGGAAGAGGAATCAAAACTGTTAGATGATGCCTATCAAGATAAAATGGCAAAAGCAATTCTAACGGGTATTAAGCGCTATATTGCGAAAAATCCGGCTGCTGCAAAAATGAAAATAGCCTCTATTGGCTAACTGCAAACCTGATGTTTGCTTGTCGAGATAAAAGGATGAATAGATGGGGCGTTTAATATTTTTTGCGATTATAGCCTTATTAGCCTATTGGATACTGCGTCGCGTAGCGATGTCAAAAAAGGCACCGCCTGAAAAGCACTATACCTCGGTCAATGATGCTGCAGATACTGTACGTTGTTCCGTATGCGGTGTTTATATGCCAAGGGAAGAGGCATTAATGTCTAAAGGGGCTTTTTATTGTGAAAGCCATCGTCCTGACCGACATTCATAATGCTTTTCGGTTCTCTTTCTTCTCCTAACCAAGATCGTTGGCGATCCCTTCAGTACTTTTCTGTTTACCGCCTGTTAGTGATTGTGGCTTTAGCCTTTTTGCCTTTGGTGCTGAAATGGCTGATGCCTGCAACGCAAAGTCTTTTCGTTCTATCTCCTGCGATTACTCGAACTTTACTTGGCTATGCTGTTTTTGCCTTATTGGCGGGTATTAGCGCAAGACATCGACGATTCCATTTCGAATCGCTGATGACTATACAGATTGTGGGCGATATCTTCTTTATTGTATTGCTTGGGTTTTTTAGTGGTGGAGCGAAAGCAGGCCTCCCTCTTTTATTGCTGCCTTACTTGGCTGCCGCTGGCCTGCTAAGTCGCGGCCGGATGACCATGTTTCATTCGGCAGTGGCCGCTGTGCTGTTATTGATCGCAGAGTTGGCGGTAGGAGTGACCTCTCGCTCGATGATGCATGCCAACTTACCATTGGCTGGCTTTATCGCTTTAGCGTATTTTGCGATTGCGTGGTTAGCCCATCGCCTAGCAGGTTACGCAAAAGAAAATGAATTGCTAGCGGAGGCCAGAGGTGTCGATTTAGCGAAGCAAGAAGAGGTGAATCGGCTGGTGATACGTGATATGCAAGATGGCGTACTCGTGATCGATCAGCATGCCCGAATTCGGCATTATAACCAGCAGGCTCAATCACTGCTGAATATGGATGGCGAGTTAGAGAATAGACCATTAAGTGAATGGCCTTTTGTCTATCAGGCAATGGTTCGGTGGGTTGAGTATGGGCCTGCTGATGTGACAATTCAGGTGCCAGGCACTGAACATGCCGTAACATTGCATATCAAACCAATCGAGCAGGCGAGGCAAGCAGGGGCAGTTATTTATGTGCAAGACTCTCGCGCAGAACAGCATCTTGCCCAACAACTTAAGTTGGCGTCTTTAGGTAGGCTTACGGCGAACATTGCCCACGAAATTCGAAACCCTTTATCAGCAATTACGCATGCCGCAGATTTGATGGATGAAGATGCGGAAGATCAAATTCAACGTCGTTTATTAAAGATTATCCGCGATAATGCAAACCGCTTAGACCGAATTGTACAAGACGTGCTGCAGCTAAATAAACGCGATCGGCTGAATTCGGAAAAGTTAGATTTACCCTTGTTTTTGCAAGAATTTGTTAATGATTTCATTTCGGTTGAGCGATTACCTAGCGAGTGGCTGAAATTAGATTTACAGTCGGACAGCCTTGAAGTACCGTTTGATCGCGCGCATTTAAATCAGATTTTATGGAATTTGTGTAGAAATGCGGTGCGCTATTGTGCGCAAATGCCTGGCAGCATCGCTATTTCATTGTCTGCGCAAGATGACGAATGGCAGGTTCGCGTGTTTAATGACGGGCCACCGATTCCTGCTGAGCTGCAAGTACAATTATTTGAGCCATTTTTTACGACTCAGTCGACAGGGACTGGGCTTGGCTTATATATCGCTAGAGAATTATCTAGTGCAAATGGTGCAACACTTCATTACATCGATGATTTGGCGGGAGCAATTTTCCAGATCTCCGGTAAATTGAATTGATCATATAGAAATGACTAAGAATAAAACGACGTATCAAGCGCTAATTATTGATGATGAACCAGATTTGCTGGAGTTACTCGACTTAACCTTATTACGAATGGGGGTCGAGGTAACGAAAGCATCTACTGTAGCGGAGGCTTTATCTGCCTTGGCGACAAAACAGTTTCATTTGTGTTTAACCGATATGCGATTGCCTGATGGTGAAGGTTTGCAGGTGGTTGAACATATCCAAAAAAAAGGCTTAGATGTGCCCATTGCCGTCATTACCGCTTTTGGCAGTGCAGACAATGCGGTAGCTGCATTAAAAGCGGGCGCGTTTGATTATTTGTCTAAGCCGGTTTCATTAGAGCATTTGCGAACGTTAATTAAGTCTGCGCTCAATGTAGATGCGGTGAAAACGGTCTCTACGTCTAAAACTTGTTCGAGCAACCCCGTTTCTACGACCCTGTTGGGTAACTCGCCAGCCATTGCGCAAGCAAAGCAATTAATTGAACGCGTATCAAAAAGCCTTGCGCCGGTTTATATCACAGGAGAATCCGGTAGCGGCAAAGAGCGTGCGGCCCGCATGATTCATTGTTTGTCTGCAAGAAGTAACCAACCCTTTGTGGCGGTTAACTGTGGCGCGATTCCAGAAAACTTAATGGAAAGTGAGTTTTTTGGTTATAAAAAAGGGGCGTTTACCGGTGCGACAGAGGATCGTGAGGGTTTTTTTCAGGCCGCCAATGGCGGTACCATTTTCTTGGATGAAGTGGCAGATTTGCCATTAGCCATGCAGGTGAAGTTATTGCGCGTTATTCAAGAGAAAAAAGTACGGCCGTTAGGGATGACGCAAGAATTACCTGTTGATGTCCGTGTGATCTCTGCAACGCACCAAAATTTAGCGAACTGTGTCGAAGAAGGTCGATTTCGGCAAGATTTATTCTATCGTCTAAACGTGATTTCTATTCGGATGCCATCACTTCGAGAAATGCGTGATGATGTGTTCTCAATCACAGAGACCATTCTTCATCGTCTAGCTGATGGTTATCCTTCTGGTGTTCCTCTGCTTAGTGCTTCTGCTAAAACGGCCTTATTAAAGTATGATTTTCCAGGCAATGTTCGGGAGCTAGAAAATGTGCTTGAGCGTGCGCTAGCACTATGCGATGGTAAACAGATAGAAGCAGAAGACTTGCAGTTGACGCCAAGTCAGGAAAGTATCGGAGAAGATAATAGTTCTTTCTTTGGTGATAAATGGCCGCTACAAGATTATTTAGATCGTGTTGAGAAAGAGGCAATTTTAGAAGCGTTGCAAAAAACACGTTTTAATCGCACCGCTGCAGCAAAGTTATTAGGCATCACCTTCCGGGCAATGCGCTACCGAATGGAACGTCTTGGGCTAAATGAGCCTGAAAACAATTAGTATTTCACTTTAGGTTTGGGGTTTCTGGTTTTGGATGATGATGCATTATTGCGATTTTCCCGCCATATTTTGCTAGATGAAATTGGCATTGAAGGTCAGCAAAAAATCCTTGATAGTCATGTTTTAATTGTTGGTATGGGCGGGCTTGGCTCTCCTGCCGCTTTGTATTTGGCTGCTGCCGGGGTTGGTAAATTATCCTTAGCCGATGGTGATGATGTGGATATGACCAATTTGCAGCGCCAAGTCATACACACGCAAACGGCAATTGGCCAGAACAAGGCCGAATCTGCACGTGATACGCTAGCCTATTTTAATGCGATCTCACGGGTTGATATTTACCCGCATCGTCTTGATGAAGCGCAAATGCAGGATTTGGTTGCGGCGGCAGATGTCGTGCTAGATTGTTCGGATAACTTTGTCACGCGTCATGCATTAAATCGGGTTTGTTTCCGTCATAAAAAACCACTGGTTTCTGGCGCGGCCATTTCTTTTTCTGGTCAGATAACGGTATTTGATTTCAGGCAAGCCAAAACACCTTGCTATCATTGCTTATTTCCGGCGGAAGGGAATGCCGGAGGGCAAAATTGCGCTACATTTGGCGTGTTATCACCTTTGGTTGGGGTGGTTGGGGCCATGCAGGCGCTGGAAGCTTTGAAACTGATTGGTGAATTTGGTGACCCGTTGGTTGGGCGGTTGCAAATGGTCGATGTACTATCGGGAAAATGGCAGACATTGGCTTATGGGGTAGACCCACAATGCCCTGTATGCCAACCTGTAAATGCTTGACGTCGCTAGCTTATTGATTGCCTTTTTTATCCACTAAATCACGTTCTGCTTGTAGTGATTTAAGTCTAGCTTCAAGTGTTGACTGAAGATAAAAATCATTTTGTTTGTTTCTTACTGCCATCTGTAATTGCACGATGGCCTCTTCAACTTGTCCTTGGCGGTAATAAAACTCGGCCTGTGCTTGTTGTTGCTCAGTGGTTTTTCCTTGCTGCGAATACGCTTCCGCTAATAAGGCATAGAAAGCGGCATTATCTTCGCGTTGTTTAATCTGTTGCTGAATTTGCTTGATGGCATCCTGTGTTTGATGCTGGGCGAGTAGCAGTTGAATATAACCGTAAGACAAGCCGTAATGATTCGGTGTTTGCGCTAAAGCGGCTTTGTATACTTTTACGGCTTCTGCGGGCTTGTTTGCTGCTAAGAGTATTTTTGCATCTAAAGACTCTAAGAGAGGCGACTTTAGCGTCTTTCTAGCCGAGTCAACTGCTTGATGCGCTTTGTCGAATTGGTTGTCTCGGAGGTAAGCGAAGGCAAGGCCATAGTAGCTGGCTGCTTCTAAATTCACCCGTTTTTCTCTGATTGCGCTTTCAAAGAAGCGAATTTTTTCAGCCGCAGAACCATCCATTGCACGTAGTTTCTCTCGCACAATATTATATTCCGCACTATCCACCACTTGCTTGTAAGGCGCGTTGTTCGTTCGGTTTTGCGATTCTGCGATACGGGCGCTATCTAGTGGGTGGGTGCGAAGATATTCTGGGGCATTACTGTTATATAAGCGGCTTCCTTTTTCCATTCGGCCAAAGAAAGTGGTCATTGCATGCGGATCAAAACCGGCGGCCGCAAGTGTTTGAATACCAATGCGGTCTGCTTCGTATTCGTGCTCTCTGGTGAAGTTTAGTTGGCCTTGGGCGACTAAGGCTTGAGAACCTACGATGGCAGCTTCTGTTGCCTGACCGCTGCTACTACGAGAGGCGAGTAAGCCTGCTGCAAGTACAGCTAAACCTGCCAGCATTACGCTTTTATTTTTCTCGAGGGACCGAGACAGATGCCTTTGTGTGACGTGGGCAATTTCGTGGCTTAACACGGCCGCGAGTTCAGATTCGCTTTGCGCAGTTAAGATAAGCCCTGTATGCACGCCAATATAACCACCAGGCATGGCGAAGGCGTTAAGCGTAGGATCATCGACAACGAAAAACTCAAATCGCTGCCTCGGATCATGACTCGCCGCGACCAAGCGGTTGCCCAGCCTGTTTAGATAGTCTCTTACTTCTACATCATCAATCACATCACTCGCCATTCGGATTTGGCTCATGATCTGGTCCCCTAGGGCTTGCTCTTGCTGTCTAGAGAGAACCGTCTGCGCCGAGTCACCCAAATCCGGCAAATTATCTGCATAGCTAGTGAGATAACTAGCTGGAAAAACAGACTGAATGAGGAGGGCAGAAATAAGTAGTTTTTTCATATCGCTATGATAAGACTTCTTGTCTATAGTTCCAAGGAGGGCGTTTCTGAGTTGATACTATGTTGCGGTGCAATACTGGTTTTTTCGGTTTGTCAATAATATACGTATCGATACAAATCAATATTTTTTGTCATTAAAGTTATACTTTCACGTAAAAGTGGTTTTTTATACGCAAAAAAGTACTGATTTTGTTTTTTACAGTACCGAAAGTATCAGTTTAATACGACTAAAGTTACACCTGTCGATAAAACCAATTCGAAGTCGACGATACTGTCCAATAAGAGGAGATGTACCGTGAAAATGAAACTCACCGCCCTTTTTTGCCTTGCTGCATGTGCTGGTATCGCTCACGCTGATACAGAGTTAGTTGTTGCGACCGTGAACAACGGTCACATGATTACTATGCAAAAGCTAGGCAAATTCTTTGAAAAAGATAACCCAGGTGTAAAACTAAAATGGGTTACCTTGGAAGAAGGTACTTTACGTCAACGTGTAACTACTGATATCGCAACCAAAGGCGGCCAGTTTGACGTGATGACAATTGGTATGTACGAAACCCCAATCTGGGGTAAAAAAGGCTGGTTAGCAGAAATCAAACCAGACGCTAAGTACGATATCGATGACATGTTGCCAGCAATGCGCCAAGGTTTGTCTGTAGATGGCAAACTGTATGCCGCACCATTCTACGGCGAAAGCTCTATGTTGATGTACCGCTCTGATTTGGTGCAAAAGGCAGGTATGCAAATGCCAGCACATCCAACATGGACACAAATTCGTGATATCGCAGCAAAAATTAACGACCCAGCAAAAGGCGTTTACGGTATTTGTTTACGCGGTAAGCCAGGTTGGGGCGATAACATGGCCTTCTTGACTACCCTAGTAAACTCTTACGGTGGTCAGTGGTTCGATATGAAGTGGAAGCCTCAGTTGACTACCAAACCATGGAAAGATGCGATTACTTTCTATGTTGATCTACTGAAAAAATACGGTCCTCCAGGATCTTCAGCAAACAGCTTTAACGAAATCTTGGCACTTTATAACGAAGGTAAATGTGGTATGTGGGTAGATGCAACGATTGCTGCATCATTCATTACCGATCCTAAGCAAAGTAAAGTGGCAGACAAAGTAGCGTTTGCTTCTGCGCCAGTTCAAGTGACCGCTAAAGGTTCTAATTGGTTGTGGGCTTGGGCGTTGGCTGTTCCAGCAAGTTCGACCAAGAAAGATGCTGCTGAGAAATTCATCAAGTGGGCTACTTCTAAAGAGTACGTGAACTTGGTGGGTAAAGAAGTAGGTTGGGGAAGTGTGCCAACTGGTACACGTAAGTCAACTTACGCAAATGCAGAGTTCCTAAAAGTGGCTAAATTCGCAGAAGCAGAGAAAGCAGCAATTATCTCTGCAAACCCGAAAGACAGCACACTGCCTAAATCTCCATACGTAGGCGTTCAATTTGCTTCAATTCCAGAGTTCCAGGCAATTGGTATTGCAACTGGTCAGCAAATGTCTGCAGCACTAGCAGGTAAAGTGTCTGTTGATAAAGCGTTGGAATTGTCTCAGCAAGCCGCTGAACGTGAAATGACCAAAGCAGGTTACTACAAGTAATCCAGTGACGGAGGGCTTTTACTCCCTCCTTCTTTGGTGATTCAGTAACCATAGAGCCGACTGTGCAATTAGGGCAGTCGGTTCTAGTAGCCTTGTAGACACACCATGAAAAAACTGACTGCACGTATACTGCTCACACCCGCGGTAGGCTCGCTCTTCCTCTGGATGATCGTGCCATTGGTGATGAGTATTTATTTCTCCGTTATTCGATATAACTTAATGTCACCAGGTGAAGAAGAGTTCATTGGTTTAATGAACTATCACTTCTTTGTGACAGACCCAGGTTTTTGGCCTGCGGTATTGAATACGTTTATCTTAATTGGTGCCGTGATTGGCATTACACTGGTACTAGGCATCGCACTTGCCTTATTGGTGAATGACAAATTCCCTGGCCAATCATTGGTACGTATTTTACTTATCTCCCCATTTTTTGTGATGCCAGCAGTGAATGCGCTGCTATGGAAGCACATGATGATGAACCCTATTTATGGGGTGCTTGCGCATGTCTGGCATTTCTTTGGCTTGCAACCAGTGAACTGGTTGGAAAGCTTCCCCTTGCTATCTGTGATTATTATGGTCTCTTGGCAGTGGCTGCCATTTGCTTGCCTGATTTTCATTACTTCTTTGCAGTCGATGGATCGTGAACAGCTCGAAGCTGCAAGAATGGATGGCGCAAACTACGTTCAACAATTCCGCTATATGTACCTTCCTCACTTGTCTCGTTCAGTGGCGGTGGTAATTATGATCGAAATGATTTTCTTGCTTTCTGTGTTTGCCGAGATCTTCACTACAACGGGTGGTGGTCCTGGTTTTGAAAGTACAAACATTGCGTTCATGATTTATGTGCAGGGTCTAATGAACTTCGATGTGGGTGTTGCATCAGCTGGTGGCTTATTTGCGGTGATCTTGGCAAATATTGCATCCATCTTCCTGATCCGCATCATCGGTAAGAACCTAGAAAAGTAGGAGCCAGAAATGATTAAACCTTTATTCTGGGTAAGAACTGCGGCAGCATGGATTGTTGCTCTGCTGATCTTTTTCCCAATTTTTTGGCTCGGCTTGACTGCATTCAAAACAGAATTGCAGGCGATTTCTGTGCCGCCACATTTGTTCTTTACACCAACGTTAGAGAACTTTGTTGAGGTTCAAGAGCGTAGTGATTATCTCTTGTACGCAAAGAACTCTATCTTAACGAGTGTGTTTTCTACGCTCTTAGGGTTGTTGATCGCTGCTCCTGCTGCTTACGCAATGGCTTTTTTCCAGACTAAACGGACAAAAGATCTATTGGTATGGATGTTATCTACCAAGATGATGCCAGCAGTTGGTGTGTTGATTCCTGTGTATGTGGTGTTTCAAAAGTATGGTTTGCTAGACACCAAACTGGGTTTGACGATTATCTTTACCATGTCAAACCTGCCCATTATGGTGTGGATGTTGTACTCGTACTTTAAGGATATTCCGCGTGAAATCTTAGAAGCGGCCCGAATGGATGGTGCCAGTGTATTTGCCGAATTCCGCCATGTTGTGTTGCCGCTAGGCGTGGGTGGTTTGGCTTCTACCGCACTACTGTGTTTGGTGTTGTCTTGGAATGAATCGTTTTGGTCACTTAACCTCAGCTCTGCCAATGCAGGGACATTAGCAACCTTGATTGCCTCTTACTCTAGTCCCGAAGGGCTATTCTGGGCCAAGCTTTCCGCCGCTTCCTTGATGGCGATTGCACCGATCATTGTGTTCGGATGGTTCTGCCAGAAACAGCTGGTGCAGGGTTTGACTTTTGGCGCGGTTAAATAGGAATACAACATCATGTCATTTTTAGAATTAAAAGGTATTGAGAAATTTTTCGGTGAGCACCGCGCAATTAAAGGTGTTGATCTGTCTATCGAAAAAGGTGAGTTCATCGTTTTTGTTGGCCCATCTGGCTGCGGTAAATCGACACTACTTCGCTTGATTGCCGGTCTAGAAGAGATCGATAACGGCCAATTAATGCTAGATGGTCGCGAAATTACACACGCACCGTCTTCAAAGCGTGACCTTGCAATGGTGTTCCAGTCATACGCGCTTTATCCACACATGACTGTTGCAGAGAACATGTCTTTTGCTTTGAAACTGGCTGGTGTAGATAAGCAAGTGATCAAAGAAAAAGTAGAGCGTGCGGCGGAAATTCTGAACTTGTCTCGTTACTTGGAGCGTACGCCACGTGCATTGTCTGGTGGTCAGCGTCAGCGTGTGGCAATTGGCCGTGCGATTGTCCGTGCACCAAAAGTATTCTTGTTCGATGAGCCGTTATCCAACCTAGATGCCGCGCTGCGTGTGCAAACTCGTGTGGAAATTGCAAAGCTTCACCGTGAACTAGGTGCTACCACTATTTATGTGACGCACGATCAGGTGGAAGCGATGACCATGGCGGATCGCGTGGTGGTACTACGTGACGGGGCAATTGAACAAGTAGGTACGCCACTAGAACTATATGACCGCCCACAAAATAAATTTGTGGCGCAGTTTATCGGTATGCCGCAAATGAATATGTTGCCAGTGGCTGAGTTTGGCAGCTATGCAGATACCTTGCCTGCAGCGAAGCAAGCCGTAGGTGGCCATATTGGTGTGCGCCCTGAGCATGTCATTGTAACGAACCCTGGCGAAGGTCAGTTAATTGCGACTGTGGACTTTGTTGAGTCGCTTGGTGCAGAGTCGCTCGTCTATGCGACGACACCGCATGGTGTTCAGGTGGTGTCTAAGCAGTCTGGACGGAGTGTGGTTCATGCTGGTGATACGATTGGGCTGAAATTTGAACAAGACTGGATGCATGTATTTGATTCAGAAGGACAAATTGCTTCTCATGCACGTGGGGTGACTAAATGAGCCAATCCATTATGTTCCACTTGGGGCTAGGTTCTTTTCACCGTGCGCACCAAGCAGTGTATTTGCAACAACTGATTAATAGTGGTGATGATAGCTGGGTGTTGGCAGGCGGAAATATTCGTCCTGACATGCTAGCAGTTCAGAACCATTTGGCTAGCCAAAATGGCCAATACACGCTAGAGACTATCTCTCCTGCGGGTGAGTGTAAGTACCAAACCATTAATTCGATTCGTCACGTGGTAGGTTGGGACGAAAAGTTAACCGAAGTGATTGAGATGGGCTCGCGTCCTGAAACACGCATTATCTCTTTCACGGTAACAGAAGCTGGCTATTACTTAACACCAAAAAACACGTTAGACCGTAGCTTTGCCGATCTAAACAGCGATTTGGAACAAGGTACATTGCTGACCATTTACGGTGCATTGACTGCGATTTGTAAAGCACGTGTCGCGAAAAATAGTGGCCAAGTGACGCTATTATCTTGCGATAACTTGCGTTCAAACGGGGAAAGATTCCGTGCTGGTTTTGTCGAGTTTCTACAGCTGAAAGGTGAGACGGACTTATTGGCTTGGGTAGAAGCAAACACCACTTGCCCAAATGATATGGTTGACCGTATTACGCCACGTCCGTTGCCTGAAGTGGCTGTCCGTGTAAAAGCGGCAACCGGTGTCGATGATGCATGTCCGGTAATGGGTGAAGAGTTTATTCAGTGGGTGGTTGAAGAACACTTCATTAATGGTCGCCCTGCGTGGGAAAACGTTGGGGTTGAGATGGTCGAGTCTGTGCTTCCTTATGAAGAAGCAAAGATTCGCATCTTAAATGCAAGCCATAGTTGTATTGCTTGGGCAGGTACTTTAAAAGGGTATAGCTACATCCACGAAGGTTCTTTGGATGCTGAAATCCGTCAAATGGCCCATGATTATGTGACTGACGATGTGATTCCATGCTTGTCGCCAAGCCCAATCGATTTGGGTAAGTACCGTGATACCGTGCTAGATCGTTTTAGTAACCCATACATTCAAGATACGAATCAACGCGTAGCGGCGGATGGCTTTTCTAAGATTCCAGGTTTTATTGCGCCAACTTTCCGTGAGTGCTTAGCCGCTGGCCGTTCGTTTGATAGCGTGGCATTACTTCCTGCATTATTCCTAACCTTCTTGCAAGCATGGGCAAAAGATCAGGTGCCTTATGTGTATCAAGATCAGGGGATGGACCCTGTTGCAGCTAAAGCGATTGTGGCTGACGCAGACCCAGTTGCTGCATTCTGCCGTGATCGTATCTTGTGGGGCGACTTGGCGGGGAATGCTCAGCTAGAAGCGTCTATCCGTGGTGCGTGTGAAAAAGTAAACACTTGGTTGAAAGGGGCTTAAATGTCTTCTGCTCTGTTGCAAAATAAACATGCCGTACTAACTGGTGCAGGTGGTGGAATTGGATTGGCAACAGCAGAGGCATTTGTTCGCGAGGGTGCTAAGTGCACCATCGTGGACATTCACCCACAAGCAAGCGAAGGGGTGGTTGCGCTCATTGAGAAAGCGCCTAGTTCTGTTCAATATGTGTCAACAGATATTACCAACCTTCAACAAATTGATGAGATGGTTGCTACTGCAATTGCTCGATTTGGTGCGATCGATGTGCTATTTAATAATGCCGGGATCGCTATTTTCGAAAAGTTGTTAGATTCCACAGAGGCCGCCTACGACAAGCTTTTTAATGTGAATGTAAAAGGCTTATTTTTTGTAATGCAAAAAGTGTTGCAACATATGGTCGATAGCGGTGTCAAAGGGAGTGTAATTAATTTATCTTCTCAAGCAGGTCGCCGAGGAGAGGCCTTAGTTGCGCATTATTGTGCAACCAAAGCCGCAGTGATTAGTTACACCCAATCTGCCGCATTAGCGATGGCGCCACACGGTATTCGTGTGAATGCAATTGCACCAGGTGTGATTGATACCCCAATGTGGAAGCAAGTAGATGCCATGTTTGCTCAGTTAGAAGGGTTGGAAATCGGACAGAAAAAGGAAATGGTCGGTAAAGCGGTCCCTTTAGGTCGCTTTGGCTTTCCAGAAGAGGTCGCGGATGCGGCGGTATTCCTTGCTAGCGAGCTTTCTCGATATATTACGGCGCAAACCTTAAACGTAGATGGTGGCAATGTGATGAGTTAATACACTTTCGGCAACGTTTCACTCGTTGCCAAAGTGGCATCACGGTTAGAGTAAAAGGGGAGACAAGTATGACTACCCGGATCCGTAATCGTACACCAGAACTAGAGTCTCACCGGTTAAGAGTGCCTTCGCACGGCTTTGAACCAAAAGAGACCTATGGATTCCTTCGATATTTGCAACACGGATTTCCTAATCCGCTGGTGCGTTGGCATTACCACGAAGAATATGAACTACATTTAATTGTTGAAACACGTGGTAAGGTGTTTGTCGGCGATTATATTGGTCAGTTTGAACCAGGGCACTTAGTGCTTACTGGGCCACGGCTTCCTCATAATTGGATTTCTGCCGATGTGAGTTCCGAAGGCATTGAACTTCGTGATATGGCGCTTCAGTTTTCTCACGAGCCATTAGAACTCATTAGCAAGACGATCCCTGAAGTGCGGGAAATCATGCCTCTCTTGGAAAGAGCAAGAAACGGCATTGAATTCTTTGGCATGAGTGATCTGGCTCAGCAATATTTCATCCAAATCCGTGAGTCGAATGGCTTACAACGGTTTATTCACTTTTTGGAGTTTATGCAGGAGCTATCTTACTGCCAAGACTACCAATTACTTTCTACATCACAACTGCAGTCGTTTGATGATGATGCCTCACTTGCTCAAGTCAGTGCCATCGTTAACTACATTACCGAACATTGTGAAACTCAGTTTTCGATGGCGGAGTTAGCGCAGCGTGTGGGTATGTCGGAAAGCAAGTTTTCTCGTTTCTTTAAGCGCGCAACCGGCAATAGTTTTACTGATTTTGTTAACCGCTTGCGTATTAATAAAGCTTGTCAGCTATTAATGGAAACGGACCGCTATATCACTAATGTTTGCTACGACGTTGGTTTTAATAATGTGGCCAACTTTAATCGAAGGTTCTTGGCGCTAAAAGGAATGACACCAAAAGAGTTTCGTCGCCAAGCTGAAGATCGATTTGGGCGCTTATAAGCCATCAAGGTGAGAGATTGCATTATGTTTCTTGGTATTGATTTAGGTACATCGGAAGTCAAAGTGGTGCTGATGGATGAGCATCACGTTATTCGCGCAGGGCGTGGCGTTTCACTTTCGATTAGTCGCCCACATCCGCAATGGTCTGAGCAGCAACCGGAAGACTGGTGGGAAGCCTTGCTACGCGCGTGTGATGAGCTAACGAGCACGCATGCGCATGAGATGCGCCAAGTGCGGGCGATTGGATTATCCGGTCAGATGCATGGTGCCATCTTGCTAGATCAGCAACATCACGTGTTACGGCCAGCGATTCTTTGGAACGATGGACGTAGCGCGTTGGAGTGTAGCGAGCTAGAAGCGAGTGTCCCTGCGTTACGTCAGATTACTGGCAATATGGCCATGCCGGGTTTTACGGCGCCTAAACTCAACTGGGTGCAAAAACACGAGCCAGATGTCTTTGCGAAAATTGCCATGGTTCTTCTACCCAAAGACTATCTGCGGTTCCGCTTAACTGGCGAGTTTGTGTCAGATTGTTCGGATGCTGCTGGAACGCTCTGGCTGGACGTGGCAAAGCGAGATTGGTCTGCGGACATGCTTTCTGGTAGTGGACTAACGCGCGAACAAATGCCAAAGCTTGTAGAGGGCAGTGAAGCGTCTGGCCTGCTATCTGTTGCACTTTGCCAGCGTTGGGGTATGAGCGCGGGAGTCGTCGTGGCGGGTGGTGCAGGCGATAACGCAGCGAGTGCAATTGGTATGGGCGCCGTTGAATCTGGCCAAGGTTTTGTTTCCTTAGGCACATCGGGCGTTATTTTTGCTGTGTCTGATCAGTTTCGCCCGAATCCTGAGTCCGCGATGCATGCGTTTTGCCATGCCTTACCTAACCGTTGGCACCAAATGTCGGTCATGCTTTCCGCCGCTAGTTGTTTGCGTTGGGTGACTAAGCTGACAGGTCAAGTGAATGAAGCTGAGTTGCTTGCAAAAGTGGCGAGCTTGGACGAGGGCGCATTAGCGAACGCACCGATTTTCTTGCCTTATTTATCTGGCGAACGTACTCCTCACAATGACGCTAGTGCAACAGGATCATTTATTGGCCTCACGCATGATCATCAAGCGGCGCATCTAGGGTATGCCGTATTAGAGGGGGTAAGTTTTGGTTTAAAAGATGGCCTACAAACCTTGTTGTCTGCGGGGCAAACGATTGAGGAACTTACCCTTGTGGGTGGTGGCGCACGTAGCGACTATTGGGCGCAATTGTTAGCCAACATTTTGAGTGTGCGCATGCTAACGGCTGATGGTGGTGAAGCGGGTGGCGCGGTTGGTGCGGCTCGATTGGCATGGTTGGCGGCCGGTGGATCGGTAAAAGAAGTTTGCCAGCCACTTCCAACGAAGCAAGTGTTTGAGCCAAATTCAGCGAGTACGTCAGAAAGACTCGCTTTACGGTATGAAACATTCCGTCGTGCTTATCCGGCCATCAAAGCCATTTGATAGTGGGTGATGTGCTAACAAAAGGCGACCTTGAGTCGCCTTTTTGTTTTTATGGGGATTCCGTTCCTACCTTCTTCTTGATGGATTGATTCTGATTGAATAGTTGATAGAACCAGTCGGCACCACTCACAAGGACGATACCGAAGATGACTAAGCCAGCACCAATGATAAAGCTCTTTTCAACTACCTCATTTAGCAGCGCTACGCCAAATAGCACCCCAAAAATGGGTGTCATCAAGGCAATGACCCCAAGCCTAGACGCTGGATATTGGCGAAGTAACCAAAACCAAGTGAGAAAGCTAACAAACGATACAACAATCGACTGAAACAGCAGACTTGCGACAACAGGCATTGTCCAGTGGACTGTGGACTGCTCGCTTGTCCAAGCAAGAAATCCTAGCAATAAAAAGCCGACGATCAGTTGGTAAACCAGTGTCTGCGTTGCGGGTAGCCTCGCTAATTTGGTTGTGCGGACTACAATTGTCGTGGCTCCCCAGGTCATTCCGCCAATGAGACCCAGAAGGTCACCTAACAACATGTTGGGAAATTGCGTATTACCATTCTTACGCATCAAAAAGGCGATCGCTAAACCACAGAATGCAATCGCAATACCTACCCATTCCAACATACCTAAGCGTTCGTTTGGATCGAGTAAATGCAAGCCAAGTGCTGCAAAGATGGGTGCCGTATACAAAAAGACAACCATGTGGGAGGCGGTGGTAAATCGAAGTCCTTCGGTCACTAGGACAAACTCTAGCGCAAATAGCAAACCAGCTGCGATGCCTGCTTGCCAAGTGGAACGAAGAAAATGGAATCCCTCTTTTTTGATAGAAATTAGGATAAGTACAAAAATAGCAGACATGCCAGATCGAAGAGAGACCTGCATCATGGGCGAAATATCTAGCGCCGTCCATTTCAACGTAATTTGCTGAAAGCCCCAAATCATACAAAGTACGATCATGATACCAACTGCAAATAAGTCGATTGGTTTGGTCTTGCTCATCGGGTGCTTTCTAGCGAAAGAGGGTAGATGAGATGCATTATGAATTGACGGAAAAATGATATATAGTGAATAAGTGACAATCTATGATGAATTCATGCCAATATGTCGACAATTCCCCCATTAAAGTTAGCGACGCCTTTTAAAGACAAACTTCCCAGCGATTTATATTTTCGTATCGCTGAAGTTCCTGCCAATACAAGCTATCCGGCGCATCAGCATCCTTGGGGCGAGTTTGTTTATTCTTACAATGGCATGATCGAAGTTCAAATGAAAGAGGCGCACTACTTAGTGCCGCCCCAATATGGAATATGGCTGCCCGCCAATCAAATGCACCAAGGGTTTAGCCATGTAACCGCCATGCATTGCTCGTTTTATGTTTCTGCTCCATTGACGGATAAGTTACCTTCTCAACCATGTACTTTATCGATTACTCCGCTGGTTCGATCAATCCTCGATTTTTTACGACAAAGATCTCCTCTGCCGCAACCGACAGAAGAAGATCTGCGGTTAATGGCGGTATTGGTCGATCAATTGGCGATTGCGACCTCTGCGGGCAGTTATCTACCTATGTCTGAAGATGCGGCATTAGGTGCGCTACTAAGGAAGTTGGAGGCAAACCCAGCGGATGATCGATCATTGGCTGAGTTGGCGCTCTTAGTGAATGTATCGGAGCGAACGCTGATTCGACGATGCCAGCGAGATTTGGGTATGCCATTTTCAGAATGGCGGCAACGGTTGAAGGTCGTTAAATCGCTCCCGCTTTTACTCGATGGGTCGACTGTCGAACATATTTCACTTGATCTCGGCTATAACAGTTCTTCTGCATTTATCAGCATGTTTAAGCGGCTAATGTCGATGACGCCAGATGAGTATCGCAAGCAACATTTGTAATCTCAGAGGCAGAGTGAATTCGATTGAAAATAAGTGGCGCAAAGGTAATGCTCTTTGCAAGAATCTACTGGAACGAAGGGGGCGGAAAACGTTACACTAACAGAAATCCCCCCTCCTAGTGGGCAGGCATTTCGTCTGCGCCTTCAGGCTGTTTATTTATCAGGATATGTCATGAGTCGTTTAGCTGCTATTTCTCAATTTGGCCAACAAGTATGGCTAGATAATCTTTCTCGTCATTTGATTGAAACAGGTCGTTTAGCCCAATGGTTGAATGACGATGCGATTGCAGGCGTTACCTCTAACCCAGCTATTTTTTATAACGCAATTAGTAAAGATGCCGCTTACCAAAGCGATTTAGCACGCCTAAAAACCGAAGTGGCTGATCCAGAGCGTCGTTTTGAATTGCTAGTGCTGCCTGATGTGCGCGCAACGGCCGATTTGTTGGCGCCTTTGTATGCTTCTTCTCAGGCAGATAAAGGCTATGTCAGTTTCGAAGTATCTCCAACACTAGCCAATGATGCAGAAGGCACAGTTGCTGCTGCGCAGCGCCTATGGGCGGAAATTGGTAAGCCAAATGCCATGATTAAAATTCCTGCCACCAAAGCAGGGATTGTGGCTATCGAAGAAAGCATTGCCGCTGGTATTAACATCAACGTAACGTTGATGTTCTCTCCACAACATGTCACTGACGTGTTTGGTGCGTATATTCGTGGTCTGCAACGCCGTGCCGATGCTGGTTTACCAATCGACCAAATTCGTTCTGTTGCTAGTATCTTTATTAGCCGCGTTGATACATTGATTGATAAATTGCTACCAGAATCAGAAGCCGCCTTGCAAGGTAAGATCGCGATTGCAGCAGCAAAAGCCGCTTACATTACTTGGCAAGAAACCTTTGGTGGTGAAGCATTTGCTGCGTTGCGTGCAAAAGGCGCGCGTCCACAAACCCCGCTTTGGGCTAGTACCGGAACAAAGAACCCCGCGTACCGCGATGTGATGTATGTTGAAGAGCTGATCGGCGCGGAAACCGTAAATACCGTACCAGATGCCACCTTGGCCGCATTTGCCGATCATGGCGAAGCACGTAGCAGTTTGGCAGAAAACCTAGACGTGGCGGTTGCACAACTTGCCGCACTAAAAGCCGCTGGCATCGATTTAAATCAAGCTGGCGAGCAGCTGCAACAAGAAGGGTTGAAGCAATTTGATGAAGCGTTTGAAAAGCTAATTGCATTAGTGAAGTAAGCTTTTCAGCAGTGTAAAAATAGAAAAAGGGGCGCTTCGATTCGCCCCTTTTTCTATTTGACGCTTCCGAATTGCCTCGTTTATTAATGAGCTAACTGGTCAATCTTCCGCATTTCTACTAATGAGGATTCCAACTCATTTAGATGGACTAATAGCTGACTAGAGCGCTGGCTGGCTTCTGCCACTACTTCACTCGTTTGTCTTGACCGAGATGTGATGTCTTTTAGCTGACGTTCTAGATCGCTATTGCTACTTGCTTTGCTTTCCAGATTGTTATGTAGTTCACGCAGGCCTTGGCTCACCATACCTACCGCTTGTAAGACGGCATCTGTGGAGGTCCGAATTTCGTCTAGGCTGCTCTTGGTGTTGGTTGCAAGCTTGCGAACTTCATCTGCCACCACCGCAAATCCACGTCCTTGTTCCCCCGCGCGCGCCGCTTCAATCGCCGCATTTAAGGCCAGCAGGTTGGTCTGATCTGCAATACCTGCAATCACTGTTAGAATCGAACCGATGCGTCCTGCATCTGCTTCTAGACGGCTAATTTCGCCGACAAATGCATCACGCAAATGCATACTCTCTGACACGCTAGACAAGAACATCCCAAAATCATTCTCAATCGTGGCTAAATCTTCTTTCAGATTGGCCGATGCATCCCCAACGGAGTTCAGTGTATCAATTACCCCTGCGCCATGATCTTTATACTGAATCAGTTGATCAATCAGTTGGTCTTTCAGACGAATCACCTGCGTATTACGATTTAGCCGAACCTGATCAAAATACGAACGGAACGAGGCGTACATCACTGGGAAGTTATCCAAGAATGGATCTTGGAATGGGTTTTCATGATCATCTCTGTAGAAGAACAAAGCCGTTAGCGTTTGGTTGATATGAATACCTAGTAACTCTCCAAATGTAGAGAAACCTGCAACCGGTAGATCATGGAAGGCTGGTGCACGATTTAAATTACTGCCGTTAAAGAGGCGGCGTAAAATGCAATCATTAAAAATCGCCCCAATTGGTTTGGGTTTGCCACTTGCAAAACGGTTATAGTCAGATTCAGTTTGCTGAACAAAGTCGGTGGTTTTGACGAGTACCAGTTCATCTCCAAATGAGATGTCTGCGTAGAAGTGAACACGATTTTGTGCAAAATTAAACTGGGCGACCGAACGAATAAAGAGTTCGCCATTTACATTCACGGCAAACGCATACTCTTGCAGTTTGCTTTCTAGTTGCTGCTGGTTACAGGCAAAGTGCTCGCACAATTTATCGATAAATGGCACAACACGACCAGTTCGAGAATCAATCACAGACGATACGAATCGTAGCGCTGGATCTGCTTCTGCAATCTGGAAGCGTGTAGAGGTCTGCGTAAAGTTCTGCGATTTAAATACGCTATAACGATAGTCTTTTGCCATCTCTACAAAGCAGATGATCGCCTGATTTTCAATGGTGCGATTACCATCAAATAGCCAAGTGTTTTTAAAGTCTAACTTGCCACCCGCGGCGCCACCAATAAATAGCACGGGGAATTTACCCGATTGATAGACCGCTTCCATCAAGAAGCTTTCTGAAGCAGAAAGTCCATCAACCCAAGTTAACGCAAAGGTTCGGTGGCTATTTAAAGAGGTACTTGGGCGAATCTGTTCTAGATGACGACGAATAGCAGAGACGCGCTCACTTGGAGATAATTTTGGAGAGCCTTGTTTTAAATCTTGGCACTCTAGTGGAACAGTATGCAGACTAATTTTGCTGAACATGTCTCGCGAAAAACTCTGCAAAACAACGGTATCCCAGCGGTCGCCTGCTTGTTGATAAAGGGAGCATGGCTCACCATTTTTACCTGTATTGCATAATTCGCCCGCTGTGGTGGTCATCATTAATTGCGTGTCACTCGGCAGTGCAGATTTGACACTTCTACACACGCTATCAAAGTCGACATGTGGCGAAACAAATCCCACAACAAGGGCTGGGCGTTCTTGCTTTAACCAATCACTAATGGCGGTACCAGAGCGCAATTGATTGGCGTCAAAGGTACGTGTGTGAATGAGCGCTTGTGTTTGTTTTTCAGTTTGTTTGACTGACGATTTACGTGAGAAAAACATGGGGGAGTCTCCCAATGGCAATATAGTTTAGACTTATGTCTGTTTAGTATAGTTTGCCATTGAGAAATTAACAGGGTGATTTATGCGTCTTGCTGACGTAAATCAAACGAAATGACGTTTCAGTCGTTAATCTGTTAAACAGTATTATTTTTTTGGTTTGGATAGGGCGGAAAGTGCTGCTGCGGCAAGTTGCAAGCCAACGCCTGCCGTGACGACCATTGCAGAACCATATCCCGCACAGTTTAGCCCACCGCCACTCGCACCTACTTCACAACTATCTGAGATGGGTTGCTGAAGTGGTTCGTCAGAGAATACGCACGTCACGCCCATTTTTTTGCCGGTTTGGCCATTAGGGAAACCATGAAGTTTTCTCAGTTGATTTCTAACTTTGGCTAACAATGGGTCTTGAATGACCTCTGCCAAATCTTTGATCTGAATTCGCGTAGGGTCCATTTTTCCACCGGCACCGCCTGATACGACTAAGCGAAGGTGGTAGCGTTTGGCAAAGTTAATCAGCGCAATTTTGACTTGTGCCTGATCAATCGCATCAATGATCACATCCGGTTTTCCCATTTCTGCAGAGAGAATGGTTTCATGCATATTTTCAGGTGTTAAGAAGTCTTCTATTTCCACCACTTGGCACAGAGGATTAATTTGCCGAACACGCTCGGCCATTGCGGTGGTTTTTGCCTTGCCGAAGTTGCCTTCTAACGCGTGAATCTGTCGATTCACATTCGAGACAGCGACATTATCTAAATCAATTAAGGTCAGTTTACCGATGCCGGTGCGAGCAAGTGCTTCTACCACCCATGTCCCAACACCACCGATGCCGACTACCATTACATGGGCGGTTTCAAAACGTTGCTGCTTTTCTTGACCATAAAGGCGACCAATACCCCCAAATCGTCTTTGTTGGTCGTGTGAAGTTGTACTTGCCATGTGTTAACTTGCTTCTGAATTTGAGTTAGGTTGTTCTGGTGATTTGCCGGCAAAGGCGCCACCTTCGCCAATCAGGCTTGCCCAATTAAAGTAAGGGCCCGGATCTGTTTTTCTGCCAGGAGCGATATGGCTATGCCCTGTTACCTCTAATAGAGTGGGAAGAGCTGCTTTGAGTGCAATCGCTAATTGAGATAAGGTCTGATATTGTGTATCGGTAAATACTTCGAAGTCGCTACCCTCTAGCTCAATCCCAATCGAAAAATCATTACAACGCTCTTTTTCTCCCCAACGAGAAATCCCTGCATGCCAAGCACGTTGAGTAATGGGCACAAATTGTACTAATTCGCCTGTTCTACGAATAAAAAAGTGTGCTGAGACACGTAAGTGGGCGATCCCTTCATAGTAGGGATGTTCCGAAGGGTTTAACTGATTGGTAAATAACGCTATTACGCCATTACCACCATATTCATTTGGCGGCAGGCTAATGTTGTGAATCACCAATAGGCTTGCATCCACGCTATCTGGGCGTGCATCGGTATTGGGGGATGGGATTTGAATTGCAGAATCACACCAGCCCAATTCATTAAAGTGAAATGACTTTTCCATTTCTATATTTTGACAGGAATTTGCCGAAAGGTAACCCATTAACAATCACCCGTTAGCGTTGCGGATGCATTTTTGCCTGCTATATACGTTCCCGAAATCACTCGGTCGTCCCCTAGCATCATCAGAACAAATAGTTTTTCTTCCAATGTCTGGGTTAATTGGTATCTTCTGGATAATAGTGGGGTCGCTTCAGGATTGATGATAATGAAGTCGGCTTCTTTGCCTATTTCAAAATTGCCAACATGCGCATCAATCCCCAATGCTTTCGCCCCGCCAAGCGTCGATAAATAGAAGGCTTGCCACGCCGTTAATGCATGGCGATGCACTTGTTGCACTTTGTAGGCGGCTGTCATGGTTCTAAACATCGAAAAGCTCGTTCCGCCTCCTATATCGGTCGCGAGTCCTACCGGGATTTGATGTGCCACCGCTTGGCTTAAATCAAAAAATCCGCTGCCTAAAAATAGATTGGACGTAGGGCAAAAGGCAATTGCCGTTTGATTTTTACCCATGAGCATTTTGTCTTCTGAAGATAAATGTACGCTGTGCGCAAAAATGGAACGTTCGCCAAGTAAGCCAAACTGATCATACACATCCAAATAGCTATCGCTCGTTGGAAATAATTCTTTTACCCACCGTATTTCATCCACATTCTCTGCTAAGTGGCTTTGTAAATGAATTGTCGGGTAGGCGTGCAATAACTCTCCCGCCATTTGCAGTTGTTGCGCTGTCGAAGTTGGGGCAAATCGAGGCGTTAAGGAATAAAGCAAACGCCCTTTACCATGCCATTTCTCAATGAGTGAGAGGTTATCTTTTTCTGAGCTGCTAACCGTGTCTTGAAGATAAGCAGGGCAATTTCTATCCATCATCACTTTGCCGCAAAGTACGCGCAGATTACGGGCAAAGGCAGCTTCAAAAAAAGCCTCGACCGAGGTTTTATGGACAGTAGGAAAAACAGACGCAGTGGTAATGCCATTGCGGAGCATCTCGTCTAAAAACAGATTGGCAAGTAAAGATGCATGCGCTTCATTTTCAAATGCCGCTTCGGCAGGAAAAGTGTACCGTTCTAACCAATCCAATAAGGTGCTGCCAAAACTAGCAATCACATCTAGTTGGGCGTAATGCACGTGGGTATCAATGAACCCCGGCATGATAAGGCACCCACGATGCTCATTTACTTTTGCATCCGGATAGGTTTCGAACAGATGTGTTCGTTTACCTCTGGCAAGTATCTTACCGTCACAAACGGCAATGGCACCATCGTCAATCCATTCCCAGCCTGAAGCTTCTGAATGCAGCCCCGGGTTTGCAAGGAAGTGAAAAATCTCACCAGTAAAAATTTCTATAGCGGATATTTGCATGGTTGCTAGCCCTTGGATGTGGCTGACCAAATGGTTAGTTATGGTTAGCGTAAACCTAATCTGATCGACTGTCATTCATAAATGAAGCGTCCCCATAAAATGACAAAAGCCCTGCTAGGCAGGGCTTTTGTCATCTCAAAAAGCGAGCATTATTTTTTCAGCAAGATTTGTTGTACTTTCAGTACGTTCAAGGCCTGTTGAAGCTGGTAATCATTTTTGTCACGTGTTGCTTGGCTTTCATCTACACTCGCTGCGGCCTTCGCTGCATCACCAGATTTTACCGGTGGAATTAGCGGGGTTTTGGCTTCAGAGGCTGGCTTATCACTATTCGGATTATTTAAGTGATGTTCCAAGTCGGCTTCACGAATACGCAACGCATCTTGATCCTCGTCGGTTTTTAATGTGCCTTCTTTCGCTTCCACATCGGGTTTAATCCCCTCCGCTTGAATTGATCTGCCGTTTGGTGTGAAGTAACGGGCTGTCGTCAGCTTGATGGCTGATTTTGGACCCAGCGGTAGTACGGTCTGAACAGAGCCTTTACCAAAGGTCTGTGTACCCACCACAATCGCACGTTTATGATCTTGCAAGGCGCCTGATACAATTTCTGAAGCAGATGCTGTTCCGCCATTCACTAAGATGACTAGCGGTACATTTTTAACTGCAGCAGGGGCAATTTTCACTGGGTCTACCGAACCAATGCTTGGTCTTGGATCATAGAATTCGCGGTTCGCATAGAACTTCGCTTTTGCGTCTTCTGTACGGCCATCGGTATAAACAACCAGTGATTTTTCTGGCAAGAAGATAGAAGATACGCCCACGGCACTCGTCAACAATCCACCTGGATCGTTACGTAAATCCAGTACCAAGCCTTTTAGTGGTGTTTTGTTTTGTTTGTAGAGTGCATCAATAGCTTTCGCTACATCTTCTGTACTACGCTCTTTAAATTGCGTCAGACGCACATAGCCGTAGTTGGATTCCAGTAGTCTAGATTTAACGCTAGCCACTTTGATGATTGCCCGTTTTAGCGTCATCACAATGGGTTTAGATTCCGATTTACGGAAAATCGTGAGGGTAATCGAGGTATCTGGTTTGCCGCGCATTTTTTTCACGGCATCGTCTAGCGTCAAGCCTTTAACTGGCGTGTCATCTAGCTTAACAATGTAGTCACCGCTTTTAATACCCGCACGGAAGGCTGGCGTATCATCGATTGGCGCAGTGACCTTGACGAGGCCATCTTCCATACCGACTTCCATCCCTAAACCACCAAATTCGCCTTTGGTTTCTTCGGTGAGTTCTTTGAAGGCTTCTTCATCTAGATAGGTAGAGTGTGGATCTAGACCGGTCAGCATGCCATTGATGGCTTCTTTGATCAGCTTTTTATCTTCAACAGGCTCAACATAGCTTTGTTTGATTCGACCAAACACTTGGACAAATTCATTCAGTTCGTTTACTGGTAAATTGTCACTGCTATTGGCGGTTGCCGAAGCGGCTGGTGGCGTGGCGCTTTTATCCGCATATAAATGCAAGCTGACACTAACCATGACACCTAGGCTAGCGCCAACGGCAACAAGTCCTACTTTTTTTAAGGTCTGTTTGGGCATTGAAGATCATCCCGGCCGAAGCCAAAAAACGGTGTATTCCAAATTGGTGGAACACTTGCCATGGTTAACGTTAGTTAATGCGCTAACCGTTTTATTAATATGCGACGAGTATGTCGGATTTTCAACCTCTTAACCAGCCTGCAGGGTCAAAAGCTTTACCTTTATATCGTAATTCAAAGTAAAGCCCTGGTTTCTCTGCCCCGCCAGAACTACCAGCTTTGGCAATTGTCTGGCCCGCATCTACCCGATCCCCTACATGTTTGATCACAGATTCTGCAGAACCATAAATACTCATTAATCCATTGCCATGGTCAACAATAATCATATTGCCAAAGCCACGTAACCAATCGGCGTAAACAACCTGACCTCCCGCAACGCTCTTGATGTCAGCACCTTCGCTGGTTGGGTAAAACCATCCACGCCACGCCACACCACTATCCGCCCTTGGGGCGCCAAATCGGTTAGATGGGCTACCCGATACCGGAGACAGCAATTTTCCCTTTAAGCTCTGTGCAGAACCGGCTACTTGTGCTTTTTCTACCCCAAGGGTAACCGTCGTTGCTGGTTTTTCTGTCGTGTTGGCTGGTGCAGTCGTTTCTGTTGTAGCCACTTTGCTATTGCTAGAGCTCGGCGATTTTGTCGTTTTGCCTGTTGTTGCCTTCGCTTGTTGCTCCGCTTTTTTTCGCTGCGCTTCCGCTAATTTTTGTGCTTTTGCTTTAGCGGCCGCTTCCGCTTTGAGTCTTAATTGTCGCTGACGTTCCTGCTCAGCAAGAATTTTTGTTAAATTATCGACTAAGGAAGTTAAACGTCCTTCATCTCGCTTCAGTTTACCCATTTGCTGACGCTGTTGTTGAAGCTCTTGGCTCACTTTGGCAAGGGTTTGAACGCGATTGTTTTTTTCCGTTAATAGCTGTTGCTTTTCCGCTTGGCGTTGTTGTTCCACACTATTTAGCTGATCTTTATGCGCGGTAATGTCTGATTGCGTTTGCTGAAGGTTGGCAATATCCGCTTGTAAGGCTTTCACTTGCGTTTGGTGAGCAGCCGCGACAAATTTTAAATAGGCTAAATCGCGGCTCGATTTATTCGGGTCTGTATTACTAAGTAACAAGCGTAGCGAGTCACTGTTTCCGTGTTTGTATTGGGATAACAGTTTTTTGGCGAGTGCCGCTTTTTGTTTTTGAATCGATTTATTCAGCTGACTAGATTGTAAATCAAGGCGTTTTAGCTGATCCTGAAGGTCATCTTGCTCATCCGCCAAGTCTGCAAGTTTACGATTGGTATTACTGATGGCGGCTTCAGACGCTTGCAACGCATCCGTGGCATCTTTTTGATTTTGCTCAGACTTCACCACCGCTTGCTGCACACTCTGAATCTTTTGCTGAAGCTGATTGAGTTCGGATTTAGAATCTTTTAATTGGCTATTCGTTGCAGCTGGCTGAGGGGCTGTTTTCGCCAAGGCTAAAGGATTGGTTAGCAGCAGGCTTATGCTGAAAACACTAAGAGAAATAACAGTAGGGGTGATTCGAACACCAAATGGCATGTTGTATCCGATTGCAAACAGCTAACGGTCGGGGTTAATCGCCTGCAAAGTGTAATTGACTAAGGTACTTTGTTCAATTTAATTGTCATTTAATATGGTGAGTAAAATAGGGTGACGATTCGTCATTTTACCCACCACCTCAAACTACGCTAGCTAGCCTATTTACGCGTCACCAACGGTTTGCCAGTCATTTCCGGCGGAATATCTACCCCCATCATGTATAGTAATGTTGGTGCGATATCTTGCAGTGCGCCACCTTCGCGTGTGTCGGCGTCACGGCCAACGTACAGTAACGGTACTTTATTCATGGTATGTTGTGTATGAAGTTGCTCGCTGGCTTCATCAAACATATCTTCACAGTTGCCATGGTCAGCGGTAATGAGTACTTCACCGCCTGCTTTTTTCATGGCTTCTACCACGCGTTGTACGCAAACATCTAGGGTTTCAACCGCTTTTACCGCCGCATCAAAATTCCCTGTGTGTCCGACCATGTCGCCATTGGCATAGTTCACAAAGATCGCGTGATATTTACCACTGGCAATTGCTTCTTCAATTTTGCTTGTGACTTCAAATGCACTCATTTCTGGTTGCAAATCGTAGGTTGCCACTTTAGGAGACGGCACTAATACACGATCTTCCCCTGCAAATGGGGTTTCTTCACCGCCAGAGAAGAAGTACGTCACGTGCGGGTACTTTTCCGTTTCCGCAATACGCAACTGATTCAACCCTTTGCTAGCCAAATACTCACCAATGGTATTAGATAGTTTTACTGGTGGGTAAGCTGCCGGGTTGGTGTAGGCATCGCCATAACTGGTCATCGATACGTAACGAGTTAGCTTTGGCGTCACTTTGCGTTCAAATCCATCAAAGTTTTCCCACACAAGTGCTTGGGTGATTTGACGCGCACGGTCCGCACGGAAGTTTGCAAAAATCATTACATCGCCATCCGCTAGCGTTTGTGCTTGCTGTTGGTTATCTAAAATCGCAGTTGCTTGAACGAATTCGTCATTTTCATTACGTGCATAAGCAGCTGCTAAGCCATCTAATGCGCTAGTAGCGGTAAATGGTGCAATACCTTTTGTAATCAGGTCATAAGCTAGTTCAACACGATCCCAGCGCTTATCACGATCCATCGCGAAATAACGGCCAACAATGCTCACGATACGCGCAGCGCCATTTGTTTTGTCACAGACGGCTTGTAAGCGTCCTAAATATGTTTCAGCACTGCGTGGTGGCGTATCTCGGCCATCAAGGAAAGCGTGGATAGCAATATTGCTTACGCCTGCTTTTGCAGCGGCTTCAATTAATGCAAAGATGTGCGCTTCATGGCTATGAACACCACCATCAGACGCTAGGCCCATAATATGTAAGGTGCTTTTTGCCGCAATGGCTGCGTCAATCGCTTGGCGGATTTCAACATTATTGCCCAGTGTGCCTGCTTCGATATCCACATCAATGCGGGTGATGTCTTGGCGAACAATACGGCCTGCACCGATATTTAAATGTCCCACTTCTGAATTACCAAATTGTCCATTCGGTAGGCCTACTGCATGTTCTGAAGCATCAATTGTGGTATGTGGATTATCAGCCCACAGTTTGTCCCAATTTGGTTTGTTGGCGTGCAAAATAGCATTGTCGCTACCTTCTTCACGGTAGCCAAAGCCGTCCAAAATCAGTAGGGCGACAGGTGTGATGTTCTGCATGGTGATGAGTACCTTCGTGTGGCCATTTCAACCAAAAAGCGTTCACCTTTTTGGTGGTTGACCTTGTTGGAAACACAGGATTTTCAGGGGGTTAGTGCTATTTTAATAGATTCTGTTTCTAGCAGGTAGACAGCAAGCGTGCTTTTTCATTCCCGAATAAGAATTATTTTTGATTCCCCCGTATTTTGCAGACGTTGTTTTGAAGGTGAAAGTGTAGGAAATTAGGGAGCTAATCTTAACGATTTAGGTCAAAGCGTGTATTGTGACACTTTGATTTAATTTGTTGTGCCGAGGTTTACCATGCCAAAAATTACGATGTATACCACCGCCGTTTGTCCTTTCTGTATTAATGCGAAGCGTCTTTTGGCGAGCAAGGGCGTGACCGAGATTGATGAAGTGCGTATTGATGTTGATCCAGAGAAACGTGCGGAAATGATGGAACGAACTCAGCGTCGCACCGTGCCGCAAATCTACATTGATGACCTTCATGTAGGTGGCTTTGACGATCTATCTGCTTTAGATCGTGCAGGAAAGCTCGACCCTCTGCTAAAATGAGTCGGTTTTGCCAGATGCGTATCGCATTCTTGTAACGAATGGTGGTAACGTACGCCACGTACTACCACCGATTTTTTATTACTGAATTAATCAGAACTTACCGAGAACATAGTAATGAGCGAACAACAAGCTGCAGATAACACACCAGTATTCAATATTGAAAAGCTATACGTTAAGGATCTATCTCTAGAAGTGCCACATGCACCACAGATCTTTCTAGAAAATGGTGAAAATGAAGTTAGTATGCAGCTTCATAACGAAGGCGAACAAATTGGCGATGGCTTCTTTGAAGTGACTTTGACCGTTACCGTCACCAATAAAATCGAAGACAAAACCGTATTCTTGGCAGAAGCGGCTCAAGCCGGTATCTTCCAAATTCGTAACGTCCCTGAAGAAGATATGGGTGCGATCATTGGTATTGCTTGCCCAACTATCTTATTCCCATATGTTCGTGAAGTGATTTCTGACCTGGTAAACCGCGCTGGTTTCCCTCCAGTTATCTTGACACCAGTTAACTTCGAAGCGTTGTATGCTCAACGTCTAGAAGCAATGGCAACAGAAGGAAACGCTTAATGCGTTTCTGGTTCGCTTCCTTAATGGCGCTTTCTGCTTTTACGACTGCAAACGCACTCGAGTTTCGTTCTGCAGTCAAAAGTGGAGTAGTGCTATACGAGTCTCCTGCTTCAACAGCAAAGAAGGTCTTCCTTGTTAGTGAAGGCTATCCGGTTGAAGTGGTGATCTCTCAAGGTGAGTGGCTAAAAATCAGAGATGCTTCCGGTGCTTTGGCATGGGGGCATCTTCCTGATTGGTCGAATAAGCGAACCGTAATGGTCTTAAAAGAAGGGGCTTCGCTGTATGCAAAGCCGGAGCCCACTTCGCCTATCCTTTCTAAATTGACTAAGTCCGTATGGTTTAGTCTTTCTGAACCTTCATCATCAGAAAAAGTGGCGGGTTGGCTGAAAGTGCAGCATAAAAGCGGTGCAATCGGCTGGTTAAAGCAATCTGATGTATGGGGTTATTAATCAAACGCTAGACGCTTCTCATGCAGAATTCTTGCCAAATTAAAATGGCAGTACTTGGTGCCGGTGCCTGGGGTACTGCACTTGCCATTTCATTCGCGCGTTCTGGTCACGATGTGACTTTGTGGACGCGAGATAGCGCGCACGCTTCATTGATGTTAAGCGAGCGGAAAAATACTCGCTATTTAGCCGAGGCTAATTTTCCTGAGTCGTTAGCGGTGACGAGTGATATTGAAGTTGCCGTTGCTTCTGCTGAGTTGGTATTAGTGGTGACGCCGATCGCTGGCTTACGCCCAACCCTAGAGCGAATTCAACCGGTTCGCCAATCAGCCACCCCAGTATTCTGGGCTTGTAAAGGGTTTGAGGTCAGTAGCCGATTACTACCACATCAGGTCGTGAAAGAAGTATTAGGTGATATTCCTTGCGGCACGATTTCAGGACCTAGTTTTGCAAGAGAGGTCGCGTTAGGACAACCGACGGCTGTTACTTTGGCTTGCGCTTCTTTGCCGCTTGCAACGGAATGGGTTCAAAAGTTAAATAGTGCAAGGTTACGCCTTTATGCCACAGACGATATGGTGGGAGTAGAGGTAGGTGGGGCGGTGAAGAACATTCTTGCCATTGCGGCTGGCGTGGCGGATGGTCTTTCTCTTGGGCACAACGCGCGCGCAGCGCTAATCACGCGCGGATTGGCCGAACTCACTAGGCTCGCCATTTGTTTGGGTGGCCGTCAAGAAACGATGATGGGGCTGGCAGGCTTGGGCGATTTGGTGCTTACTTGTACCGGCGATCTATCGCGTAATCGCCGTGTGGGCATGTCTTTGGCGGAAGATAAACCGCTAAAAGCTATTTTGGCCGATTTAGGCCATGTAGCAGAGGGCGTGCCGACGGCGCTAGAAACCGAACAGTTGGCAGCTTCATTAGGTGTAAGTATGCCAATTACCAATGCTGTTTGCCGATTATTACGCGGCGATGCAAAAACAGGTGATGTGGTGGCGGATTTATTAGCCCGTGTGCCTGTTGTAGAGTCTTAATGCTTTCCGCTATCTTTTCCTTTGGAGTGTTACTTGGGCACAATTAATCGGTTTTTTAAAGGGTCAATCCTGACACTCATTGCAGGGTTAGTGTTGGCGTATATTGCAGGGGAATCCTTTCATTTGGGTGGTCCCAAAGCAGTCTTTATTGCCCTTATTTTGTCGGTGTTAGAAGTGTCTCTGTCTTTTGATAATGCCGTGGTGAATGCTACCGTATTGAAAGATATGGATAAAGTTTGGCGACATCGCTTCATGACTTGGGGGATGTTAATTGCTGTCTTTGGGATGCGAATTGTTTTTCCTATCTTAATCGTGGCGATTATTGCAGGCCAAACACCATGGGATGCATTTTTCATGGCGATTAACCAACCCGCTCAATATGCCGCGACATTGACGTCTGCTCATGTGGTGGTTGCTGGCTTTGGCGGAACATTCTTGCTCATGGTGTTTTTAAAGTTTTTCTTAGACAAAGAGAAGGATGTGCATTGGATTAGCATGATTGAAGCGCCGCTATCCAAGGTTGGTAGGATGCACTCATTCGAAATTGTGCTTTGTATTACCGCAGTTTATATGATGAGCAGAGCGATGCCTCATCACGAGCAATTACCATTTGTCCTTGCCTGTTTAGCTGGTTTGGCATGTTATTTAATTGTCGATGGGTTTAGTGCGCTACTAGAAAATGAAGAAGAAGAGAAGTCCCATGCGAATGGCGCAACCGTAGCGGTTGCTCGCACCGGGTTATCTGCGTTCCTTTATCTGGAAGTGCTAGATGCTAGCTTTAGCTTTGATGGGGTGATTGGTGCCTTTGCGCTGTCGAATAATATTTTTATTATTGCGATTGGCTTAGGCGTTGGTGCAATGTTTGTGCGTTCACTGACCATTATGTTTGTGGAAAAAGAAACCCTAGATGCATTTCGCTATTTAGAGCATGGTGCTTTCTACGCGATTGGTGCATTGGCGGCGATTATGTATCTCGGCACCGTACATGAAATTTCTGAAGTAGTGACGGGGTTGATTGGTGCCGGCTTTATTGCTGTCTCACTGATCTCATCAATCCGCCACAATAAAAAAGCAATTCAGTCATAACACTTCTAAATGGGCTAACTTATTTGGTTAGCCCATTCCTTGAAAACCGGTTTGTCTTAGCGCTTCGTATACCATAATTGCAACCGTATTCGATAAGTTTAAGCTTCTTTGTGTCGGTTGCATCGGCAGTCTCAAACGTCTGTCCGATTCAAATGTCGCTAAAATATCCGCTGGTAACCCTCGGGTTTCTGGCCCAAAGATCAAGACATCTTCATCTTGAAAAGACGCAGAAAATGCATTTTGGCTGCCCTTTGTCGTGAGTGCAAACATGCGTTTGCCTGCAAGTGCTGCCACACAGCTTTCCCAGTCTTTGTGGACCTTCATCTCGGCATATTCGTGGTAATCCAAACCCGCACGCTTCATTTTTGTGTCGTCTAATGGGAAACCCAATGGTTCAACTAAGTGAAGCTGACAGCCCGTATTGGCTGCTAAACGGATGATGTTGCCGGTATTAGGTGGGATTTCTGGGTTAAATAAGACAATGTGCAACATAGCTCGTTACTCACAAGTGGCAGGGGTAAGAGAAAGCAGCGGTTCAATTGCCATATTATCGACTGCCTGAGATGCCGCTTCCTCATTTTCTAGGTAAGGAATCACGCCTAGCAACGGTGCCCCAATACGATCGGTTAACGTTTTTAGGTTGTCTTCAAAGCGAAGCATACGAGGTTCAACCCGGTTGGCTACCCAGCCAATTAAGCGGCAGCCTTTGGCTTCAATCGCTTTGGCTGTTAATAGCGCATGGTTAATGCAGCCTAACTTCATGCCAACTACTAAAACAACCGGCAGTTGAAGCCCCATTGCCAAATCAGCCATGTCGCGTTCGTCGCTAATTGGCGCAAACCAACCGCCTGCACCTTCGACTAATACAATGTCCGCTTGCTGGCGTAGTTGGTTTAGATTCCCCGCAATTTGCCAAAGATCAATGTCAGTATTGGCATCTCTTGCGGCAAGATGCGGTGAAATAGGATCTTCAAATGTATAAGGATTAATAAGTGACTTAGGTAGAGCAAGGCTTGCCGCACTTGCTAAAGCCTCTGCATCTTCACTGATTAACCCCTCATCAGACGGTAGGCAGCCAGAGGCAACCGGTTTCATGCCTAATACCTGTAAGCCCTGTCGCTGAAGGGCATGCATGAGCAACACACTCACCATGGTTTTGCCTACTTCAGTATCGGTTCCGGTTACAAAAAATGCGCCCCCCATTTGGGTCTCCTGTCTACTTCGCGTCAGTTATTTCGTTCGAGGGCGGAATTCTATCACTTGTCGGCCATCTGCCAAGGTTTTCGATGCTTTTGGTTCTGGTTTCCATGCGTGGCCATAGACGACTTCGTACGTCGCTGGTAGTAAACCATCTTTGCGGTAGGTTTCATACGTCTCTAATACGCGTTGCCAGCGTTGCTTACCCATCAAGCCGGCAGGCCGTCCGTGCATGACATTGTGGGCGCCGATGGATTTTAGATCATTCATCACCGCTTTTACGTCATGGTAAGTCATGGTGATGAACTCCATGTCCATGACGGGGGTGGCAAAACCATTGCGTACTAAGCCGTCTCCAATATCGTGCATATCGATAAATCGATTCACATGGTCTGAGTTATCAACACCAGAAAATGCATGGCGGAGTTCTTTTAACGTGTCTGGCCCCAAGGTGGAGAACATGAGAAGACCATTGGGTTGCAACACGCGATGAAACTCTGCAAAAGCGCGATCAAGATCATTTACCCATTGGATGGCAAGGTTAGACCAAATCATACCAAGGCTATTATCTGCGATCGGAAGTTGTTCAATATCGGCACAGATAGCTGGTGGTTCTTTAAACAAACGCTTCCATTTTGAGGTCTTTTTTCTAGAGGCAATCAGCATGGCATGCGCAATGTCTAGTTCTACGACGTTTGCTTTTGCATACTGCGCTTGCAGTTTTTCTCGACCAAAGCCAGTGCCAGATCCTGCATCTAAGACAATTTCGGGTTCAAGTTTGATATAGGCTAGGCGCTCTGCCATGCGGTCGCATACTTCTTGCTGCAAGATGGCTGCTGCATCGTATTGTTCAGCAGCCGAGTTAAACGATGCGCGCATCAGTTTTTTATTAGGAAGAAAATGTTCGCTCATTTTGATGTGGCCTGCTGCAAGAGGTGTTCAATTGCATCCAGACAAACTTCTGGATGCGTAAGAAAGGGGGCGTGCGCGGATTGGGCAAGTAATTGCAAATTCGCTTGGGGTAAAGCGGTTTTTAGCCAATGAGCCGTTGCGGCAGGTACTAGTGCATCCCGTTCGCCATAAATTAGGCTAACTGGGCATTGTATCTGCGTTAATAGCGTTCTTAAGTCTTCATCTTTCAAGATCGCTAAGCCATCACTTAGCGTTTGTGGATGCGCTAATGGGCGGCTCGCTAAATGTTGTTTCAGTTGGGTGGCCAATTGTTTAGCCGTTGGTATTCCCATCGCTTGTAAGGCTAAAAAGCGCTGGAGTGTGCCTTCTGCATCTTGGCTTAACGCGGTGGTAAATTGCGCTAATACCTCAGGTTTCATTGCATTTGGCCAATCCTCCCTTGTGACAAAACAAGGAGAACTGGCGATGAGTCCAAGGCCTAATACGATCGTTGGATTGGTAAGCGCAGCTAATTGTGCCACCATGCCGCCGAGTGACCAACCCACCCAAATAGCGGGCATCGGTAGCGCATGGGTGACAGTCTTGGCGATGTTGGCTAAATCAAATGGCTGTGTATGGGCAGAATGGCCATGCCCTGGTAAGTCCACTACGTGCACGGTGCTGAGCGCGCTTAACTGGTTCGCGAATTCACCCCATACTTTGCCGTGCATTCCCCATCCGTGCAAAAGCACTATTGGCGGACGTTGTGTGTTTGATGTTAGGTCCGTACAGGGAAGCGTATCGATATGTAAATGCGGTTGAGTCATGTGCTTAAACAGATTGGTTGGTCGCTAATTGATGAATGCGATCTAATAATAAATCGAGATCTTCAATTTGGTGGCTAGCAGACAAAGAAATTCTTAATCGCGCGGTGCCAACAGGGACGGTAGGTGGGCGTATTGCGGGTACCCAAATGCCTTTTTCCCACAATGCAGAAGCGAGGGACATTGCTGCCGCATTTTCACCAACCACTAACCCTTGAATGGGCGTCTCTGATGGTAAGCTAGTCCATGGCAAGTGTTGACTACCTTTTTGCCAATACTGAATAAGCTGTCGCAAATGGGCGCGTCTATCATCGCTTGCGCGCATGATTTGGATGCTTGTACAAAGCCCTGCCGCTAAACTCGCTGGTGCTGCGGTGGTAAATATATGGCTTCTTGCATGATGCATTAACCAATCGATGACAACAGGTTCTGCACAAACGGCGGCGCCTTGGCTTCCTGCCGCTTTTCCAAAGGTGACTAGTTGAATGAGCCGTGGGTGGTTATGAAGACCAAAATGGCTCGCTGTACCTTTGCCTTCTTCTCCGATGACACCAATCCCATGCGCGTCATCAAGGTAGATCCAGGCATCGAATCGTTCTGCTAAATGGATTAATGCGGGCAGGGGGGTAATGTCCCCATCCATACTAAAGATGCCATCGACGACAATTAGCTTTTGGCGGGCATCGCTTTTTTCGAGTAGCTGAGCCAACTGCACCATGTCGTTATGTCGAAAGCGATGCAATGTTGCACGCGATAATTGGCAACCATCATTTAGCGAGGCGTGGTTGAGTTTATCCATGAAGATCGCGTCAGCTCGATCGACAAGCGCTGGAATTATCCCAATGCTCGCCGTGTAGCCGGTAGCGAACGTGAGACAAGGGCGACCTAACCAGTCAAGCAGTCCCTTTTCTAATGCTTCATGCCAAGCATGATGGCCACTTACTAAATGTGATGCACCAGTGCCTGCGCCAGTGTGTACTAGCGAATCACGCATGGCGTTAACGATCTCTGGATGGTTGGCTAAACCAAGATAATCATTACTACAGAAAGAGAGTTTCTCTTCTCCATCTACCACCAAATGTGGGGCTTGAGGGCTTTGAAGGATACGTCTTGTCCGTCGGCGATGCTCTTGCGTTAATTGTGCCAATCCATCCTGAAATCGTTCAAACATATCGCTTATCCGTGATGGTGATGACCGCTTCCGCAGCCACATCCGCCAGCAGAAGCGGCTTGTTCATCGCCTAAGTCTTCTTCTGTATGGGTAACGTTGGCACCGTTGATATTTAATTTAGCCAATAGTGCTTGGTCACGCGCTACATCTGGGTTGCCAGTAGTTAGTAGTTTATCGCCGTAAAAAATGGAGTTTGCCCCGGCCATAAAGCAAAGTGCTTGCATGGCTTCTGGCATTTGCTGACGTCCCGCAGATAAGCGAACGTAGCTTTTTGGCAAAAGAATACGGGCAACAGCGATGGTACGAACAAATTCGGTCCAATCAATTGGATCGGTGCCTTCTAGCGGTGTGCCTTCTACTTGTACCAAGTTATTAATAGGTACAGATTCTGGTTGTGGCTCTAGGTTAGCTAGTTGCGCTAATAAACCGGCGCGATCTTCTCGTTCTTCGCCTAACCCCACAATACCGCCGCAGCACACGTTAATGCCTGCTTCTCGTACCTTGTTTAAGGTGTCAAGACGATCCTCATAATCACGGCTTGTAATAATGTCGCCGTACTTGTCTGGCGCGGTATCTAGGTTGTGGTTGTAGTAATCCAAACCAGCATCTTTAAGTTGTGACGCTTGGCCCTGTTTTAACATGCCTAGCGTTGCACAGGTTTCTAATCCCATTGCTTTGACTGCTTTAACCATCTCAATCACAGAAGCCAAATCGTCTTCGCTAGGACCTCTCCATGCCGCGCCCATACAGAAACGTCCTGCACCAGCTGCTTTCGCTGCTTTTGCCGCTTCTAGTACTGTGTTCAATGGCATGATTGGTTCGTTTTCCACGCCAGTATCATGCATAGAGGATTGTGGGCAGTAACTACAATCTTCACTACAGCCACCCGTTTTAATAGATAGCAGTGTGGATAGTTGAACATGGTTTGGATCGAAGTTAGCACGATGTACCGTTTGTGCTTGGTACAGCAGATCATTGAAAGGAAGTGCAAATAAGCCTTCTACTTCTGCCACACTAACGCGAGAAATTTCTGGATGAGGTGTGCTACGAACCGAAGTGTGGAACTGCATCACGCTGCTAGATGGGGTTTCAGTGCTCACGGAATGGATACTCCATCAAAAATAGTTATAATACGCAAATGACATATTTGTTCGTGTCGAACAATAATTTCCGATCAGACTAACGGTGTATGTTTATGTTGTCAATTTTGAATGGGTAATATTTTTAACAATTGTATAAAATTTGCACAATTCATGCCGCTTATGAATTGCCGATGTTGTGGCGTGCCTACATGGCTGTCAATTTGCACACATTGTCGTGATGCACTCCCTCGGCTTGGAATGGCCTGTCGATACTGTGCATGTGAACTTCCTGTGGCCGGTGTTTGCGGTGGATGCCTGCAAAAAGTGTCTCTGTTAGACTCGGTAACCGCTACCTACCGGTTTAGTGACTCCATCAGAGGGTTAATTCATCAGTATAAGTACGATGGCAAAAGTTTTGATGCCAAACTCCTAGTTAACCTGATGATCGATCGATTGCCTGACATCCCCCTTGCGAACTTGATCTTTCTGCCTATCCCATTGCATGAGAAAAAGCTGCGTGAGCGTGGCTATAACCAATCTGCGCTGTTGGCAAAGCAGTTGTCGAAGCGAAGTGGGGCGCGTTATCAAGAAGGTTGGATTGTTAAAACGGAGTCCACGCCGTCTCAGCAAGGTTTAGATCGACGGGCAAGGTTAAAAAATCTGGCAGAAGCATTTTTCCTTCCATCCCCGGATGACATTCGGCATCAACACATTATGTTAATAGATGATGTGATGACAACAGGTGCCACATTAGAAACCGTAGCAAAACTACTTAAAAGAGCAGGGGCGGCTTCTGTACATGGGTGGGTGATCGCAAAGGCGTTATAACCTGATACTCCTGCGATGATCTGACTTAGCGCTTTCCCCAGCCCTTGTAACTGGCAATATTCTGCTTGGTAATCAACGTTGGGGGAATCAGGATAATTCGTTTAGAAGGTGCTTTTCCCTTGATTAGCTGAAGTCCTGCTTCGACTGCCAGTTTTGCCATCATTTGTGGCGATTGTGTTGCGGAACCTTCAATCATCGAGGTCGGGTCTTTTAAGCGTTCTTCAATGGTAGGGGCACCATCGACACTATAAATCGGGATACGCTTTTTGCCCATTTGTTTGATCACCATTTCTGCGCCTATCGCTGTCGGGTCATTAATAGTGAATAGGCCATCTAAGTCTGGGTAGTTGGCAAGTAGCTCCGTCATCTTGGCGACACCACCTTCTTTACTGCCTCCGCCATTTTTATCCTTCGATACCACTTTGATATGAGGGAAGTGTGCAATTGCCTGAAGGCAGCCGGTGGTTCTTTCGATAATAGAAGACACAGGCGGGCCATTTAAAATGGCCATGCTGCCTCTGCCTTTCATTTTCTTGGCGAGTGCTTCACAAGCCATCTTTCCCGCCATGATGTTGTCGGTTGTAATCGTAATGTCTGCGCCTGTAGCGTTTACATCCACCGCAATTACTTTAATGCCCTTATCTTTTGCTTTGTCTACGGCGGGCTCAATCGCGACAGGATCTGCGGCATTCAGAATAATTAGTTGGACGGGTTGGCTAGTGAACTCTTCGATTTGGCGAATTTGGCGCTGTAGGTCATACGCGCTAGAAACGACTGCAACGCGCATTTGCTTTCCGCCAACCCGCTTCGCAGCGAGTTCTACTTGTTCTGCCAATGTAATAAAGAATGGGTTGCCGAGATCAGAAAGGGAGACGCCAATTTGTATTGGAGACTCTGCAAACGCAGGGGGGAGCAAAAGGAATGCGCCTAAAAATAGCGAAAAACGTTTCTTCATGCCGTGCAGTGCCTCTCTCTTTTTTTCATCGCCATGTATTTAACTGGTCATTTTTCTATAGATAGAAGGATAACGCCAAAACGAAAGCTTGCGTTTTTTATTGATCGGAATTTAGTTTTACAACAAAAAAAGTTTTTTTATATTGTAATTTGCCTACATTTGGTCTAAAGTTATCGTCAAACCCACCAAGAAGTGAATGATCTTTTCGATTGGCATTGGCCACTGTAAAGATCATGGATGTTTCAACACGACATCTATACTGAAACAGGCGCATGAGCGCAAAAAATAACACCAGCGAGTGGAGACGGTTATGACAATCAGAGTTGCTATTAACGGATATGGCCGCATTGGCCGCAATGTTTTACGTGCTTTCTACGAAGGCGGTAAGAAACAAGATATTCAAATCGTTGCTATTAATGATCTAGGCAACGCTAATACAAATGCTCACTTAACTCAGTACGATACAACGCATGCCACTTTCCCAGGTACCGTATCGGTAGATGGTGAATACTTGGTGGTAAATGGTGATCGTATTCGTGTAACCGCAGTACGTAACCCAGCAGAATTACCTTGGAAAGAGTTGGACATCGATGTAGTAATGGAATGTACCGGTCTTTTCACTAGCAAAGAAAAAGCAGGTCTACACCTACAAGCTGGCGCTAAGAAAGTCATCATCTCTGCCCCTGGTGGTAAAGATGTGGATGCGACCATCGTTTACGGTGTAAACCACAACGTATTAAAAGCAACAGATACCGTTATTTCTAATGCGTCATGTACAACTAACTGTTTAGCGCCATTGGTTAAGCCATTGCATGAAAAATTAGGCGTGGTAAATGGTTTGATGACAACCGTGCATGCATTTACTAACGACCAAGTGCTGACAGATGTATATCACGAAGACTTGCGTCGTGCGCGCTCTGCGGTTTCTTCTATGATTCCAACCAAAACTGGTGCAGCTGCAGCCGTTGGTTTGGTATTGCCAGAACTAAATGGCAAATTAGATGGTTTCGCGATCCGCGTTCCAACAATCAACGTTTCATTGGTTGATTTAACTTTTGTTGCTGCACGCGATACGACCGTTGAAGAAGTAAACAGCATTCTAAAAGCGGCCGCAGATGGCGAGCTAAAAGGTATTTTGGCCTACAACACCGCACCACTAGTGTCTGTAGACTTTAACCATAATTCACACTCTAGTATTTTTGACTCTACGCTGACAAAAGTTTCTGAAGGCAAACTAGTTAAAATTTCTAGCTGGTATGACAACGAGTGGGGCTTCTCTAACCGCATGTTGGATACTACCGTTGCACTAATGAAAGCTGCTGGCTAAACCAGCCGTTCCTAGGTGTAGTTCTACACCATGAAACGTAGCACAACCGTGTTCACGAGTGGGGGGCGCAGGATGGTTTGTACTTCTGGGGGGAGGTACTTCTGTCTTGTGCCCTTCCTTTTTTCTGTGATTAGGTATTTTGCACCGCAAAATGCATTTGTCACACGGCTGCGCTATAACCAAACCAGAACATCTAGATTGATCCCTATTATTCAATTCGGAAAAGCCAATTCCTTTGGAGGCACGCGTTCAGCGTGATATCACCTATGTTAAGAAATACAAAAATTGTTGCAACACTAGGCCCAGCAAGTTCTACCGAAGAAGTTTTGTCCAAGATGATCTTGGCCGGTGTAAATGTTGTACGTATCAATTTTTCTCATGGCAAAGCAGAAGATCATATTGAACGTGTTCGTCTTGTCCGCGATATTGCCGCTCGTTTAGGCAAAGACGTTGGCGTCATGGCCGACTTACAAGGCCCTAAAATCCGTATTGGCACGTTTGCGAATGGCAAAATCCAGTTAGCCTCTGGTAGCAAATTCATTTTAGATGCGAACGCCACCGAAGGTGATGAAACCCGCGTTGGCCTAGATTACAAAGAACTAGTTAGCGATGTGAAAGCTGGCGATACACTATTACTGGATGATGGTCGTATCGAAATGAAAGTGGATGATGTCTTTGGCAGTGAAATCCACTGTTTTGTCGTGCATGGCGGCATCCTAAGTAATAAAAAAGGGATTAACAAATTGGGTGGCGGATTGTCTGCCCCTGCGCTAACCGCAAAAGACATGGACGATATCAAAACAGCCGTGTCATTCGAGGCGGATTTTGTTGCGGTGTCATTCCCTAAAAATGGTGCAGATATGTACATGGCAAGAGAGCTAATGCGTGCGGCAGGTGGACATGCATTAATGATTGCTAAAGTAGAACGTACTGAAGCCTTATATCAAAATCTAGAAGAGTTATTGGCTGCAAGTGATGGCGTGATGGTGGCGCGTGGTGATCTGGCTGTGGAAATTGGTGATGCTGCAGTGCCTGCTGCGCAAAAACGCCTGATTCGCATGGCACGCGAAATGAACAAGCTTTCTATCACTGCAACACAGATGATGGAGTCAATGATTCAAAGCCCTGTGCCAACGCGCGCAGAAGTATCTGACGTAGCGAATGCGGTATTGGATGGAACAGATGCAGTGATGTTGTCTGCAGAAACTGCATCTGGACAATTCCCGGTTGAAACAGTGGAAACCATGGCTCGTATTTGTATCGAGGCAGAAAAATCTTCTGAAATTACGCTAGATAAAGAATTCTTAGATCGTACCTTTACCCGCATCGATCAATCAATCGCGATGGCTGCACTATTTACCGCGCATCATTTAAAGGTCAAAGCGATCGCCGCATTAACCGAGTCTGGTTCTACCGCGTTGTGGATGAGTCGTTTAAATGCCGGTGTGCCAATCTATGCATTAACACCAAAAGAAAGTACACGCCGCCGTTTAGCGCTTTACCGTGATGTGAATACAATTTTGATGGAAACACAAGGCCATGACCGTGATTCTGTGTTGGCGCTAGCAGAGCAAAAGCTATTAGAAGCAGGTGTGGTAGAAATTGGCGATACAATCGTGTTAACGAATGGCGAGCCAATCGGCAAGCCTGGTGGCACTAACACATTAAAAATTGTGAAGGTTGGCTATTCTGAACCAAAAGCTTCAGAAGCAAAAAAGCCTGCACCGCGTAAAAAGCCAGCTGCTTAATTCAATCAAGGTAAGTGACATGTCGACGATTGCATTAATTGCACATGATAGAAAAAAAGATGACATGGTTGCCTTGGCTACTCGTTTCTCTTCCCAATTGGCCAAACACCAATTGGTGGGGACGGGGACAACAAGTGCTCGCATTCATGCCGCAACAGGCTTAAATGTCACCGCTTATATGTCTGGCCCCTTAGGAGGGGATCAGCAAATTGGTGGGTTGGTTGCGGAAGGTCGCGTCCATATGGTGATCTTCTTGCGTGATCCAATGACACCGCAGCCCCATGAACCAGATATCACTGCCTTAATGCGCGTGTGCGATGTTCACAATGTCCCGCTTGCAACCAACTTAGCTGCAGCAGAAATTTTGTTGGACCAGATTTAGCCTTAGCATTATCTAAAATAATATGAATGGCGAAATAGCAATTTAAACCGCTATTTCGCCATTTGTGTTTGTGCTTGATATGCATCAATTCCACATATACCCATTTCTTTTACAGTTCATTTCCTAAAATACATTCCAAATTTCTCATCTATTCCAAGCAAATTTCATAAATTTCTACTATCCTTTGGATGAGTACTGGAGCAAGGTAAAGTGAGATGAAAAAGCATCAGAAGAATGCCGCCGAGGATTTGCTAGATATCGTTCATCTCAATGAAGGTATTAAGCAAGTGGTAGTCATCGCTTTTCACATCAACTTGATGGCGTTAAATGCCATCTTGCTTGCCAATAGAGCGGGGAAAATTGCACTTGGCTTTGGCGTCATTTCAAAAGAACTACGCGTACTCGCTGTAGAGTTAACGCAATTAATGCATGCGTTAAAAGCGGAGGCGCATGACTCGGTCAACTGCATTACAGTACTTCTTAGACAAGAGCGCAGACGCTTGCTGTTAACGGCTGCTCAATCTCAAGTGACCAATCACACATCTGCACTTGCCGGTGTGATTGAAAGCCATGCTGCGTATCGTGATGAGCAGGTTGTTCGGATCAAACATCTACGCAATGAATTACTTGGTAAATTAATGGATGCAAGACGCATCTGCCAGTTTGGAATTGCCATTTCAAGATCCGCAAAAATTGAAGCCGCTTATGGTGGTTCGTTTAGCCAGCAGCTAAAAGAAGTGTCTACCGACTTTGATCAAAATATTCATGCCATCCTGCCCGCACTGGATGTCTTATGTAACACCCTAGAGGATAATCAATGAAGCAGGCAAAGACGATCTTCCAACAAGGAAACCACTCGTGGACAATTATTGCCCGCGATCCTAGTAAGTTTGGTTACATCATTGATACCAATGAATACTTAATCACCTCTGGAAACGATACGCTACTCACAGACCCAGGCGGCAGTGAGATTTTCCCTGCGGTGTTCTCTGCTATTTGCACTGTAATCGACCCTCTCGGTATCAAGGCGCTATTCGCCTCTCACCAAGATCCAGACATTATTTCATCACTAGGCTTGTGGCTAGACTTTAATCCGAAGTTGCGTTGTTATACCAGCCGCTTATGGACTGGATTTATTCCTCACTTTGGTGGTGATGATAAAACGTTAATTGGTATTCCTGATGAGGGCATGACCTTATCGCTTGGCGAGTTAAGTGTCGAAGTTGTTCCCGCGCACTACCTACACTCATCAGGCAATATGCAGTTATATGATCCAGTGGCAAAAATTTTATTCTCTGGAGATGTTGGTGCGGCATTGATGCCTGATGATCAAAATGAAATGTATGTAAGCAATTTTGATCGCCATATTGAGTTTGCAAGAGGATTTCATCAACGCTGGATGGGGTCTGCAGAAGCGAAGCTAGACTGGTGTGAGCGAGTTGCTGCATTAGATATCGATATGATGTGCCCACAGCATGGCGCCATTTACCAAGGGGCCGATGTGATGCGTTTTATCAATTGGTTTGCAGAGTTGCCAATAGGCTTGCAGACGTTTAAAAAGAAATAAGCAGTTATCCAGTTTTCAATAACAAAAAACCGGCGAGCGCCGGTTTTTTGTTATTCACGAATCCAAACAGAGCGAATATTTGTGAACTCTCTTAAGCCAAACCGAGAAAGCTCGCGCCCATAACCAGATGCTTTCACTCCACCAAAAGGTAGGCGGTTGTTAGATCTTAATTGGCCGTTCACATAGCCCATCCCAGAATCTACTTGGCTGATAAATCGCTCCGCTCTTTCTATGTCTTTACTCCAAACCACAGCGCCTAAGCCGTAGCGAGTATCGTTAGCAATTCGGAGTGCATCTGCTTCATCATTGGCGCGCAAGATCGTGGCCACTGGGCCGAACAACTCCTCAAAATAGGCGGATGCATTGGTTGGGACATGATCTAGCACCACTGGCGCATAGTAGTAGCCAGCATCTGGAATAGTTGCAGAGGTAGACACTTGCTCTGCTCCTGTGGCGATACTTGCGGCTACTTGTCGATTCAGCTTGTCTCTCAAGTCTTTTCTTGCCATGGGACCGACGTTTGTCGCTTCTGCAAATGGGTCCCCCACCTGCATAGCATTAATCTTTTGCGTTAACAAGCTAACAAACTCATCGGCAATTTCTGGCACAACAATCATTCGCTTTGCTGCTGTACAGGCTTGTCCTGCATTGATAAACCTTGCTGCAATCGCTTGGTCCACTGCAGGGCTAATATCTGCATCGGCCAATACAATCCAAGGGTCAGAACCACCTAGCTCTAAGACAGATTTCTTTAAATATTGGCCTGCTGTGGCGGCAACTAATCTACCCACTGTTTCAGAGCCTGTAAAAGAAATTGCTCTAACAGACGGGTGAGCAATGATCCGGTCTACATCATCGTTTTCTGCAAAAATATTCCGGAAAACGCCTTCTGGCAAACCAGACTCGACAAATACCTCTTCGATTGCCTGCGCGCACTGCGGGACATTGGCCGCATGCTTTAGCAAACAGGCATTGCCTGCCAGTAATGCAGGGACAGCAAAACGAAACACCTGCCAAAATGGGTAGTTCCAAGGCATGACGCCTAGCACAGTACCTAGTGGTGGGTAGCAAACATAGCCTCTGCCATGTGGTAGTTCGACCGGCTCATTGCCTAACATGCTGCCGGCTTCTGCAGCATAAAAGCGGGCAAGATCAGCGCACTTGTCAACTTCTGCTAGCGACTCACTCCAGCGCTTACCCATTTCTACGCTCATTAACCTTGCGTATTTTTCTTTATGTTCAGATAGGTGTTTGGCAACACTCAGCAGGGCGTCACATCGCGATGCTAAGGTAAAACTAGCCCATTGTTTTTGAACCGATGCGGTTTTTTCAATGAGCAAAGGAATGGCTGCGGATGGAATCGTTTCAAATCTCGCCAATAATTCTTCTGTTGCCGGGTTCCGGCTTTCATATGGCATTGTGTTATCCTTACAACTTATTCTTGGTTTTACTGTCTACCTAATAGCAAGGGCGGTATTGCCTGCTACGCATTTGACAATCCAACCCAATCTGCAAAAAGACGTTCGCTTATGAAATCTGCTGTCTATTCTACTCGTATTCCTTTATTCGGGGCGCTACTGCTTGCTGCCAATTTGTCCATAGCAGGTGTTCCGGAGGATTTGGCGCAGGCAAAAGCCGCATTTCGCGCAAAAGATGTGAATAAACTCACTCAATTGTCCGCTAAGTTAGATGGAACGATATTTGCGGCCTACCCAAGATACTGGCTGTTGTCGATTAATATGGACAACAATACAGATGAACAGATTTTGTCATTTCAAAAGCAGTTTTCAGATACGCCATTAGCTGAACGTTTAAAAAGTGATTGGCTGAGCTATCTAGGCCGTCGACAACAATGGCAAAAGTTGCTAACAAACTATAACGGTTTTGGAACAGAAACCTTAGACCTAACCTGCTATCGGACGCAAGCTAGGTTACAAACCGAAGGTCGAATTGATACTGCAGAGGTGAAAAGTATTTGGTTGTCTGGCGATGATCAACCAAATAGCTGCCTAGATTTATTTTCAACCCTGCAGCAAAAAAATGTATCAATCGTCAATGACCCATGGCTAAGAATGAGAATGGCGTTACGGAGTGGGCGTGTCAGTAAATCGGACAACTTAGATGCTGCAAGAGAAGCGAATCGCTTTTTGCCTGCCAATGAGCAATTAAACATTACGCAACTAACGCAGATTTACCAATCACCCCAAAAGTGGCTAGATAAATTAGACGCGCTACCAAGTAATGTCGCAGCAAAAGAAACCACTTTTTTTGCCCTTAACCGCTTGGCAATGAATGATCCCGATGCCGCGGCGAGCAAGTGGAAGCAAATTCAAATAGGTGCTTCGCAAGATGATATTCGTTATGGTTGGAGCGTCGTTGCTTATTGGGCGGCCTACAAACTTTCTCCGATGGCGGACGATTGGTTTAAGCTGACGAATAATCAGCAATTGTCAGATGATCAGTTGGCTTGGAAGGCAAGGGCGGCGATGCGATCCAAGGATTGGGAGATGTTGCTATCTACAATCAATGCAATGCCTGCAAAACAAGCATCAGACCCATCTTGGCGCTATTGGAAAGCGAGAGCTTTTGCCCAATTGGGTAAGTTGGACGAGTCACGAGACTTGTATGCTGTGCTATCTAAAGAATATAACTTCTATGGTTTGTTAGCAGCAGAAGAACTTGGTCAAGCAAATCTAGACCTGAAAGATCAATATAAACCAACTGAAAATGACATTAAGCAAGTGTCTCAGCTGCCGGCCATTCAACGCGGTTTGCAACTGTATCAAATGGATTGGAAGACAGAGGCTAACAGAGAGTGGCTGTTAGTCATGCGAACCATGGATGATAAACAGTTAATTGCCGCAGCAGAATTGGCTAAACGCAATAACTGGTATGACCGTGCAATTAATACGGCGGAAAGAACGCGTTCATTACATAACTTCACTTTGCGTTTCTTAAGCCCGTATCGCGAAGTGATGAAAAGCCAAACTAAACAAGTGGGGTTAGATGAATCTTGGGTGTTTGGACTCATTCGCCAAGAAAGCCGATTTGCCTCTGTTGCGAAGTCTGTTGTCGGAGCGGCTGGTTTAATGCAATTAATGCCAACGACCGCTACATGGATTGCCAAACGAATTGGCTTTGAAAGTTACAATCCAAAAGCGATTCATGACATTGAGACGAATGTGTTGCTAGGGACTAGTTACTTGAAATATGTATTAGATAGTCTAGGCCATCCAGTACTAGCGACTGCCGCATACAATGCTGGTCCCGGCCGCGCACGCGCTTGGTTAGGTTTAACGCCGTTGGAAGGGACAATCTATACCGAGAATATCCCATTTGATGAAACACGGGATTATGTGAAGAAGGTGATGTCAAATGCCGTCTACTACGCGGCTGTATTGGGCGACCCATACGTGAGCTTGAAGCGCCGTATGGGGGTTATGCCTGCGAAGCAATAAAGCCGTTACTGATCGGGCGGCTAAGCCGGTTTAGCTGCCCGATGTTTATCTCTGATCGTAAACGCTAAGCAGCCCATAATAAATAGCGCAATCGCAGCGCTAATCATTACAGCATCTAACGAAACCAGCTTGGCAATTCGGCCAAATACAATCGGGCCAATCAAGCTGCCAACAAAGCCCATGCTCACCACCTTTGCCACTGCATTGCCTCCTTTTTTACCCACATAAGAGTAAATAAGTGGGAAGCAAGCAGAGTGGCCTAGGCCAATTAGCACGAGCCCAAATAGTAGTGCGTTGGGTTGATGAATAATGACTGATGCAATCAACACCGCCGCACCCATCCACGCGCCAAACCTAACAACGGTTGCCGCCCCAAATCTTTCTGCCACATGGTCACCTAAAAAACGACCACTCATCATTGCGAGCGAGAAAATTGCAAAGCCTAGTGAGGCTTCACTTTCAGACGCGCCTAGTATTTTGTTTAAATAAAGAATACTCCAGCCTGTAATCGCCCCTTCCGTAATCGAGGCAAATGCAGTGAGCACGCCAACGGGTAACACGGTTTTCCACCCGCCGCGTTCTCGTACTTTCTTCTGATTTGGTGAAAAATCACCGACCAGTCGGCTGCCTACTAAAATGTAGACAAACCACATCACAAAAGCGAGCACGCCAAAATGCCAACCGAGCGGCACATTAAACTTGGCTGATAAACTACTTAACGCAGCCGTAATGAAACTACCGACATAGAAGACCGCATGTAGCTGACCCATTTGCCTTCTGCCAGAGTTCGACTCCAGCAAGGCGCCTTGTGCATTAATCGCAATACCAACGGCACTATTTAACATACCTGCGAAGAAGAGGGCGGTATACAGTACCGTCACATTTGGACTATAGGCCAACAAAATTAACCATAACGCTTGTAGTCCACCGAATCGGCGGCACATTCGCTTACTTCCCCATTTACCCAGAAAGTATCTGCAAACTGGATACGCAAGCACAGATCCTAATCCAACTAGAAACAGCACCCATCCCCAGTCCGCCGCATCAAGATCATATTGTTTTTGCAAGGCAGGTTGCCTTGAATACAAGGTATTTACCAGTAAGCCGTAGCTAATAAAGTAAATCGTTAGAGAAATAAACGATTGGCGATGTGAACGATTGTCAGACATAGATGAATGCCATCAAAGCAAAGTGAAATAAGTGACCGAAAAAGGACAAGCCATCATACTGAAATGTAGTAAAGAACACATCAGTATGCACGAGGAATTTTTATCAAAAATACCTCAAGTTTTTATCGGTTTTGTCGGGACAGCAGAAATACCTATGCCGCAGAAAATGGCAATAATTCCTGCTAGGTGAAACCAATGAAATGTTTCATTCAGAAATAAAATGGAAAGCAACGGTACAAATACCGGCATCAGATGAATAAACTGCCCCGCTTTTGCTGCTCCTAACTTGCTCACCCCTTGGTTATAAAACAAATAGGCAAGTACAGAAGGAAAAATACCGAAGTAGGCAAAACTCATGAACGTTGTAGGGCTAGCCTGTATAAGTCGTTGCTGTTGAATTTCTAACGCATAAGGAATACTTAATACAATTAAGCCAATGTAAATGGTAATGAGCAGCAATGCAAAGCGATTAATTGTTGGCGGAAGTTGCTTCAAAGTAAGTGTGTAAATCGACCAACACACTGCGGCGACAATCACCCACGCATCTCCATGGTTCATTTGCACATTTGATAAGGTGGTTATGCTGCCTTTTGAGACAATGGTGCAAACGCCTAGTAATGAAATACAAATGCCTAAGATGGCAAATCGGCTGAGTGAGTGGCGATAAAAAATAGCCCCTAGCACCATAATTAATACAGGGATGAATGCGTTCAATAACCCTGCATTTGTCGCGGTTGTGCTTTGAAGTCCAATATAAACCAAGGTGTTATAGCCACTCACCCCGGTTAGGCTCAAAATACATACCTTCAAAGGATGTTCTTTTAAAGCTGCCCAACTATTGCGTAACGCTTGATGAAAGAGAACGGTCAGCACACAACCCGCAATCAGCCATCGCCAAAAAGATAGCGCAAAAGGGGGGATGGCATGCGTCATCGCCCTAGCTAATACAAAGTTGCCCGACCAAAAAATGGTGGTCAATATTAAGAGTACGTAGGCTTTCGTCGCCGAGGTTTGTTCTTGCACGACTATTGACGCTTTGCCATGTTCGGACGTTTACCCACCGTAATCTGAAATTGTTGGGTTTGATTGTTGCGAATTAATTTTAGCGGTACTTTTGCACCTGGCTGCAAAGATGCAATCACGTCTAGCATGCTGTAAGAGTCTTTTAGCGGCTTGTTATCAATTTCTGTTAATAAGTCACCTGCTCTCACTCCGGCCTTGTCAGCAGGACCATTTCTAACGACGCCGGCAATCAGCGCGCCTTCATTTGTAGACAAATTAAATGAGGTAGCTAACTCTTGGCTTAAATCTTGTACTTCTACGCCAATCCAACCGCGAGTAACGCTACCATCGCGGATGATCTGTTCCATAACATCTTTAACGGTGGACGCAGGAATCGCAAATCCAATTCCTTGAGACCCACCACTTTGTGAATAAATGGCACTATTAATCCCAATCAGGTTGCCTTGGCTATCCACTAGCGCACCGCCAGAGTTACCGGGGTTAATTGCTGCATCTGTCTGAATGAAGTTTTCGAAGGTATTGATACCCAAGTGACTGCGCCCAAGTGCAGAGATAATACCCATGGTGACGGTTTGGCCAAAACCAAAAGGTTGGCCAATAGCCAGCACGACATCCCCCACTTTTGCACGGTTACCAGAGGCAAAGTTAATGGCGGGTAGGTTTTGAACATTGACTTTCAGCACGGCGAGGTCTGTGTCTGGGTCTGCACCCTTTACGGTTGCCGTTACTTTTCTGCCGTCGGCTAGTGCGACACTAATTTCGTCTGCTGCTTCAATGACATGATTGTTGGTCACAATATAACCATCAGAACTGACAATTACACCAGAGCCTAAACTAGAGGCATCTTCTTCTTCATTTTCGCCATCATTACCAAAAAAACGGCGCAAAACTGGGTCTTCCAAGAAAGCGTGATTAGACCTACGAACTTGTTTGCTAGTAAAGATATTCACCACAGAAGGAATAGCATGCTGCACCGCCTCGCTGTATGATCCTTCTAGAGAGAATCCTTTACGATTGGCAGCCAGACTAGCAGGGGATTCTTGGATCATTACTACCGGAGTGTTTCGTTTGCCCGCCTGAAAAGGTAGGCCCCATTCAGGACGAAACATACCCACCAATAACCAAACGGCAAGCGCTGCGGTAATCGTTTGCGCAAAGGTCAACCAAAGTTTTTTCATGGGAGTCACAGATAGAAATGGTGCAGATAAATAAGCTAATAGATTATAGCGCACAATTCCTGAATGTAGGGGCATTCCGTGACTATTGTCCAAATGGTTTACAAGTCGAAGGACGAAAAGAAATCCAGAAAGTAATAGCAGGGGTTTCTGCTAGTAAAGCGCTAATTGAAGAGGCAATTAAACAGGACGCAGATTTAATTTTGGTACATCACGGTTATTTCTGGAAAAACGAAGAGGCCGTGATTACAGGAATGAAAAGAGAGCGAATTAGATTGTTATTGGCACATAACATCAATTTGGTCGCTTACCACCTGCCTTTAGATGCACATCCTGACGTAGGTAATAATGCCATGCTGGCAAAGCAACTAGGTTTTACTACACAGTACACCTGTGCAGAGCAAAACATCATGCATGTAGGTGCGTGTGAGTTGCAGCGATTAGACGTATTGGGTAATCGCATCGAACTCGCATTGGCCAGAAAACCACTGGTGATTGGCAACCCAAATCAAAACATCAGCAAGGTAGCGTGGTGTACTGGCGGTGCGCAAGGGTATTTTTCAGAGGCGATAAAGCAAGGCGTTGATGCGTTTGTAACGGGAGAAATTTCTGAACAGATGGTTGATATGGCGCATGAATCTGGTGTTGCCTTTATCTCCGCAGGTCACTATGCCACTGAAAAGTATGGCGTAGCCGCTTTGGCAAAGCACTGGGAAGCCCAATTTAATTTATCCATTAATCTCTTTTATACCGATAATCCTGTGTGAATTGACGCTGTTTCTAACAAACACGACAGAAAAAATCTTTATTCCGACTTGGCTTAGTAGTTAGATTGCTGCTATTGTTGAATGGGCACCATGGACATCTCCCTCCTGTCAATGGTGTTGCAGTCAACTTGTTGTACTCAAAATAATTATTACCAAAGAGGAGCCGGCATGAACTATTTGTTTAAGCCTGCCGTAGCACTGTTCAACCGTTTGGGCTACAGCAAAAAATTTACGTTGTTTGGTTTGTTAATGTTGGTGCCAATTGTCATCATCACTCTGATGTTGGCTTCGGCGATGAAAGAGGACGCCGCATTCGCCGTCAAAGAACGTGATGGATTAAAGTTAGTCAATAAAAGCATTCCATTATTGACGGCATTGGCTGATCGCCGAGCCTTTGATACCGGTGTTGCCATGGGAGATAAGGCTAAGTACCCCGCAAAATTGGCTGCGCAAGATGCGAAAATCAAGAAGCTATTTGCTGACCTAGAGAGTGAAGAAAATCAGCTTTCTAATAGCCTTGGTACGCAAGAAGACTTCCAAAAGCTGAAAAAATCTTTATCGGCTCTGCCAAAACCTGATGGGTCAGATGGTGCGGTAAATCGTGCGAATAATGAAAAAACCATGCAAGCCGTCAATTTGTACTTGGCTGCGGTAGGTGAAAAATCGAATCTGATTTTAGACCCTAACGTAAATAGTTATTACATTGCAGATACGTTGGTAAATCGCGTCCCCGGTTTAATCAATGCCGTCAGTGAAACGGCTGATTTAGGGGTGGGGGTGTTAGTCAGATCTTTTCCTGATGTGTCTGAAAAAGATCCAATGCAAATTAGCTATTACCAATTAGAGCCACAATTTGATTTGATACAAGGTAACTTAAGCCGACTATCTTTTTTATATCCAGAATTCAAAGCAGTTGTTACGCCAAACCTCACTAAATTAAGTGGCAAGGTAACCGAGTTAAAAGAGTCTTACGGTAAAAACATTGTAAGTACGTTGGCCTATACCATGTCAGCGGCAGAGTTTGAGACGCAGTATGGTAGTGTTCTTCAGTCGGTTGTCGATTTAAATGCCCAATTAGTACCTCAGTTGGATCAATTGCTAACCAGTAGGGCGACTGCTGCGAATTTCAAGCTAGCTTTTGCTATTGGTATCGCTGCTGTCATGATGCTCATCGTAATTTATCTATTCGTTGGTGCATACCTTTCTGTTATCCAAGCAATCAACTCACTAGAGCAAGCCTCCGGCAGTTTGGCGAGCGGCAAATTGGCAACTCGCGTGAACTTAGCTGCGAAAGATGAAACAGCCCGTGTTGCGGGTAGCTTTAACCATATGGCTGAGCAAGTGAGTGGCTTAATTAGGCAAGCTTCAGAATCCGCAAATGCGGTTGTGGGCTCTACAACTGCATTGGTGACAAGTTCCACCACTGTGGTGGAAGGGACGCAAAAGCAAACAGAAGCCGTGCTTTCTGCCTCTAGCGCAGTCGAACAAATGTCGGTTTCTATTGGTGCTGTGGCAGAAAGCGTCAAAGAAACTGTGCAGATTGCCGGTTCCGCCCGAGACCTTTCTGCTCAGGGACAGCGTTCAGTTCAGAATGTGGCTTCAGAAATTCATGCAGTGGCCTCTTCTGTTCGCCAGGCCGTGAGTACCGTAGAAAGCCTAGCTCAACAATCTGCCGACATCGGCCTCATTGTGAATGTCATTAAAGAGGTGGCAGACCAAACCAACCTACTTGCTTTAAATGCCGCTATTGAAGCCGCAAGGGCAGGGGAGCAAGGGCGAGGATTCGCGGTGGTTGCTGATGAGGTAAGAAAACTTGCAGAAAGAACTGCTGGTGCAACGGCAGAAATTAACCAAAAAATTCTTTCCGTTCAGTCGCAAGTAAAAGCAACGGTAGAAACTATGATGGTAGGCAATCAGCGTGTGGGGCAATGCGAGTCGCTCGCACAAGAGGCATCAGATGCGCTTCACGCCATCATGGAACAAACCCAAGCAGCACAAGAGCGTATTCAACAAATTGCGATTGCGGCAGAGCAACAAAATGCTGCCAGCCATAGTATCGCCACCAATATTCAGTCGATTGCCGATATGGCAGACAGAAACCGTTGGGTGGTCGATCAAACGGTCGAACAAATTAAAGGAATGGAGCAACGTGCCACCGCGCTAAACCAAGCGGTAAGCCGATTTGAGCTGTAGGTCAAGTTTTTACATCCAGCTAAAAGCCGAGCGATGCTCGGCTTTTTTCATTTTCGTTAATCAGCTCGCAGCTTTAGTCGAGTAAATGGATTTAACTAGGAGTTAATGGTCAAAAAATGAGCTGAGAATGATCTAATTGGTTATCCTTCGAGTAGTATTTTGATATGCTGTTGGCAAATAGATGAAGTTGCATTTACATGGGGTAGATATGGGTACTTATTTTTGTGGGGGTGGTAGTTATTTGCACCAAGGAAATGTCCATTATGTATTGTCGATCCTTGAACGAGCATCTCATCAGCAGAAATTATATCCAACTACCTTTCTGCCGCATGGCATCGCTTTTGATCCCGTCAATAAAAACCGGCTTATCACCACTGAGAAAAAAGGCCCTGGTGCTGTCGCTATCACTGTTTCGGATGCTGAAGCAAGCGCTCAAACCTTCCAAGCAATGCCTGGTCATCACTTTTATGGACACTGTGTATTTGTACAAGAAGGGGAAAGGTTGCTAACTGTTGAGAGTGAGTTAGCAACAACAGAGGGGGCGATAGCAATTCGGGATTCGTTAAGTTTGGATGTAATCGGATTGTTTCCTAGTTTTGGAGATAAGCCTCATGACTGCGTATTAACAGATGATGGTAAAACATTAGTTGTTAGTAATGCAGGATCCAAGGAAAAGGGTTCTGAAGGGGCTATTTCTTTTATTGATATCTCGACACAAACTTTAGTTAAGCAAATAAAGGTGCCTTCGCCTTTGGTGAATGCTGGGCATATTGCGCTGGGGGGGAATGGTGATATAGCGCTTGTGTCGGCACCAAATGATGCGCTGACAGAAGATCAAGAAGGCGGCGTTTCATTAGGAAGAAATGATCGTTTAACGTTTGTGAGTGATCATTTAGTGGCTGGAACAGCATTAGAGGGAGAAACCTTAAGTGTTGTTATATCAGATAAATATCAGCTTGCGATTACATGTACGCCCAGAGCGAATCGACTTTGTTTTTGGTCGCTGCCGACACAGTCATTAATCAAGGCGATGAAAATAGATGGACCTAGAGGAGTTGCCTTGGCGGATGAAGAAACCGCGTTGGTTACGTATGGCGCCAATAGTGCTTGGGTAGAAATTGATCTAGCCTCACTACAGTTAAAGAGTAAAACATATTTTTCTCCTACCTACATCACAGGGTCTCATCTTTATGAAATGCCAAGCGCATGAAATGCCGTTTAACCAATCGATCTGATCGTTTGTCTGTATTTGAGTGTCATTTATTTTTTTAAAGCGTAGAATGTTAAGTAATGTAAGGATTAATAGGGGAAGTGAAAATGCGATCGCAGAAATCGAAAATGCTAGGTGTGCACCGTCAAAAACAGATTAGCTTGGTGGTAGCATCCAGTATTCTTTATTTATCTGGCATGCATGCAATGGCAGCATCCCCTTATCCTGCTGTGCCACAATATTCGGCGGTTACTGTGCCTCCAAATATTATGTTGCTGATTGATGATTCTGGCTCTATGCAGGATTGTCCTTCAGGGAGTGGTTGCTATAACTCATCTGGTGTGAATAAATCGAAAAACTCGCCATATGAGAATAAAATGCGTATAGCGGTGACGGTATCTAACGACCTAATTGCTGCTAACCCATCTATGAAGTGGGGACTGTTTACTTTTCAAAACACATCTGGATTGATGCGTGCACCTGTAAAGGTTCGCGATACAAATGCAAGCTTGACTGAAATTCAGAATATTATTACGCCACTCGTCCCGAGCTATGGTACGCCACTTGCAACCACTTTTAATGAAATTACACGTTACTTCCGTGGGCAGTCTTCTCTATATAGTCGAGACACAGATCCTCTTACCGGTGGTACTCAAACGACGTATACATCCCCAATTCAATATAGATGCCAAAAGAACTTTGTGATCATTTTGACGGATGGGGCTCCTAACGACAGAAATTCTTTCCCTACAGAGAACTCAACTAATACGACCCGATTGCCGTACCGAGATAATAACGCGTATCCTGCTGGTTCAAATTACAATACTACTGCATTAGCGTATCTAGCTAAGTTTGCGCACGATGTTGATTTGATTCAAGGTGGTACCGATTCTGATGGTGTGTCTTATGATGCCACCGACTTCCCGAAACAAACCATATCTACATACATGGTTGGTTTTGCTGCACCTGGTTCTGCAAATGCCGTCTTCACACAAACTACGGCATGGGGTGGAGGACAATATTTCGCAGCTACGAATAAAGCAGCCTTAATCTCTTCATTGAATACAATTGTTCAAAGTATCTCCAATCAAGTGGCAAACTCTCGTCAAGTTATTGCTAGTACGACGACGGTTGATGCCAGTACCAAAATGATTAAAGGGATTTACGATACTTCAGACTGGCATGGCGACGTATTAATTGCTCCATATAACGGAGGCAATCCAGACTGGGGAAATGCAATTAGTGCAATGACCGTTATGCGCAATACTGCTGCGGCAAACTCAACTTGGTATGATTCTCGAGTTGTACTGACAGGGTTGGTTACAGGAACAACTACTGTAACGACAACACCGCTCGCTTTTACAAAAGCTGCGCTACCAACCTATGCTGCTTATTGGAATCTATTGGGCAGTACAACAACCGACAAGCAAAATGTTGTTGATTTTATTCGCGGCAAGCAAGGGATATCTGGCTATAGGACAAGGTTAAATAATGCCAGCCAAGATCAGTTGTTGGGGGATTTTCTTGATACTAACCCTGTGAATGTAGGTGTGCCAAGTGGATCATCTAATCTGGCAGACTATACCACGTTTAAAACAGCCAATGCCTCACGTGGAATGGTTTTTGCTGGTGCCAATGATGGTATGTTGCATGGGTTTAATACTAGCAATGGCGCGGAGGTTGTTGGGTATGTGCCTTCATCGGTTTACGGCAACCTCCCAGATCTAACGAGCACCAGTTACTCTGGCTCAGCACATAAATATTATGTAGATGGGCCGTTGATAGCCACCGATATTAAAGTACAAAGAGCCGGAGAGACGTCTGCTTCTTGGAAAACAGTTCTTGTTGGGGCTTTAGCCCAAGGCGGCAAAGGGGTTTACGCATTAGATGTTACTAATACTTCCAATTTTACTCAGGCGACACCAAGTAAAGCGGTAATGTGGGAGTATACAAACAAGCATGATGCATCGATCGGTTACAATTTTTCAAAAGCATTAATTACGGTCGCTAGAACGAGCAGCTCTACTGCAGAACCTGTTGCTATTATTCCTAGCGGCTATGATAACAATACGACAGATTCTCCAAACGATACTATTTCTGATAGCACCTCTACAAATAAACTTTATGTCATTCGATTGCGTGATGGTGCGCTTATTCGTTCAATTAGCGTACCGGTCACTGGGGCTGGGCTTTCTGCTCCTGCAGGCGTAGATATTGGTCAAGATGGTATTGTGGACTATATCTATTCAGGTGACCTAAATGGTAATCTTTGGCGTTTTAAATTAACCGATAATAATCCGGCAAACTGGAATGTTTCTAGTACACCAATTTTTACGGCAAAAAATGCTTCGAATCAAAACCAACCTATTTTTTATCGACCTGTTATTAGCACGGCGAAAGACGGGGCAGGTAATAAACTAGGTACAGTAATTGTCTTTGGTACAGGCCGATTGCTAACAACTGCAGATCGTACAAATACAAATGTCCAGTCGCTATATGGGGTGCTCGATCGTTACGATAGTTCTTCTGATTCATTTACATCGAATAACTTGACTAGATCAAATTTAATTCAGCAGACGGTTAATACAACGAATCAAAAAAATGTGACCGATAGCAATAAGTTACAAGGAACATATCGAAATATTTCACAGAATGCCGTGGATCTTACCAATGTGGGTACTTATGGTTGGTACATTGACTTGCCAGACTCTGGCTCTCGTTTAGCAGCGAATCCTCGTCTTGAAGAAGCTAGCGATGGAAGCTTGTCTGCAGTCTGGTTCCCGACTGGGCAACCTGTTTCTAGTGGGCAATGTACCGCCGGAGGGGAGGGGTGGCTATACTCTGTAAACTCGCTCACTGGTTCTCCATTGCAAACTTCATTCTTAGACATTGATCAAGATGGTTATGCGGGTGTTGGTGATAACTTGGACTTTAATAGTGATGGGCAAGTAACGGCAGATGCTCGTGACTCCGCATCAGGCTATAAACTTAACTTCTATCCTGCAGAAATGTCCCGTATTGGCTTATCTACTACCACGGTTAGTAATGGTGTGAGTGCTTCAACGGGCAATTTTGGTGATCAAGGAAGTACAGTTGCTTTGAAAGATTCAAATGAATCTGGTGTGTTTACCCAAATGTCTGGTGGCGGTGGAGATGGGGGTAATACGGTGACAGTTGCCCAAACCCCTGTAAATGGTACTACAACGCTAGGGTCCGCTTCTTCAACCACTACTTTAACCTTTACAAATAACTGTTTGGGTACCTCATGCTCTAGTAACACCGCAAGTAAAGTTAGAGTTAATCGTGTTACATGGCGTGAGTTACTATAAGTCTTTAGATGATACGAAGAGAGACTCAATTGAAACAAAATTTGAATCCTGCTCATCTTAAACGTGAGCACGCTGGATTTTCACTAATTGAGATGATGGTGGCGGTGGGGATTGCCGGTATTTTGCTAGCCATTGCAATTCCAAATGTAACTACTTGGCTTTCGCAAGCAAGGCTAGCTACAACATCAGATCAATTGGTGGAGTCTCTCTCTCTTGCAAAGCAAGAGGCAATAAAGCGTAGATCTACTGTGAGTGTTTGTGCTGCAACTACACCAAATACAGCAACGGCGTGTAGTGGAACGGCATCTGATTGGTCTAAAGGGTGGATTGTCCTTGCAGGTACAACCGTTCTAAATAGATATACGGCGCCAAGTAACTTGACGATAAGCACAGATAGTAACGTGAACTCCGGCACCACTGCGACGTTTACGACCGTGACATTTGGTGCAACTGTCGGGTTTTTATCTGCCCCAACATTAGCAGGAACAGGTACCCAAGTCGCGTGCTTGCAAATGACGATGACAGGAGGGATGACTCAACGCATTGAAGTGATTCCATCGGGGCGGATAGTGAAAAGTTTTAATGGCACCTGTGTCTAAGTGATGAAGAGAGATTAAGCATGAAAAGCAACAGACTAATTAGGCACGTCGTTAAAGAGAATGGTTTAACTCTGATAGAGGTCTTAATTTCTCTCGCTATTCTTTCTATTGGCTTATTGGGATTGGCGGGGCTTCAAGCAAGAACGCTAGAGAAGGTACAAAGCTCTTACTTTAAAGATGTTGCTGCAGATTTGGTTTCTGATTTTGCTGATAGAGTGAGATCAAATCGTTCCCCTTGGATGATTGAAGATTCTGCAACTGCAGTCACTTATCCGACTGCTCCAGATTACGCAGAAGTTAAAGCGGCTTGTACAGTGTCAGGTGATGTCTGGACTTGTGCTGGCGCAGGTGTCAATCATAATGCATCGACAACAGGTAATTCTATTGCTGTATCAGATATGACAGAATGGTTAAACTCAGTTGTAAACCAACTTCCAGGTGGTTCCGCAACAATTAGTGCCACTTCAATTCAAAACGGCAGGGCATGGCGATATCTTGTTACTTTATCTTGGGCAGGAAGTCGAAGCTTAAGCAGTGCAATCACCGGTGATGGAACATTAACCGCAGTAGTTGAATAACGTTGGATACACATGCTATGCATACAGTCATGCTTGTAAAATCAATATACAAAGTTAGTAAGTCCCGCGGTTATACCATTGTTGAAATGATGGTTGCCGCGGCAGTGGCATCAATTGTTGCCTTAGCTGTTGGTAGTATTTACTTGTCTAGCAATAACACTCGAAGAGTGCAAGAAATGCAAAACAGGATGAGCGAGGATGGCCGGTATGCCATGTTTATGCTGAATAAAATTATAGCGCAAGCAGGTTTTCGACCTGCGCCAAGTTCAAATGCCTATACAGACTTGGGTAACCAAATGCGTATTACACCAGACGGCACTGATCCTGATAAAAAGGCAACGATAAGATTTCAGAACGACAATACGAATGTAATTGGCTGTAATGGACAGGTGATTTCTGGTTCTGGCACAACTCAGGCATTAAGCATATCCTGGAGTGGCACAATTGGTGACCCACTAGTCTGTAATAATGGTAGTAATATGAGTTGGATTGGTGATAGTACAGGCGGGGTCGATACAAGTGTACAAGTCGCAGACTTTTTACTTACTTACGGCTTAGACACGACAAAAACGAATACGAATGTAACGTATGTCTGTGATATTGGAGCAAACACGGGTACTGGTGATTGTATTGCTGATAGTTATAACTCATCGCCAAGTGGTTCTTATGAAATTGTTTCTGTGCGTGCATGCCTTGTTCTACGATCATCTCAAGTAAGTACGGAGGTGGCGAAAGCTGCAGACTATAACGACTGTTCTGGTAATCCAATTAATAATAGCCAAACGGATGGACGGCTATATAGAACCTTTTCAACTACCGTAGTAATGAGAAATCGCTAAGGGGCCAGAAATGAGTAGGAGCTTAAGCGTTTGCAAAAATAGAGGGTTTGCACTCTTAGTGACACTTGTTATGCTGGTTGTTTTGACCATTATGATCATAGGCGGTGTTCGTTCTGCAACAATCGGTGAAAAAAGTGCCGGTGGCTATTTGGAGCGAACTAAGGCTTTTCAGCAAGCAGAGGTGTCATTAAGGCAGGGTGAATTGCAGTTACGTCAGCAAGGTTGTTATCCTCAGGTAGCTAATGGAACGGTAACGATTTCAACTGCGGTAACAACAGGAACCGCAACAGATTGTGAATTAACCGTTGGATATGATAGTACTTCTACAAGTGCACCTACCTCATGGAATGCTGCTTGGAATACAGGTGCAACAATTAATGCGCCAGCTACTGCTGTCAGTGCTGTGAATAATACTGGAGGGTCAAGTGTGACGGTTGGCTCATACGTTATTCGCGTACAAGGTTCGAGTGTGGGGAACTGTCAAAAATATTCCGTTACTTCACGTGGCGTAGGGTCGGATAGTGGCGGCGTTAATGCTGCTGTTGTTCAGAGTATTGTTAATGTTTGCAAAAATACGTGAGAATAATATGGTCAAACAAAAGGGATTTACACTAATTGAATTAATGATTGTTGTTGCAATTATAGGAATACTAGCTGCAATAGCAATTCCTGCTTATCAACGGCATATTATTAAGACAAAGCGAGTGGATGGCCAGCGACAATTGGTTGAGTACTCTCAATCTATGGAGAGATATTTTACTGCCAATAACTCCTATGTAAGCTCGGGAACCACTTGTGGAGTTACTTTCACTGATACCGATTTTTACCAATTTACCGGTTCATGCACTTCAACAACATTTACCTTAACTGCTACTCCAGTATCTGGTAGTTCGCAGGCGGGAGATGGAAACCAGACGATTGATAATACAGGGGCAAGAACTGGTACTTGGTCTAGTTAAATGATCCTAGGCCTCAATAAATAAACAAAAAGCCCAGCCGGGCTTTTTGTCTTTGTATGGATTACAGTCCCTTCGGCAAGTTAAACACAACGTCTTCATCTACCGTTTTAAGTGTGTCGATCGTTGCACTAGACATGCTTTGAATGCGTTCAACTACGCCGTTGACTAACACTTCGGGGGCTGATGCACCCGCGGTGATGCCAACCTTGGTTGCTTTTTCAAACCACTCAGGTTTCAATTCACTGGCGTTATCGACCATATAGGCGGTAACACCACTTTGCTCCGCCACTTCACGAAGTCTATTCGAGTTAGAGCTATTTTTTGAACCAATCACGATGATTAAATCGCTGGCTGTTGTTAGCTGCTTGACTGCATCTTGTCTATTTTGTGTGGCATAGCAAATATCATCCTTCTTTGGTCCGACAATATTTGGGAATTTTGCTCTGAGCGCATCAATGACAATTGATGCGTCATCAACAGATAACGTGGTTTGTGTTACATACGCAAGCTGATCTGGTTTTTGTACTGCTAATGTTTGTACATCATCGGCTGTTTCAACTAAATACATGCCTTCTTGGGTTTGCCCCATGGTGCCTTCTACTTCAGGATGGCCCTCATGACCAATCATGATGATTTCGAAGCCTTCCTTGCGAAGCTTTCGTACTTCTAAGTGAACTTTGGTAACGAGTGGGCAGGTGGCATCAAAAATGGTTAACCCCAATGACTCCGCTTCTTCGCGTACAGCAAGCGAAACACCATGCGCGCTATAAATTAAAGTGCTACCTGCTGGCACATCTTTGAGATCATCTATAAAGATGGCACCCTTTTCTTTTAAGTTGTCTACAACAAAACGGTTATGCACCACCTCATGCCGAACATAAATAGGTGCGCCAAATTTCTCTAGCGCTCTTTCGACAATGCTAATCGCTCTATCTACACCCGCACAGAAGCCTCTTGGACTCGCAAGAATAATTTGTTGAAGTGGAGTATTCATTTTGCTACTTTCTGCTTAGAGTGTAGAAGGCTGTCAAGGACAAGCAATATCGCCCCACCTACAATAAAACAATCTGCGGCATTAAAAGCTGGCCAATAATGCGAGCCAGCGTGAAATTGCAAAAAGTCGACTACTTTGCCTAGATAGATACGATCAATCACATTGCCAAGCGCCCCACCCATAATGCCAGTTAGGGATAGGCAATATAACGATTTACTACTATCTTTCCACAGTTGGTGCAAGATAACTGCACTAACGATAAAGGCGATGCCAGAAAAAAACAGCATTTGCCAGCCGCCTGCATGCGCAAGAAAACTAAATGCCGCACCTGTATTAAACACCAGCACTAAATCAAAGAATGTGCTGTAAGTGATTAATTGGCCTGGGTACAGCGCCTGCTGTACCCAGTATTTAGTTAGCTGGTCAAAGCCAATAAATAAGAGTGCAATGACTATCCAAACATAAAAGCGCTGCTTTTGGTTGTTCATTTCTTAGGCGTGCTTTCTAGATTCGCCTGCTCCATGAAGATTGCTTACGCAACGTCCACACAGGTGTGAATGCTCTGCATGGCTACCAACATCAGCACGGTAGTGCCAGCAGCGCTCACATTTTTTGTAGGTAGTTGCAGTTGCCTGAATTGTTGGGGGCGCTGTCTCACTCTTTTCTACCGTAGCAGCAGAGGTAATGAGTACAAACTTCAAATCATCTTCTAGTGCAGCTAGTGCGGCAAAATCATCGTTCCCGGCTGAAATGACAACTTCAGCCTGTAGAGATGCGCCAATTTTGCCTTCTGTTCTTAGATTTTCGAGCACCTTTGTTACTTGAGCGCGTAGTTCTCTGACGCGTTTCCATTGCTCATTTAGTGTCTCGGCTTCTGAAATAGCCGGGAACTCATGGTGGGTATGTTCAAAGATACTATCTGTATGACCAAGTGTTTGCCAGACTTCTTCACATGTGAAGCTGAGTACTGGTGCAAGCATAATGGTTAAGCTTTGTGTCATGTGCCATAACACGGTTTGTGCAGAACGACGAGCTAATGAGTCTGGTGCAGATGTATATAGACGGTCTTTTAAAACATCTAAGTAGAAACCACCAAGATCTTCTGAGCACCATGTGTTAATTGATGCCATTGCTTGGTGGAATGAATATCTGTCAAAAGATGGCAAGATCGTTTCATTTTGTAACTGATTAGCCAATGACAAGGCGTACTTATCGATAGATAGTAAATTTTCAACAGAAACAGCATGTTTTGAAAAGTCAAAGTCTGCTAAGTTTGCCAGCAAGAAACGAAGGGTGTTACGAATACGGCGGTAAGACTCTGTAACGCGCTTTAAAATTTCATCAGAAATGTTTAATTCGCCCGAGTAGTCGGTAGATGCTACCCATAGGCGCAATACATCGGCTCCTAGTGTATCAATTACCTTCTGAGGAACAATCACATTGCCAAGTGATTTAGACATCTTGCGACCGTGTCCATCTACCACAAAGCCATGCGTTAGCAATTGCTTGTATGGCGCAGCACCAAACGTGGCGCAACCAGTTAGCATCGATGACATAAACCAGCCTCGATGTTGATCAGAACCTTCTAGATAAAGGTCTGCTGGGTGCGCTAGTTCTTCTCTTGTTTTTAGCACCGCAAAGTGGGTAGAGCCAGAGTCAAACCATACATCTAATGTGTCTGGTAGCTTACTGTATTTGTCAGCATCTGCGCCGAGTAGTTCGGTTGAATCAATTTCCCACCAAGCTTCAATACCTTTTGCTTCAATTGCTTTGGCAACCTTTTCTAAAATGCTGAGCGAATCTGGATGCAATTCACCTGTTTCGTTATGAGCAAAGAAGGTCATTGGCACGCCCCAGAAACGCTGGCGCGAAATACACCAGTCTGGGCGATTTTTTTGCATCGCTTCTAGTCGTGCTCTACCCCAAGAAGGGAAAAACTCTGTTGCTTCTACCGCAGCTAGTGCTTTTTCTCTCAAAGAACGGCCGTCTGGCATTTGCTTATCCATAGAGATGAACCATTGGCTCGTTGCTCTAAAGATAATTGGTGTTTTGTGGCGCCAGCAATGTGGGTAGCTATGATTTAGCTTCTGGTTGCAAAGTAGAGCCTGTTTTTCAGTTAGTAGTTCAATAATAACGGGGTTGGCTTCCATGACTGATTTGCCTTCAACGAAGGCGGTACCAGTAACAAAGCGGCCATCGCCACCAACTGGGTTATCAATTGAAAGCTTATATTTCTGCCCTACGATGTAATCTTCTTGACCATGTGCTGGTGCGGTGTGAACAAGGCCGGTACCTGATTCAACCGTGACATGATCACCAAGAATCAATGGGACTTGACGGTCAAGGAATGGATGCTGAAGTAAGATGTTTTCCAGTGCATTACCAGTGGTTTCACCTGCAATACTCACTTCTTCAAAGCCGTAGCGTTTTACTGCCGCTTCTACTAGTTCCCTTACAAGCACTAAATAGCCAACAGGCGTTTTTACTAGCTGATAAGTAAATTCTGGATGGATAGACACTGCTTGGTTAGCTGGCAATGTCCAAGGCGTTGTAGTCCAAATAACTGCGAAGGCATCTGCGCCGTCTAATTTTGTCGAGAATGCTTTTTCAAGTTGCGCAACGTAGTTTGGTAATACGTTGAAAGCAACATCTATCGCTGGGGAAACACGATCTTCATACTCTACTTCTGCATCAGCTAGTGAAGATCCACAATCAATACACCAGTGAACAGGTTTTTTACCCGCGACCACATAGCCATTCTCATAAATTTTGCCTAGCGTACGGACGATTTCTGCTTCCGTTTGGAAATTCATGGTTTTATATGGGTTTTCCCAGTCGCCCATAACGCCAAGGCGGATGAAGTCGGCCTTCTGACGTGTAATTTGAGATTCAGCATACTCACGGCACAGTTCGCGAAACTTTGCCTTTGGTAATTGTTTGCCGTGTGTTTGTTCTACTTTGTGTTCGATTGGAAGGCCATGGCAATCCCAGCCTGGGACATATGGTGCGTCAAATCCCGCTAACGTTTTAGATTTAACAATCATATCTTTCAAGATTTTATTCACGGCATGGCCAATGTGAATATCACCGTTTGCATACGGAGGACCATCATGAAGAATAAACTTAGGACGGCCTTTGCTAGCTTTGCGAATTTTTTGATAGCGATCTTCATCAAGCCATTTTTTTAGCATGCCTGGCTCACGTTTTGCCAAGTCGCCACGCATTGGAAAGCTAGTATCTAGCAGGTTGAGCGTGTTTTTGTAATCTGGTTTGTCACTGGCTTGGGTCATTTTAAATTCGTGTCCTGTGATTGCAATCGGATGTTGTTAGCACATCCAAGTATGTTAGTTATCTGTTGTTTTTAACGAGTCACTTTGCTCAGTAAAGGCAGTGCGCTGGTCGTCAGTAAGTTAGGATGCTGTACAAAGTATTGTTTTACTTGCGCTACGTCTTTATTAATCTGAGTCACTAAACTATCTAGATCTGGGTATTTTTCTTCATTCCGCAGCTTATGATGGAATCTAACCCCTACATGTTTGCCATATAGATTTCCTGAGAAATCTAATAAGAAGACTTCTAGTGTTGGAAGGCCATTCGACATTACCGTTGGGCGCACCCCAAAACTAGCCGCGCCTGGAATTGGTTTGTCATCAATCCCATCAACGGAAACAGCGAAAATGCCTGATAGCGGAGGTCTATTATGTTTGATATGAATGTTGGCGGTAGGAAAGCCAATGGTTCTACCTAATTTGTTGCCATGGACTACTTTTCCGCTAACACGATATGGTCTTAGCAACATGGAAGTCGCATCTTCTAATCGACCACTTTCAAGTGAGTCTCTAATTCGTGTGCTTGAGACGCGTGATTCTTCTTGTAAAAACGTGGTCATCGAAGAGAGTTCAAATAAACCATTTTCTGCAAACTGCTGTAATAAGGCAAAGTTGCCTTTACGTTTCGCACCAAAACAGAAGTCATCCCCAATCAGTAGGTAGCTGGTATGTAGTTGTTTTTTGAGTAATTCTACAACAAAGTCTTCCGCACTGATCGATGCAAGCGCAGAACGAAATGGGTAGATGCAGACATAATCAATACCCATTTCGCGAAAAAGCTCAAGCTTTTCGCGAAGCGAAGTTAAGCGCGTTGGCGCCGTCTGGCTGGAGAAAAATTCTTTTGGGTGTGGCTCGAAGGTAATGACGAGTGTAGGCAGTGAGCGAGATTGCGCTTCACTTTTTAAGCGTTGTAACAAAGCTTGATGACCTGCGTGAATGCCATCAAAGTTACCAATGGTAACTGCACATGGAGACGCATGTACAGAATGTAATCCTCTATATACCTGCATGCCTACCTCGTTTAAAAACAAGATTTTATCGGAGGCAGGGGGCAAGGGTCTAGTTTATTTTTAGGGTTTATTTGAAGATGTCGCTTACTTCGCTGCAACAACCTGATTTCTACCGTTGTGTTTTGCTTCGTAAAGCGCCTGATCTGCCGCTTGCACCATTAGTTCATAGTTGGTCATTTCTGGTGAAAATTGCGATACACCAAGGCTAGCAGAGACAGGGATCTCAATGTCGCCAAACGGAACTGGGTCTGCTGCAATCGTTTCGCGAATTCTTTCTGCTAGCGTTAAGCCGCCTTCAAGGTCTGTGTCTGGCAAGATTAATGCAAACTCTTCGCCGCCGTAGCGGCCTACTACATCAAGGGCTCGAACGAGTGATTTAACTCGTTTTGCGACGGTTTTTAGGACTTCATCTCCGGCGAGGTGGCCATATGTATCATTGACGCGCTTGAAATGATCCAGATCAAAAATGATGGTGGTCAAGTTGCTGCCGTGTCTAGATGCTCTGCCAAATTCACTGTGGTAGCGTTGTTGCAGATAGCGACGGTTATAGATGCCTGTTAGTCCATCGGTAATATTGCTTTCCTCTAACTTGGCTAGCGCTTCCGTTAGTTGCTGCTGATAGATAGCGGTGTCAGTGACGTCAAATATAGTGACAGAGACAAATGAAACTAGTCCTGTTTCTGGATCTTTTAGAGGGGTGAATACACAATTCTGGCGCATGCAATCAATACCGCCTGTAATGGGGCGGTTATGATCAAACTGAAAGAGCCATGGGCGCTGTTCCCACGATGTAAAGGAAAAGTTTTTTAGTAAAAGAACGCCTTTAAGCTTTTTTTCAAGCCATTTTTGCGGAAGTTCTGGAAATGCTTCAAAGAGATGTTTGCCAAGCAATGCTTCTTCTGCAATGCCGCTATGCTTTGCTAGGTAGGCATTCCACATAACGATTCGAAAATCACTATCAACAATAAACAAACCTGCTTCGATATTGTCTATGACAGCAGGGGCTAGTTGAGTGCTCTCCAAAGATGGCATTAGAGTGATTCCATAAATGCATCTAGTGAGGTTTGCAAGGTGCTGATGGACTCTTCTGGCATGAGTTGTGTTAAGTGACAAGTAAAGTTTCTTGCTTCTAGCGCAAAGTTCACTTCCACCACTAACGCACAACGCCAATTCAGTTGTTCTGGTTGGAATAGCATACTAGCTGGCGTGTCTTTTGCCATGATGGATGGCGCAGAGAAACTCATGCTGGTTCCGAGCAAATCACCAATGCCAGTTAAACAGGCTCCCACTAAGACATTGGCCACATCAAGCAATAATTCGTCTTTTTGGGTGTCTGATAAATTCTCATCGTACCCCATTAAATCAGCTACATCGCCATGGCTATCTTTGTGGAAAATCGCAATCGCCTCTCCACGGATGGTTCCAAGAAAGGCTTGCCGAACGGCAGATACCTCTGTGGATTCTCCAATCAGTTTGCCAATCGCGACATTAATTTCAGCCACGTCAACGATGTTAATTCTTGGAACAGATAAGGTAACAAATGCACCTAAAAGCTGTGCCAATGAGTTGCCCGCTTGGCCCATTGCAATATTAGAAACTTCTTGCAATACGTCTTTTTGGTCATTGGTAAGTAGGGTAAGGCTCATAGCGTTACTCCATATTGTTTGAGTACGCTCAGTACTTCATTCGGATTGACTGGCTTTTTCAGGAATGCAATTGCACCTAGCTGTTTGACTCGTTCTTGGGCAATTGGTTGGATATCTGCAGAGACAACAATAACAAAACTATTCATGCCTTCTTTGCGCAACTCTTCTAGCACTCCGAAACCATCGAGCTCAGGCATGGTTAAGTCTAAAAACATGATTTCTGCTTTACCTTCTCGGTACGCAGCTAACGCTTCTAATCCATTTCCTGCCTGGGAAATAGATATATCCCATCCTTCCGGCAATGCTTTGATCAGCATTTTTCTTGCCATTGGCGAGTCATCAACAACGAGTACAGGAATTGTCATAGCATTTTTCTTTTAAGAATATCGACATCATGTATAAAGGATAGCCAGATTTGAAAATAACATCAAAGGTATTTTTTAGCCATCTCTGATAAATATTAAGACTTCTAAAATACTTTTATGCAAGTATCGCCTGTCTTGTTCTTACAAAGAACATCAAGAATGATTGGAAAAGTGTTGTTTTTTAATTAGAATTCGGATATCAGTGCTGTCAAATATGCTTGTTAGTATTTATTATGGCATCACAAGTGCGATAGTCGAGTATGCTATGTTGCAGAGGGTGTTTTTTGCTGCTGCCCGAATTCTGAAGTGTCTTGCAATCTTGAAGCATATGTTTACTAACAGAAAATAAGTTTTCACAATGAAAAAAATCATCATTATTGTCGTAGCTTTATTGGTCGTTGCCGGAGGTGTTGGCGGTGGCGTTTGGTTCTTTATGTCTAAGCAGCACCCTGCTAAGCCTGCTGGTGAAAAAGCGGCAAAAGCAGAAGAGGGCGATGCAGAAGCTGAGGCAAAGGCTGATGAAGGTGATGCGGCGGATGAGGAAGAAGGGGATCATGAGAAGAAGCCCCCTGTATTTTACAAAATAGATCGTTTTGTGGTGAATGTCGATGGAGATCCGGAGAAGCGTGGCGTGATGTCCGTTGAGGTGCAGGCTGAATTAGCCGATGCCAAGAAGCAAGAGAAAATGGAAGCATACAAACCAAAAATTCAAAGTGAATTAATTTTGTTGTTTGGTGCGCAAAAATTTGGCGAACTTTCTACTCCGGAAGGGAAAACCAAATTACTTGAAGAAGTTCGAGACAAAATCAATGAAGTGATTGGCGCTAGTTCTCCGAAGAAGGGGGCAAAGAGCGTTGCCTTTACTTCCTTGATTTTGGAAGAGCGTTAATTTTTGAATGCTGAGATGATAAAGTTTACTCATGCATGCAGAGTAAATTTAATTAACGAGTTGAGCCATGGCTGACGATATTCTTTCTCAAGAAGAAGTCGATGCCCTCTTACGAGGTGTCACCGGCGAGGAAGATTCATCAGAAGAGTCTTCTGATGATAGCGGCGTTCGCTCGTACGATATTGGTCGGCAAGAGCGTATTGTTCGCGGTCGGATGCCGACCTATGAAATTATTAACGAGCGTTTTGCTCGATATTTTCGCGTCGCTATCTTTAACTTTCTGAGACGCAATGCAGAGATTTCAGTTGGTCCAGTTCGGGTTTTAAAGTACAGCGAGTTTATTAGAAACTTGGTTGTACCCACAAATTTGAATTTGATTCATATAAAACCATTGAGAGGCACGGGGCTATTCATTTTTGATCCTGATTTAGTGTTCTTAGTGGTGGATAATTTATTTGGTGGTGATGGTCGTTTTCACATGCGAGTGGAAGGGCGCGACTTTACCCCGACTGAGCAACGCGTGATTCAACGTATGTTGCAACTCGTTTTTGAAGAATATGCAAAAGCATGGCTTCCTGTTTTTCCGGTAGAGTTTGAGTACGTTCGGTCGGAGATGAATACTCAGTTTGCTAACATTGCAACCCCAACTGAAGTGGTCGTCGCGGTATCATTTAAAATTGAATTAGGTTCTGGTGGTGGCGATTTCCACGTCTGTTTGCCTTACTCAATGATTGAGCCAATTCGTGACGTCCTTTACAGCTCGATGCAAGCAGATAGAGCTGAAGCAGATGATCGATGGGTTAAATTGTTGTCTCATCAAGTTCAGGCTGCTGAAGTTGATCTTGTGGCAAATCTTGGTAGTGCGCCCGTCACTTTAGGGCAAATCGTCAATTTAAAAGTGGGCGATGTAATTTCTCTTGATATTCCTGAAGCTATTGTTGCTGAAGTGGATGGCGTTCCGGTGCTAGAATGTAAATACGGCGTACTGAACGGTCAGTATGCTTTAAAAGTAGAAAAGATTCTGGCTGGTGCCGATAGCATGTTGAATTTTGGGGATGAGAATGGTTGATTCTGACGATACACAAGAGACTGAAGACTCCGGCATGGATGATTGGGCCGCAGCTCTTGCTGAGCAAGAGGCGTTTGACGCTGCTCAGAGTGCATCGGCTTCTCAAGCTCAAGCGGCCCCAGCTGCTGCTTCCAATCTATTTCCAAATTTTGGCGATGTAAATCCTTCTCAGGGTGTGCCAAGTAGCTTGGATATGATTCTTGATATCCCGGTTAGTTTAACGGTTGAGCTTGGTAGAACAAAAATTGCGATTCGTAGCTTACTTCAATTGGCGCAGGGTTCAGTGGTTGAGTTAGATGGTTTAGCTGGTGAACCAATGGATGTACTCGTCAATGGCTGTCTAATTGCTCAGGGTGAAGTGGTGGTAGTGAATGATAAATTTGGTATTCGTTTAACGGATATCATCACCCCTGCTGAACGTATACGCCGTTTGCATAAATAATTTCTGATTGATTAATCTCTATATGCGACTAACTAAGCAAGTATTATCGGGTGCGTTAATCTCTGCACCATTGGTTCTACTTGCTGCACCAACATCTGCTTCTGCATCTCCTCTTTCATTCGGGTACTTTTTCCAGGTTATTTTTAGCTTGGTGTTTGTGATTGCGCTTGTGCTTGGCGCTGTTTGGGCCATGAAGCGCTTGTCTCTCGGTGTGCCTGGAATGAAAACGCCAGTGAAGTTGATTGGTGGTACGATGCTAGGCGGGAAGGAAAGAGTTGTTGTGATTGAGGTTGAGGGTGAGTGGCTAGTATTAGGTGTTACTGCACAAAATATCACAGTATTAAAACAATTGGATAAACCGCCCGTATCTGATGCCGAATCAACGATGGTTGCGCCAAAATTTAAGCAATGGCTACAAGTCGCACTTCAGAAGTACAAGCAAAATAAATGAAACTAGCTCATCCATTTCGCCGATACCTTTGGATTGCTTTGCCTTTGGCTCTCCTGTCTTCTGTTGCTTTTGCTGCGAATACGCTGCCCGCATTTTCAAGCCAGCCAACGCCTGGTGGTGGTACTGAATACACGCTTTCGCTACAAACATTAATTCTATTAACGTCACTCACTTTCCTACCTGCAGCATTGTTGATGATGACTGCATTTACTCGGATTGTGATTGTCCTGTCTTTATTGAGGCAGGCGATTGGTACGGTGCAATCCCCTCCAACGCAAGTGATTGTTGGGCTGTCGCTTTTTCTTACCTTTTTTGTGATGTCACCGACGCTAGATGAAATTTATCAAAAAGCGTACCTCCCTTTCTCGCAAGATCAAATTACCTTTAATCAAGCAATTGATGAGGCGGAGAAGCCGCTTCGAACCTTTATGCTGAGACAAACTAGAGAAAAAGATTTGAGTTTGTTTCTGGAGTTATCTAATAGCGCAAAGCCAAACTCGCCGGATGATATTGGGATGAAGGCGTTGATTCCTGCTTATGTCACTAGCGAGCTGAAAACCGCCTTTCAAATTGGATTTTTGATTTATATTCCATTTTTGATTATTGATATGGTGGTGGCTTCGGTGCTGATGTCGATGGGTATGATGATGATTTCGCCTGTGACCGTCTCGTTACCATTTAAATTAATGCTATTTGTGTTGGTGGATGGTTGGCCGCTGCTGATTGGGTCTCTTGTTAAGAGCTTTTACGTTTAAAGGGGATGTAAATGACACCTGAACTGGTAATTACCCTAATTGAACGCGCCTTAATGGTTTTGATTATGGTGGCAGCACCAATGCTGCTGGCAGGCTTAGTGACCGGGTTGATTGTGTCTATCTTTCAGGCGGCTACACAAATCAACGAAATGACATTAACGTTTATCCCGAAGTTGATTGTGACATTTTTGGTGATGGTGTTGGCAGGCCCTTGGATGATCGAAGTGGTAACGGATTACACCATTCGACTCTTTACTGATATTCCCTCCCTGATCGGTTGATCGCATTGCGATCACAGTTATATGATCACCATTACTCAGGAACAACTGTACTTTTGGATTAACCAGTTCTTCTGGCCACTTGTTCGTATTTTGGCTTTCCTTGCGGTAGACCCCATTTTTTCCATCAAAACGATTCCGCGCCGTGTCAGCATTGGTTTAGCGGTTGCGTTAACGCTGGTTGTTGTTCCCTCGTTGGAAACCGTGCAAATCGCCTCTCCGTCAGGACCTCAGGGCTTTATGCTATTACTTCAGCAAATTGTCATTGGTGTATCTATTGGCTTTGTCGCTCGTTTAACTTTTACTGCTATCGAATTCGCTGGTAACTTGTCCGGCACGCAGATGGGTTTAGCATTTGCTGCTCAGCTAGACCCGGTGCACGGTTCTCAGACGCCTGTTGTTGCACAGTTATTTAGTATTATGGCCACCTTGGTCTTTTTGGCGATGAATGGCCACCTAATGATGTTAAGTGTAATCATCCAAAGCTTTCATCTATTCCCTATTTATCCCGCGCCTGTATCGGCATCTGCTTTTTCGGCGTTAGTGTATTTTGGGGAGAGAGTATTTTCGCTTGGTATTTTGCTCTCACTGCCGGTTGTCGCGACCTTGCTCATGACAAACTTGGTGATTGGCATGATTGCGAGAGCATCTCCTCAGATGAACTTGTTTGCAGTAGGTTTTCCGATTACGCTTGTGATTGGCTTTGCCGCTTTGTATTTTTCATTGCCTTCTATGCCAAGCCTGCTTGGCAGTATGTTTGACCAAATGGTGAAGTTCCAGTTTGAACTGCTTAAAGCTTTGCGCCCCAGTGGTTAGGATGCAATATGTGGTTCAATATCGCTTTCAATGACCATTAACCCTGCCCGCAATCCTGGCTTGACGTGACGATTAGGGAAGACGACTCGCTCTTCTTCATGAGTCACGCAATACTGGTAGTCTTTGTCAGTCGCTAAGATGGTGCCTTTTGGATAGGCCGTGAAGTTTTCTACTTCATCATCGATTAGCAGCCTAAAGTCTGAATCCGTCTTTCTTTCAAGTTCGTTAATAATTTTGAATACTTTGGGCGTCATGCTCGCTACTGGAATTTCGCCTCCTGAAATCAATTGCCGAATTGCTAAGGTGACTGAAGAAAACGCTTCAAGGTTATTTTCACCAAACGGTAATGCTTTACCTAATTCAAGGGTGAGCGCATCTGCATTGACTAATTGGCTAGTGAAATAACTGAATGTACCTGCAGGTTTTGCATTTAGTAATACCGCCTCAATGCCCGCATTGCCCATCCAATTGACTAATGTTTTGGAAAGCATGGGGCCTATTTTGAATGGTGCAATGGCAAAACGCTTGTAGAAAGAGCCCCGAATGGCGGTATGCATATCTAGATGCACAAAAGTAGTCTCACTGCTTTGGCTGCTATCATGAATAAAACGTTGGATAATGTTTTCTATTTCAAGCGCTCTCATTGTTTCTTTGCTTTGAGGCATTTCATGATGTTTGCCAGAAAAGAGGCGATTGAGGTCATCGTCGATAAATCGTTTGTTTTGCCGCATTGCTTCGATATTGCCAAACAAAAATAGAATGTTCCCTTGTATAGAAATGCTTTCTTGGGCAATCTCTTGAATTAGCTGATTGCATATTTCAATAGGGGCGGTTTCGTTGCCGTGTATGCCGCTAGAGATAATGTATGAGTTAGTGGAAGATTGGATATTTGTTCGATAGAACAAAATTGCGCCATGCCCCAACCATTTCCAGCTAAGTGTGCCAGAAATAGCCCCTTCAGGACACTCTGGCGTCAGGGAGGATAAGGTGGTTTGAAGGAAGTCTTGCAAGAAGGCTGGAACAGTTTGATGCATGGCAATATGTGCTTTTCAATTTTGTTCAGAATATCCCCATTCTAAGTACTTTTGCCATGGTTGTTCTGTGCGCTTGCCGCAGTTCTGACTTTTTATGGCGCATCTGATTTGATAGTGCTCAACACGATTGTTTTGGAAGATGAACATGCGATACCTGACGGAAGATGTACTGGCGCATACGCTGGCTTTTTTACGTGCCCACGAGCCATTTAGAAGTATGTCCTCTGCTCATCTTGAGTTGATGTTGGATGAAGCGACAATCGTGGATTATCCGCATGATAGCGTATTGGCTTCTCCTGCCTTGGGAGAAAAAGATACTTTTTATATTGTGCTACAAGGGGTTGTGCTGGGTGAGCAACCTCTCGCTGGTCAAGAGCCAATTGAACAAGAGCCAATTTGGTGGTTAACCGATGGTGAGTGCTTCCCTCTGGGGGCATTATTGCTAAGAAGACCTGTTGCAGGCGTGTATCGGGCAAAGTCGAATACGCGCTGCTTAGAAGTACCAGGTAGAGTGTTTCGGGAGTTGATGGAGGTCTCAACCTTTTTTGCGGACTTCTGTACTCGTAGATTGGCATCCTTGCTTGAAGCATCTAAGCGTACGTTCCAAGCAGAGTTTGCACAAAGTGTGCGGGATCAAGGCTCTATGCACACTTCTCTTGGTCATATCATTCGGTGTGATCCTATCTATTGCAAAAGTGAAGAGCCTATTTATCGCGTCATGCAGACAATGGACGAGGCTCGGATTGGTTCGATGATCATCGTTGATGATGCTTTGCATCCGATCGGTTTATTTACCTTGCAAGATGTATTAAGTCGGGTAGCGGTGCCTCAAACGGATCCTACCTTACCCATTTCGGCGGTTATGTCGAGCGGTGTGATTACATTACCGGCTCATGCGAGTGTGTTAGATGCCACTTTGACGATGGCAAAGTTTGGTATCCGCCATGTGTTAGTCGTAGAAGAGGGGCGTTTGCAGGGCGTTGTATCAGAACGCGACCTGTTTGGATTGCAACGAACAAGCCTCAGACAAGTTGGACAAGCTATTCGATTAGCGGCCAATGAAGACGATCTGCGTGCGGCCAGTAAGGATATTCGGCAGCTTACCTATAGTATGTTAGCGCAGGGCGTCTCAGCCGAACATTTAACCCAGATTGTTTCAACATTAAATGATGTTTTGACGAGCAGAATTTTGGATCTGTGTTTACGAGATGTGATCCCTGCTGGCATGCAGTATTGCTGGTTAGCATTTGGCAGCGAAGGTCGGTTGGAACAAACGCTGTCAACCGATCAGGATAATGGTTTAGTTTTCCTGCCACCTGTCGGTATGTCGAATGACGAGGCGCGCGACATCTTATTACCTGCCGCAGAGAAGGTAAATTTAATGTTGTCTGCCATCGGATTCCCATTGTGTGCAGGTAATGTGATGGCAAGTAATCCTGCGTGCTGCTTAAGTGTAAATGAATGGCAAACTCGATTTGCTGGATGGGTACAGCAGGCGTCGCCGCAAGAACTATTAAACGCAACAATTTACTTTGATTTCAGAGCGATTTACGGGGATCGTGCGTTAGCAGATCAGTTGCATGAAAGCTTAAAAGATACACTTGCTGATGCCCGACTGTTTATTCAAGAGTTGGCTAGAAATGCTAAGGCATTCCGCCCCCCGCTAAGCTTCTTTGGTGAGATTTCTGTACCAGATTCTGGCGATGCTGCTGGCAAAATTGATTTAAAAAAGCAGGGAATTACACCGTTTGTGGATGTGGCTAGAATTTTTGCCCTGAAAACGGCGGTAGAGGAAACAAATACTGCCTCTAGGCTGCGCTTGGCAGGGCAGGAATGGGCGTTGGATGAACATATTGTTGAGGCATGGATTGATGCGTTTCACTTTATACAGTTGCTTCGTATGCGACTTCATCAGCAGCAAGCAGCCAGAAACGAACCGTTATCGAATTGGTTGGCGGTTGAGTCATTGAATGATCTAGACCAGCGCATTCTAAAAGAGTCATTTCGACAAGCTAGAAAATTGCAGAACTTAGCGCAAAAGTATTTTCAAATAATCTGAAATAGCAGTTCAGTATATTTCAGCGACACAGAAGAAGGTTTCTGGAAAAATGTCTCACATACATAGATCGTATTGAGGCGTCTTTCAGGAACCTTTTCTTTTTGGATGTTCCTAACACTTCGAAAGATCATTTCTGCAGAATTCAAGGATTTTTATGAAGATTGAACGATACTCATTTTCGTCTAGGGCGCTCCACTGGTTAGTAGCATTGTTTATTTTGGGTGCATTTGGTTTGGGCATTACGATGACCGATATGCCAATGTCGCCAACTAAATTTCAAACGTATGCATACCACAAATGGTTAGGTATTACCGTGTTGGCGTTAGTTGTGATTCGTTTAATTAATCGTTTGTTTGTAAAAGTGCCTGCCGCGCCAAGTCACATGAAACCATGGGAAGTGAAAGTAGCGAATCTTACCCATCTTGCACTATATGGTTTGATGTTTGCCGTGCCACTAATTGGTTGGCTAGCTTCTTCTGCGAAAGGTTTCCCTGTTGTGTATCTAAAACTTTGGACGTTACCAGACCTAGTTTCTAAAAACGAAGGCTTGGGTGAAACCTTGCAAGGAACGCACAACCTTTTAGCTTGGACGATGCTAATTCTGGTGGGGCTACATTTTGTTGCTGCTTTAAAGCACCACTTTATTGATAGAGACGATGTGCTGCTTCGCATGTTGCCTGGCCGTAAATAAAATGAAAGAAAGTTTAAAGATGAAAAATGTGTTGGCTTTGATGTTATTAACGGCTTCAGTTGCAGCGACTGCACAAACAGTGGATGTGGCAAAAAGTAAGCTAGGTTTTACCTTCAAGCAAGAAGAAGTGCCTGTAGAAGGTCAGTTCAAAAAATTTACAGCGACAGTGAGTTTTGATGCGGCGAAACCTGCCGATGGCAAGGCCGATGTGTCGATTGATTTACTATCTGTGGATGGCGGTAGCCCTGATGCGTCTAATGAGCTAGTCAAACCAAGTTGGTTTGATGCAGCAAAAGGACCAAAAGCACGCTTTGTGGCATCTAACTTTAAAGCCTTGGGTGGTGGCAAATTTCAAGCACCAGGCAAGTTAACCTTAAAAGGTAAAACACTTCCTGTGATCGTTAATTTTACTGCTAAAGCATCCGGCGCATCTCAAGTGCTTGATGGTACGGCAACGGTTAATCGTCTGCAGTTTGGTGTAGGTGATGGTGTTTGGAAAGATACTGATTCAGTTGCAGATGCGGTGGTTGTTAAGTTTCATTTGCAAGTAAATCCATAATTGATTGACGTTAATTTGTTTTTAAGTGTTTAAATTTATAAAGGAAAATTCATGAAAAAGCTTTTGGTTGCAGCATTGTTGGCATCTTCTTCTGTTGGCGCATTTGCAGCAGATACGTACCAATTGGATTCAACTCATACCTACCCAACTTTTGAAATTAGCCACATGGGCTACTCAATTACTCGTGGTACATTTGACAAAACCTCAGGTACTTTGTCGTTGGATCTTGCTGCGAAAAAAGGTAGTTTAGAAGCGGTGATTGATACAACTTCTCTAGATACCGGCTTTGACAAGCGTGATGAACACTTGAAAAGCCCAGACTTTTTCAATGTAGAAAAATTCCCTACAGCGACAGTGAAAGCGGATAAGTTTGTATTTGAAGGTGACAAACTAGTTGCTGCTGAAGGTTCTTTGACACTATTGGGTGTGAGCAAGCCTGTTAAGCTAAACGTGGTTTCTTTCAAATGTGCTCCAAGTCCAATGACTAAGAAAGATACTTGCGGTGCGGAAGTGGTTGCGAACATCAAGCGTTCTGATTTTGGCATGACTACTTACTTGCCAGCAGTTGGTGATGATGTGAAAATTTCTGTTCAAGTTGAAGCAGTTAAAAAATAATTTGCGAGCAGGCAAATAAAAGCAATGGCGCCAATGGCGCCATTGTTGTTTTCACTGGGCGTAAAGTGTAAATTTAAGTCAACTAGACAAGCTTCATGTAAGTGTGACTTGCCATGAATAAACCGCTAGGGTTATAAAGAGAGATTAATTGGTGGTAATTGTCGAAAAATAGTAGGGGAATGCGGTGTTAGAGGCGTTAGTATCAAAGCTGATGAGTGGCGGAAAAGTAAGCACGGAGTTAAAAACACTCCAAGGTGCTACTACCATGCTTGCGAGTTATGCTGCAAAAGATTTTAATGCGGCCTTTGCGACATTGGTGCAAGCCCTAAAGCAAATTGATACCCAAGAACAGCGCAGCCCTAAAAAGAGAGCGCAAGCGTTCATTTATTCAGAAGACACTGCGCGTAAATATTATAAACATCTGATGAGCCAATTGATTCGGATGTTAGATGCGCAAGACTTGGCTGCCAACAGCTATTACCACATGGTGTTGGGGTTTCAAGAGGCATTGATTGAATGTTATCGCACCTTGGTATTTTCTCAGCCAGATGCAGAGAAAAAACTAGGCCGGGACATCTTAGGCCAACTCGTTTGCCGTTCATTGCTACTATTGGCAGATAAAGCGTTTATCCAATATCTTCGCTATGAGAGTCCAGATGATGCTGATTGGGCGAATGCGAATAAGTTTTACGCGATGGCAGAGTCCGCCGGCTTTACACATGAGTTAATGCCGCTGTATGGCACCACAACCGATAGCAAAACATGTGAAGGTGAGTTTCTGAGAATGCAAATCTTGGCGCTTTCTCAGCCACAATGCTTCTCTCCACTTCAAATCGCTGTGTTGAATGATTGGTTAATCAAGAACATGCAGTTCTTGTCGATTGATAAAGAGATCAACCCCCAGGCGCACAGCTTTGCAATTAACCTACAAACGGCAGAGCCGGCCGTTATGCTGACTAGGAAAGAGCTTGGTGATGGTATTCGCTATCTTAGTACGCAAAGCTTAATTCAACGCGGTGGCATGGTTCTCAAGCAGCTAGAACAGCGTACAGACTTAAAATCGATGGGTTTTCCAAGTAGTATTGCGCCTGAATTAGTAGAAGGCATCTTTTCAAGAACGACAAAATGTTGGTCTAGAAGCCAGTATCCTAAACGGCGTGATCAGCGTGTCACTGCGCCAGAAATTGGTTTGTTATACCAAGGCGTTACTGCATTGATGGCGTCGTTAAAGTTTAAAGAGGGGGGCGCAAATGAGCCAATTAAAGCCCCTTCAGCCGCCTTTGATACACGAGTTCATAGCCGTAATGGTGTAACCACCGTTAAGGTTGACGAGTCATTACTAGATGAGCGTGCGCCTTCTAGTATGTGGTTGGTCGAGGATCATAGTGTTTATGGGCTTGGATTGCGCCAGCATAATACGGTCCTTCAGCGTCCTGCGATTAATGATATGGTTGCCGTACGCTTCCAGAATAAGCTCAGAGTATGCGTCGTGCGCCGTATTTCGATGGGGCAAGATGATCGCCAAGAGCTTGGACTTGAAGTGTTGGCAGTTGATCCTCAATTAGTGATGCTGAGAAGTAGTACGGGTATTACCCTTGAAGCTGTCTTTGCTGTTGGCATTGAAGGGACTGTTAGGACAAGAGCTTTATTGCTACCACCTCATTTTGAGCCCCGTCCAGATCCTTATCTGTTGGTGTACAAAGGCAAAGAATATAAAGTTCAGATAGATCCGCAACCGAAGAAGTTTTCTGGCGGAAATATATTCTCATTCGTAATTCCAGATTCAGCAGGACAGAAAAAAACATAAATGGATCTCACCCTTATTCAGTTAATTGTTTCTACTTTGGCAGTCCTTGTGGCTGCCTTTGTTTTCATCGCACTTCGGAAGTTATCTAATCGCCTTTCAGATTTACCAAGTGCCGATCAACTCAATCTAAATCATCGAGAAATGCTGATGGACCTACAAAGAGGGCTTTCAGAGCAGTCCACTCGATTGAGTCAAGCGTTGCAAGAGAGTAGCGAGCGGCAACAGCGGATTCAGATGGAGTTTAGTGAACGATTAAGACACATGATTCAATCCACGAATGAAAGTCTGAGGCAGGCTGTATCTCAAGAGTTGAATCAGACTAGGCAAGGCATGGAGCAATTAAATCGGTTCCAGCATGAACGATTATCGCAATTACAGCAGCATCATTTGCAAACACTTGGTGATTTGAAGTTTGAAATGCAGGCCAGACAAGATCAGCTGCGAATGGAGTTGATCGAAAAAATGAGTGCTGTCCTCGCTGAGCATGGGGTGCAGTCGCAAACTATCTTGCAAGAAACGATGCGCCATGTGTCTGGTGCCTTAATTGAGAATATTGAGAAACTAAACCTTACCGTTGCAGAACGCTTAGATCAGATTTCTGGAAAAATGAATGAAAGGTTGGAGGATGGGTTTAAGAAAACCAATGAAACCTTTGCTAGTGTGATGGCGCGATTAGCCGTGATTGACGAGGCGCAGAAGAAAATCGATGGCTTAACGAGTAATGTCGTCAGCCTTCAAGAATTGCTAGGAGATAAGCGGTCTCGAGGTGCATTTGGTGAAGTTCAGCTAGAACATTTAGTGAGAAATCTGTTGCCAGAGCAGGTCATTCAATTCCAAGCGGTTCTGTCTACGGGCGTAAGGGCTGATTGCCTGCTTGACTTGCCTGCGCCTACCGGCAAAGTGGTGGTAGATGCTAAATTCCCGCTGGAAAACTATCAGCGAATGTTTGATCTGCCATCCGACATCGAAAGAAAAGGCGCTAGGTCAAACTTTGTAAAAGATGTGAAAAAGCATATTGATGATATTGCCAATAAGTACATTCTTCCGGGGGAGACATCAGATGGTGCGGTCATGTTTGTTCCTGCCGAGGCGGTATTCGCAGAGATCCACGCCTATCATGAGGAGTTGGTTAGTTATGCTCAGCAAAAGCGGGTTTGGATTGTTTCTCCCACGACGTTGATGGCTGTTTTGAATACCGCAAGGGCGGTGCTCAGAGATGCGCAAATGCGTGAGCAACTACATGTGATGCAAAAAGAATTGGTTAAACTGGCTGAAGAGTTTTTACGTTTTGATAAGCGGATGAAAAACTTGGCAACGCATATTGAGCAAGCTCATAAGGATGTGCAAGAAGTGCACATCACAAGCCAGAAAATTAGCAAACGATTTGCCGCAATTGAGCATGTTCAGTTAGATGAAGAGGTTGAATCAATGGCCGAGCAACAAAATACATCCGCAATTGAAGAGCGGTAGTGCGGGCGACTGACTATTTGCTAGTGGGAAGATTGGCTGTTTTTCTTTTTTCTACGGAAATAAATAATAGCCGTCGCGGTGATGACAATCGCTAGTACAATTAAGATGCCTTTTTGGCCGACATGAACCCAGCTCATCAGCCATTCGCGCTTATGTGCTCCGTAGTAGCCTAGGTATACCCACACAGGCACACTGATTAGTGCTGCAGATCCATCTAATAACAAAAACCGCCAAAAAGGAACTCTTCTGGTCATGCCTGCGGTAAGAAAAATGGGAGTACGTAAGCCAGGAAGGAAGCGGGCAACAAATAACACCCGTTTGCCGTATTTGTGAAATTGGTCTTGTACGGCGGCATACCTAGCTTCGGTGAGAAACTTTGCAACCAGTGGGAAGCACCTGACGCGCTCACCATAGACTCTGCCAGCGACAAACATCATGGAGTCACCAACTAGTACGCCGGCTAAGCCGACGAAAAACATGGTGTTCACATCCGCATAGCCAAGACCCGCAATAATTCCGCCGGCAACAAGAGAAATGTCTTCAGGAATAGGGACGCCGAAGCCACAAATGAGCAATACAGAAAACACGGCCGCATAGGCAAATAGCGGGTTTTCATGCGCATGTGAAAACAAATTGACCAGCAGTTGCAAGTTATCCATGTAATGTTCATCGTGCCATATGCAATTTGTCAGGCATATTACCTGAATTTGCAATTGAAAACACTTTCTTCATGTTTGTTTTACCAACGTTCATTTGTCTAAGATCATATAATTGCAAGATGACAACTTGTGAGTGGATTGCTTTGCCATGTCAGATTTTCGCCTTTCAATAGATCACAGTGCACTTATGCATAACATTGCATGGGTCCAGCAGCGTTTGCAAGGACGTAAATGGTTTGCTGCTGTATCGCTTAACGCCTTTGGGCATGGCATAGACGGCGTACTTCCTTACTTAGCCGGTAAAGCATCTGGATATTTGGTTCACTCCTTAGAAGAGGCAAACGAATTACGTCAGCACGGGGTGAATGATCCTATTGTCTTGATTGGTGCATTAAGTGACCCTGAAACGATCTATCAAGCCGCAGAACTAGATGTTGGCGTCACCATTGCGGACCATAGAACGTTAGAGTGGCTTTTATCTGCTTGGTTGCCAAGTCGGTTAAATATTTGGTTACTCGTTGATGTTGGGTGTCATTTAGTCGGGTTTGATGAAGCGGCGCTAGCAGCGGTGATTTCTCGGTTGAAAAATAGCAATCAAGTGGCGAACCTGTATTTGATGGCACACTTGACGATGATGGATCTTGGGCAAGCGGTGATCCAGATGGAAATGTTTGAGCAAATTTCAGCGCCTTTTGCGATGCCGTCTTCTGTCGTTTCAAGTGCCATGTTGTTAGAGCCTTCTGCGCTGACGGGCGATGTGTGTCGAATAGGCCGCGCGATCTATGGCTTGCTGCCAGATGCGGGGTTGCAACCTGTCATGCAGGTAATGGGTAAGTTGGCGGCGATTAAGCTGGTAGAAGCGGGAGAGGTGCTCGGTCGTTTTTCAGAGCTGCATGTCGAAGAACGAATCAAAATTGGTATTGTGAATTTGCCGGCGAAATCAGACTGTATTGCCATCATTCGCGCATTTTCTCGTGTATATGTAAACGGGTCTTACGCAAACGTTTTAAATGTGTTTGATCTTGGCTTTCTAGTGGTTGATCTCTCTGGGATTCCTGGTTGTTCCGTAGGGGATGATGTGGAGTTCTTGGGAGAGAATACAACAGCGAACTGGATGGCAAACCATCAGGTGTTTAGTCCGCTGCTGCTAACTGCATTATTCAACGCTTAACGCTGTTGATTTGTTTACTGCTTAATTTACTACCTCAATCCCAATTTGTTTCCACATAATGAGATCATTCTCTCAATCGATGTAAAGCCAACTGCAGGGCCATTCTCTTCTAGATAGACAATATAGGTTTCTGGGCGCTCTTCATGTTCTAGTTCAACGATATAGCCTTGGTATTTCTTACCGCGTGCAAATCCATATACGTCTTGAACCACAAAATATTCGCCTGGTTTAAACATGCGCTGTTTGTCTTGTGATGTAAACGTAGGGGCTTGGCCTTCCCTTGGTAGGGTCTTTACGCTGCCAAGAAAACAGGTCGTGTAATCTGTTTGTTTTAGTTCAGTAAATGAAATATCTCTCTGTATAGTGAGTAATGTTTTTACTTCGAGCTTTGTTTTCTTTGGTAAATCAATCAAGTTGTTGATTGGGTTTACTTCGGCTCGAATTGCTGGTGCTGTTAGCAAGATGCTACTTGCGATCGCTAGCGGGAGCAGTTTCATATTCTTATCCTGATGCCTTGAAAAAAATGACACTAAGAAGTCATTTATCCATGTACTGATTAAGATGATAAAACACAATGCTTAATTGTAGCACTAGATTGCAAGCGTCCTAGTTGATCAAATAAGCTACCATTGAGCGCATGCGCAACATTAAATCTTAAAAAGTGCTTCGCATTTGCTGCGGTGCTCATTAAGTTGCCCGGTGCTAAGACGATATGCGCATCTAATGCTCTGGCAGCTAAGTCAGGTGCTTCTACCCCTTCTGGTAACTCACACCAAAGAAACATGCCGCCCTCTGGTTCTGCTGATACTTTCCAGCCTAACTTATCAATTCTTGGTCTGGCGTACGCCATTGCAGTCGCTAGTTTTCCTTTTAGCTTTTCTACATGCTTTCGGTAATACCCTTCTGTAAGCAATTGGTAAACCACTTGTTCAACCGCTTCAGATGAAGTAATTGATGTGAGTAGTTTTAAGTCAGTTAATTCATTGACTAAGTCTTTATGTGCCGTTAAAAAGCCGACGCGGAAGTTCGCTGATAACGTTTTAGAGAAACTGCCCACATAGATGACACGTTGTAGTTGATCTAGCGCTGCTAGGCGTTGGGTCGGGATGTTTTGTAAATCACGATAAATATCATCTTCTACGATATGAAAGTCGTGGCGATGTGCTAGCTGTAGCAGTCTAAATGCGATGCCAGGGGCGATGCTTGTTCCAAGTGGGTTGTGCAATACGCTATTGGTTAGGTAAAGCCGTGGTTTGTGCTGGATAATGGCTTGTTCCATTTTTTCCAGGTCTGGACCCTGCGCATTTCGAGGGATTGGTATGATTTGTACTCGGTGTAACTTTAGGTTTCCTCTAAAGTTAAAGTAACTAGGATCATCAATCATGACGCTATCGCCACTTCTCAGGAAATAGCGCAAGATGAGATCAATCATCGACATTGCGCCGCTACCTAACAGAATTTGAGAAGGGCGTGCATCAATATCCATTTCAGCAAGTCGTTGCTGTAGTTGTTGTCTGAGAGGAAGATAGCCTGCTGGAAGTCCGTAGTAAGTGGGGCGAAGAATAGGGGAGCGAGATAGCGTTCTTAGCGCTCGTCTCGTGTCTTCAATCATTAACCACTCGGTAGGGAGCCAGCCACATCCGGGTTTTTGCATATCGCTATCTTGAAGCAACATTTGCCGCATTAGCCAAACGGTATCAATATCGCGCTGTATAGGGGTGTCAGACTCTGGTGCCGATACGGTTTGGTTTTTTCCAGCAACAAAAAAGCCAGCGCCTCGGCGTGACTCTAGAAAACCCTTGGCAACGAGCCGATCATAAGCTTCAACCACCGTAAATTTGCTAACAGACAGGGTCTGAGCTAAATGCCGTATTGAAGGCAGACGCATGCCTACCTGCCAAACTTTTACCTCAATATTGCGAATTATTTGATCAACAATTTGCTCAACTAAAGGTTGGTTTTTTTTGTGATCGAGAACAGGGAGTGCATGCACGATTGTCTGCCTTACTATACCGGTACAGTTTCATAAATTGTATGGTAACTGTATCTGCTTGGCGAGTCATTTGTTTCATAGGATTTGTGCTTGGTAATTTCAAAAACAAATAGATTGGGGGCTGGCAATGAGGGATGCGACTTTTTATACGTATGATGTGTTCACGAGCGAGTATTTTGGTGGCAACCCATTGGCAATCTTTCCTTGCGGAGAATGGATTGATGATCGGCAAAAGCAAAAAATTGCCAGAGAGTTTAATTTGTCAGAAACGGTTTTTATTGAACCATCTGATCTAGTTGATGTGAGTTATAAACTGCGTATTTTTACGCCTGCAAAAGAGCTGCCATTTGCTGGGCATCCAACAATTGGTGCGGCAATTCATTTAGCGAGAAGTGGTCTGTTTGGCGATATTTCACATGGAGAGGTTAGAGCCCTTGAGGTTAAAGCAGGGGTGATCAATGTGTCTTTTGAAGTGTCAGATGGGGTGATCAGCGCTGCAAAATTAGTTGCACCACAACCCCCTCGTTTCTTTGATGATGTGCCAGAGGTTTCCTTTCTGGAAAAACTTACAGGGTTGTCGTCAGAGGAAATTCGTTTAAATGACTTTAGGCCTCAATACGTTACTTGTGGAACGGATTATTTATTGATCCCTGTTCGCGATCTTCAAGCACTTAAACGGTTCTGGATGAGCGGGGCTTATTATCCTCAAGCTATTGAATTGGCAAGAGAGGTGGGCGTCGATTTGAATGGCTTATTTGCTTTTTCCAAGGTCGAGGACAAGTGGCAGGCCAGAATGCTATGGAATGATATGGGGATCGCAGAGGATCCCGCAACAGGAAGTGCTGCGGTTTGCTTGGCTGCTTACTTGGCTAGCCGTGAACAAGGTACATCAGGGATTTTCGAGTGGTCGCTCTCGCAAGGGGTTGAAATGGGTCGCCCAAGTAGTTTGATCATTGGAGCGCAAAAGGAAGATGGCGTTGTACGGGCGTGTTCGGTTGCTGGCAGTGCGGTCAAAGTTAGTAAAGGGGAGTATTTGTGTCTTTGACGACAACGAATGTTCATTCCGCTACCATTTGGCGAGGAATGCTCTGGGGGATGGTTGGTGTAATTGGATTTGCTGGGTCATTTCCATCCGCCAAGTTTGCTTTGCGTTCGCTTGATCCATTTTTTATTGCGTTTGGCAGGGCTGCCGTAGCGGCCTTACTTGCCGCGATATTGTTATTGGTGACGAAGCAGCCATTTCCAAAGGAAAAAAGGCAGTTAAAACTGCTTGCAATATCTATTGCCGGCGTGGTTGTCGGCTTTCCTGTGTTGTCCAATCTATCCCTTTTATATATCCCGACTGGCTATGTTTCTGTGGTGAATGGATTGTTGCCCTTGTCAACTGCGGTGATTGCGACATTATTTGGCGGAGAAAGGCATCGATTTGCATTTTGGTTATGGGCGGTTGCAGGGGCTGTATTGGTGCTTGTCTTCTCTGTTGTAAGGGCTAGCCATGTCGCTGCCAATCCGAATGAAGTTTTAGGTTTTGCATTAATTATTTTTGCGGTAGTTGTTTGTTCGATGGGCTATGTTGCGGGCGCCAAACTCGCTGCTTCTGTTGGTAGTTGGCAGGCCATTTGTTGGGCCCTAGTTTGTAGTGTGCCATTGCTAATCTTCCCTGTTTGGCACTTTCGCCCAGTTGGTGTGGTCGAACCGGTAGCTTGGTATGGTTTTTTCTATCAGGCCTTGGTTAGCATGTTTTTGGGTTTTTTTGCGTGGTACAAAGGGTTGTCTCTTGGTGGGATTGCAAGGGTGGGGCAGGTTCAGTTGTTGCAGCCGTTTATCTCGCTATTTTTGGTTGCTTGGCTTTTGCATGAGTCGATTGATGTCTGGATGTGGGTGGCTGCGGCTGGCGTGGTTATTTGTGTTGCAATGGGTCGAAGAGCCTAAAGTGTAAAATTAAGCCTTTGCTTAAATGTGCTAAAGTATTAAATCCGCTATTTTTTTGCTAAATGTGAGTGAGCGACAAATATGTACCCATCTCAACTTCAAGGTGAATCAGGTCCACAAATCATTGCCGACTTTAGAAGTGATACCGTGACAAAGCCGACGGCTGCTATCCGCGAGGTAATGCTGAATGCGCCGGTTGGGGATGATGTTTTTGGAGATGATCCGTCGGTCGTGCACTTAGAGTCATTTGCCGCCGAAATGATGGGGTATGAAGCTGGGTTATTTGTTCCAAGTGGGACGCAAAGTAATTTGATTGCGTTGATGACGCACTGCCAGCGTGGTGATGAATATATTGTTGGGCAGGATGCGCACACTTATAAATACGAAGGTGGTGGGGCGGCTGTCCTTGGGAGTATTCAGCCGCAACCGCTACAAAATCAACAGGATGGAAGTATTGCGATTGCAGACCTATTGGCTGCAATTAAACCAAATGACTTTCACTTTGCTAAATCAAAGCTATTTACGTTAGAAAATACGATTTCAGGAAAAGTGCTTCCACAGAACTATGTGGCTGAAGCTACGGTGGTGGCGAAAAGTAAAGGACTTTCGACCCATTTGGATGGGGCACGCCTTTTTAATGCGGCCGTCGCATCCGGTGTCGAGGCCCACTATTTGTGTCGAGGATTTGATTCTGTTTCTATCTGTCTTTCAAAAGGGCTTGGTGCTCCTGTTGGGTCACTTCTTCTCGGTTGTAAAGCATTTATTTCTCAAGCAAGGCGATATCGAAAGATGTTGGGTGGGGCGATGCGACAGTCGGGCTTGCTCGCTGCCGCAGGTGAATACGTGTTGAAGCATCATGTCGAGAGATTGGGTGAGGATCATTATCACGCTAATCGCTTAGCGGATGGTTTGCGCTCAATCGAACAACTGTCAGTAGATGGTCCTTTTACCAATATGCTGTTCGTGAATGTACCTGCAGAATGTGCCAATGACTTTGCTACGTACTTGCGTAAAGAGGGGGTTTTGGTGACGGGAACTACCCGCCAAAGATGGGTGACTCACTTAGATGTAGATCGCTCGGCAATTGATGCATCGATTAGAATTGCACGGAAATTTTTCGAATAAGTGAAAATAAATTAGGTTTTGATACTGGTAGTCATTGAAAGTAAAACATGTCTAAAGAACTAATTGCGCAGCACTTAAATGAGGCTGCGAATGTTTTGAATAAGGTGATTGAAAGCCCTGAGTTTCTTCAATCTGTTGCAGATGCCGGTGATTTGCTCGTGTCTACATTTAAAGCGGGTGGGAAAGTGATTTCATGTGGCAATGGAGGGTCCCATTGCGATGCTATGCACTTTGCTGAAGAATTAAGTGGTCGCTATAGGGATGACCGCCCCGCCTTGGCTGCAATGGCGATTTCTGATGTGTCCCATATTACGTGTGTGGGTAATGATTACGGGTTTGATCACATTTTTTCTCGTCATGTAGAGGGCTTTGGGCGAGAAGGAGATGTATTGCTGGGGATTTCTACCAGCGGTAATTCCAAAAATATCCTTAAGGCAATTGAAGTGGCAAAAGCTAGGGGCGTGAAGGTTATTGCGCTACTTGGTAAAGACGGCGGCAAAATGAAAGGTATGGCAGATGTAGAGATTATCGTGCCTCATTTTGGTTATGCAGATCGTATCCAAGAAATACATATCAAAGTAATTCATATGCTGATCCATCTGGTTGAAAATGGGATGGGGTATTTGGCTGAGAAGTAATTTCTCTCATCGCTAAGTATGAAAAATTGATCCATAGTTAATTAAAAGGTGAAGCGGTCATGTTGAAGGCTGGTTATGCTGGGCTAGGTATCATGGGGCGCCCAATGGCGCTAAATCTGACTAAAGCTGGTTTTTCTTTGGCTGTCTATTCACGGCGTAAAGCATCTGCAGAAGAATTAATTACTGCTGGAGCAGAATTTGCAGAGACGCCTGCCGCATTGGCTGCTTTGGTAGATGTGCTTTTTATTAATGTCTCAGATACGCCGGATGTAGAAGACGTCTTGTTTGGTTCTGAGGGGGTTGTTCACGGTGCGAAAAAGGGGTTGGTCGTAGTCGATATGGGGACAACCTCTCCAAGTGCCACCCGCGAATTTGCCGCGCGTTTGCTAGAGAGTGGTGTGGATTTGTTAGATGCGCCAGTGTCAGGTGGTGAAGTCGGTGCTATTAATGGCACGTTAACCATTATGGCCGGTGGAGGACAGGTTGCTTTTGATCGTGCCAAACCAATGTTTGAGGCGATGGGCAAAACCATTACGCATGTTGGTGCGGTGGGCGCAGGGCAAGTGGCTAAAGCTTGTAACCAAATTGTGGTTGGCGGCACGATTGTTGCTGTCGCAGAGGCGCTATTGTTTGCTGAAAAGCAAGGTGTAGACGGTGCAAAAGTACGTGAAGCCTTGCTGGGCGGTTTTGCCCAAAGCAAGATTTTGGAGGTGCACGGCCAGCGCATATTAGATGACAACTTTAAGCCTGGTTTTAAGACTAAACTTCATCAAAAAGATATGCGCATTGTTTTAGAGGAAGCACTAAATAAGCAAGTTGCACTGCCTGGTGCGGCTCAGGTCTTGCAGTACCTCAATGCTTTGATGGGGATGGGCGAGGGTGAACTTGACTCTTCGGCCATTTTTCATGTGCTGTCAAAAATGTCTAAGTCTTGATTGGCTTGATTAAAAATGCAGCTTTGTGCTAATATCTATGGTTAGCTTAACCTAAAAATAGTTTTTAGGTAATTCCCCTGTTTGCTGTATCAAGGGTGCGTTTAATAAAACGTGTGTTTGCAGCAAGCAGTAGTTATAACCCCTGATGGAGTTTTAAAATGTCTGTTTCTATGCGCGATATGTTGGAGGCTGGTGTTCACTTTGGTCACCAAACTCGCTTCTGGAACCCAAAAATGGCACCTTTCATTTTTGGTCACCGCAATAAAATTCATATTATCAACCTTGAAAAAACCGTGCCAATGTTCAACGATGCGTTGAAATTCGTTCGCACATTGTCTGCAAACGGCGGCAAGGTTATGTTTGTTGGTACAAAACGCCAAGCTCGCGAAATCGTTGCTGAAGAAGCAGCGCGCGCAGGCGCACCTTTTGTTGATCAACGTTGGTTAGGTGGTATGCTAACTAACTTCAAAACCGTTAAACAATCTATCAAACGTTTGCAAGAAATGCAGGCTTTGGTTGAAAGCGGTTCTGACAAGTACAGCAAGAAAGAATTGCTGGACATGCAACGTGACTACGAAAAGCTAGAAAAAAGCTTGGGTGGTATCAAAGAGATGGGCGGATTGCCTGATGCACTTTTTGTTATCGACGTTGGCTACCAAAAAGGTGCTATCGTTGAAGCGAAAAAACTAGGTATTCCAGTGATCGGTGTTGTGGATACAAATAACTCACCTGAAGGTGTGGATTACATTATCCCTGGTAACGATGACTCAAGCCGTGCTATTCGTTTGTACGCACGTGCAGTTGCAGATGCAATTCTTGAAGGCCGTAACCAAGTGATTAAAGAGTTGGTTGCTGGTCAGCAAGATGACGTGGTTGAAGTGGCTGCAGAGTAATCTCTTACACGCCGTTTCATCAAACAAAAGGGCGTAAGGCCCTTTTGTTTTATCTAGTGTCATAATGGAAGAATATGCTTTATTTGGTCGCAAGTGGCGTCCAGGTAAATGTACAAGATATTGAACTTAATAGTTAACAGGAATAATCGAGATGGCTGAAATTACCGCAAAGATGGTTGCCGAACTACGTGAACTAACTGGTTTAGGCATGATGGAGTGCAAAAAAGCGCTTGTTGAATCTGAAGGCGATTTGAAAAAAGCTGAAGAATTATTGCGTATTAAGTCTGGTGCTAAGGCTGGTAAAGTTGCTGGTCGTGTGGCTGCTGAAGGTGTGGTTGTTCAGTTTGTTTCTGCAGATGGCAAAGTAGGTGCATTGGTTGAAGTTAACTGCGAAACTGACTTCGTAGCTAAAGACGAAACTTTCCTTAACTTGGCAAAAGCAACCGCAAAAGCAGTTGTTGATACCAACCCTGCAGACGTAGAGGCTTTATCTGCTGCCGCTACCGAAGGCGCAGCTTCAATTGAAGAATTGCGTAAAGCAGCTATTGCTAAGCTTGGCGAAAACATGACGATCCGTCGTTTTGTTCGCTACGCTACAGAAGGTAAATTGGCTACCTACCTACACGGTAGCAAAATTGGTGTGATCGTTGATTACACTGGTGGCGAAGACCAATTGGGTAAAGATGTTGCGATGCACATTGCTGCTAGCAAGCCTGTTTGTGTATCTAAAGAGCAAGTTTCTGCAGAGTTGTTGGAAAACGAACGTAAGATTTACACCGCACAAGCTGCAGAATCAGGCAAGCCAGCTGATATCGTTGCTAAAATGGTGGAAGGCCGTATTAACAAGTACTTGGCTGAGATCACATTGGTTGGTCAGCCATTTGTTAAAAACCCAGATGTGACTGTTGAGAAACTTTTGGCTCAAAGCAGCGCCAAAGTAAATGGTTTCACAATGTACGTGGTTGGTGAAGGCATTGAAAAAGCAGCGGTTGACTTTGCTGCTGAAGTTGCTGCAATGACCAAGGGCTAATCTAGGCATTAGCAAACTCTTGTTTCACTGCAAGAGGAAAAATTGCGAGTACCTGCGTCGAGTTGTCGGGCAGGTACTTTGCACATCAAAACAGTGAAAGCAGTAATATATTTTTATTTAGAATAACGCCTGACAAACATTGCGAGGTCAAACATGAGCCAAACCCCTGCTTATCAACGTATCCTGCTGAAATTGTCTGGTGAAGCCCTAATGGGTAGCGATAGCTATGGCATCAATCGTGCCACCATCGAACAAATGGTAAAAGAAGTAAAAGACGTTGTAGAGATGGGCGTGCAAGTCGCCGTGGTTATCGGTGGTGGTAATATTTTTAGAGGTGTTGCGCCTGCCGCTGCTGGTATGGATCGCGCAACAGCCGATTATATGGGTATGCTAGCTACAGTAATGAATGCACTCGCATTGCAAGATGCACTAAAGCACATTGGTGTAGTAAGTCGAGTTCAATCTGCGCTGACGATGCAGCAGGTTGCCGAGCCTTATATTCGTGGTAAAGCAATGCGATATCTGGAAGAAGGTAAAGTGGTGATTTTTGCTGCAGGTACTGGCAACCCATTTTTTACTACCGATACCGCAGCAGCTTTACGTGGAATGGAAATTGGTGCGGATATCGTGCTGAAAGCCACCAAAGTTGATGGCGTCTATACGGACGATCCAAAAACCAATCCAGATGCGACTCGTTACGAGAGTATTACTTTCGACGAAGCGATTGCTAAAAACTTAAAAGTAATGGACGCAACCGCATTAACCCTGTGTCGCGACCAAAAAATGCCATTATCAGTATTTAGTATCTTTAAACAAGGTGCCCTAAAGCGTGTTGTTAGTGGCGCGAATGAAGGTACATTGGTACATGTATAAAAATCGGTATCAAGGAGTTTCCGATGATTGCTGACGTAAAAAAGAATGCAGAGCATAAAATGCAAAGATCACTTGAGATGCTCAAGGCTGATTTTGCAAAAGTAAGAACTGGCCGTGCACACACCGGTTTGCTTGATCATGTAATGGTGGATTACTACGGTTCACCAACACCTGTGCCTCAAGTGGCCAGTGTGACATTGGTTGATGCGCGTACATTGGGCGTGACTGCGTGGGAAAAGAAATTAATGGGTCAAATCGAAAAGGCAATTCGTGACTCTGATCTTGGTCTAAATCCTGCAAACAGCGGTGACATTATTCGTGTGCCAATGCCTGCTTTGACAGAAGAGCGTCGCCGTGATCTGACTAAAGTGGTGCGTTCAGAGGCGGAAAATGCTCGTGTATCTATTCGCAACGTGCGCAGAGATGCTAATGACCAACTCAAAAAGCTCTTGAAAGATAAGTCTATCTCTGAAGATGATGAGCGTCGTGGTCAGGATGAAGTGCAAAAATTAACTGATAAGCATATTGTTGAAGTGGACAAAATGCTTCAGGCTAAAGAAGCGGAGTTGATGGCAATCTAATTGTCATCTCCTCAAATAAACGCCGCTAGCGCAAAACGCTTGCGGCGTTTATTTTTGTCGCTATTCTTTGCATCAGGCCATATAATCTTGTCATTATTTATTCAGACTAGTCGATACGTTGTAATGGCTAGGTCTATTCAAATGCGGGATGCTGCATGTTCCTAAGTTCTACTCAATCAATTCCTTCTTCTAACAAAGTGCCAACTCATATTGCCATTATTATGGATGGTAATGGCCGATGGGCTAAAAAGCGGTTCTTGCCGCGAGTCGCTGGGCATGTAAAAGGGGTTGAGTCTGTTCGTGAAATGGTTCGTGCCTGTATTGGTCAAGGCGTGAAGTATTTAACGTTATTTGCATTTTCAAGTGAAAATTGGCGAAGACCAGAAGAAGAGGTGACGCTTTTGATGCAATTGTTTGTCAAAGCGTTGAATAATGAAGTAGCCAAACTGCACAAGCATGGTGTTCGATTAAAAATCGTAGGGGACTTAAGCCGGTTTAGTGCAGAGTTACAATCACTCATTCAAAATGCGGAATCTCTGACTCAAGATAATACTGCGCTTACATTAACCATCGCTGCCAACTATGGCGGAAGATGGGATATTGTGAATGCGACAAATAAAGCAATCAAAGCTAAGACAGACGCAGAGAAAGAAGTGACTGAGGAGGATATTGCAGAACACCTTTCTATGTCTTATGCACCAGAACCTGATCTGTTTATCAGAACCGGCGGGGAAGAGCGCGTAAGCAATTTTCTGCTGTGGCAATTGGCCTATGCCGAATTTTATTTTACTGATGAGCTCTGGCCTGATTTTGATGCCAGCTCTTTGCAAAAAGCCATTCTTTCTTATCAATCTAGGGAAAGACGCTTTGGCAGAACAAGTGAACAATTAAACAAGTAATCGTATGCTAAAAACTCGTCTTATAACTGCTTTTATACTGATACCACTTGTATTGCTAGCGCTGTTTCAGTCTTCGCCTCTTGTTTGGCGGTTAATCGTCCTTGCTGTGACGATGATTGCTGCTTGGGAGTGGACGGCACTTGCAAGTTGGGTAGGGGTAAAAAAATGGGCGTTTGTTGCTTTGATTGGCGCTGCTTTTCCAGTCTTGCTTTCTGCTTGGCAGATTGATCTTGTAAAAGCGATCGTGGCAACGTGCACAATCGGATTTTGGATGCTTCTTGTTCCTGTGTGGTTGGCCAAAAAAGCAAAGTTGAAACACTCCCCCGTGATGTTGATCACAGGGTTCTTCACGTTGTTACCGTTTTCTTTGGGCTTGGTGTTTTGGCGAGAAATTGTCTGGCAAGCTTCTGTAGGTGCTTATTTGCTGTTGCTGATGATTACCGTGGTGGCGATTGCAGATACCTCTGCCTATTTTGCCGGCCGTCGATTTGGTAAACATAAACTCGCTCCCGCTATTAGCCCAGGCAAAACCATTGAGGGTGCTATTGGTGCTTTTGTTGGCGTTTCCATTTTAATGTTAGGGATTGCTAATCTGCCTGCGATTGCAGCACTAAATATCTCTATTGTTACTTTTATTGTGATTGCACTAATTGCGACCCCTCTCTCTATTATGGGGGATCTCTATGAGTCGTGGTTAAAGCGTTGTGCAGGAATCAAGGATAGTAGTCAATTACTGCCAGGGCATGGCGGTGTTTTAGATCGTTTGGATGCATTAATGCCTGTTATTTCTGTCAGTATTATGTGTCTTGAGTTGTATCGGAGCTGGTAATGAGAAAGGTTGCCGTACTTGGCGCAACAGGTTCAATAGGCCTATCAACACTCGATGTCATTGAGAGGCATCCAGATCGTTTTTCTGTGTTTGCACTGACCGCTCATCAACAAGTAAGCAAATTGGCTGAGTTATGTATTAAATTTAATCCAGTATTTGCGGTTGTTGGGTCGGAAGATGCTGCAAAGTTATTAACCGCTCAGCTACCCGCACAGATTGGGACGAAAGTGTTGAGTGGTTCAAAAGCATTAGATGACATTGCATCGCATCCAGATGTGGATACCGTGATGGCTGCCATTGTTGGTGCCGCAGGCCTTTCTTCTAGTTTGGCTGCCGCAAAAGCGGGTAAGCGCGTTTTATTAGCCAATAAAGAAACGCTGGTCGCTGGCGGTGCATTGTTTATGAATGCAGTTAAACAATCCGGGGCGGAGTTGTTGCCAATTGATTCTGAACATAACGCTATTTTTCAGTGTTTGCCAGAAGGCTATCGTGGATCAAAGTCTAATCAACTAGATTTAAACGGTTATGGAATTAACCAATTATTGCTAACCGCTTCTGGCGGACCATTCCGAGATCGTGACCTCACAACCCTAAAAGATGTAACGCCTGCTGAAGCTTGTGCGCATCCTAACTGGTCAATGGGTAAGAAAATATCTGTTGATTCTGCAACAATGATGAATAAGGGTCTTGAAGTCATTGAGGCTTATTGGCTGTTTGGTGTGCCGATTGAGCAAATTAAAGTAGTGATTCATCCTCAAAGCATTATTCACTCAATGGTTTCTTATCGAGACGGAAGTGTGCTCGCGCAAATGGGTAATCCAGACATGCGAACGCCTATTGCATTTGCGATGGATTACCCAGCAAGAATTGATGCAGGCGTAAGTGCATTGGATTTTGCAACTATCAGCCAATTAACCTTCAAAGAACCTGATTTTAATCGATACCCTTGTTTGGCTTTAGCTTTTACCGCCTTGAAAGCGGGCGGCGCAATGCCTGCGGTGCTAAATGCGGCAAATGAAGTGGCGGTGGATGCCTTTCTAAATGAAAAACTGGGTTTTATGGAAATCGCTGCAATCGTTGAAAATGTCCTTGAAATGGCTAAGTTCCAAGCTCCGAGTAATTTAGAGGATGTGCTTGCTGTGGATAGAGAATCTAGATTGCTTGCGAAGCAACTAATCGAAAAACAAATGCACTAATGTTGAACAGACAATAGAGAGATAGAACGTTAATGACGACAGTGCTGGCTTTTATTTTTACGCTATCAATTCTGATTGCAGTGCATGAGTTTGGACACTTTTGGATCGCTAAAAGAAATGGTATTAAAGTATTAAGATTTGCCATCGGGTTTGGAAAACCACTGTGGCGAAAAGAGATTGGTGCTGATAAAACGGAGTTTGCACTTTGCATGCTGCCATTAGGGGGGTATGTGAAGATGCTGGATGAGAGAGAGGCGCCTGTCTCTGCTCATGAGGTACATCGCGCTTTCAATCGTCAATCTGTGTGGGTCAGGATGAAGGTTGTGTTGGCCGGACCTGCTGCAAACTTCTTACTCGCAATTGTGCTTTATTCTTTTGTAATGATGTCCGGTGTGAATGACTTGTCTGCAAAATTGGGCGATGTGCCATTAGGAACAATCGCAAGTGAAGCAGGGTTTAAGTCTGGAGATCAGATTCAAAAAGTAGAAAATGAAGAGATTAACGGTTGGGAGTCATTTCGATCTGCGATTTTAGATCATACAGTAGCTGGGCAAGATATCAATATTGAAGTTGTTGACGCTTCAGGAATTAAAGTAAACCGAGTGTTAAAGCTTTCTGGTGCTTCAGCAGGAACATTAGATGATCGTTTCTTTGAACGAATGGGTTTTAGTCCTTTAAACTTTTTTAGAACAATTGATGTGCTTTTGCCTGGGGGAGTTGCAGAGAAGGCAGGGTTAAAAGTAGGGGACGAAATCGTTGCCATTAACCATGCGACTATTGCATCAGGAAGTGATCTGATTAATCAGGTTAGAAATTCGCCCGGCCGTACCCTGCTGTTTACTGTCAAAAATCAAAATACTGAACGAGAAATCACGGTTATCCCTGCTTCTGTTGGTAAGGAAGGCTCGCAAGTAGGAAGACTTGGAGTGTCTCCAACGCTGAATACCGACTCACTGCGTGCCAAGCAAATGATTGTAAAATATGGTCCTGTGGATGCGGTTTTGCAATCTCTAGATAAAACTTGGCGGTTGTCAAAGCTAAGCATCGTCATGATGTGGAAAATGTTAACAGGGACCGCCTCTTTAGATAATCTTGGTGGTACCTTAACGATTGCAAAGGTTGCCGGGGAAGCCGCTTCTTACGGTATTATCCCGTTTGTTGAGTTTCTATGCTTTGTTAGCATTGGTTTAGGTGTGCTCAACCTTTTGCCTGTTCCTGTATTGGACGGTGGGCATTTCATGTATTATGTGGCAGAAGTTGTAAAAGGAAGTCCTGTTTCTATTCGTACTCAAGAAATTGGGCAGTATATTGGTGGTGCTTTGTTGTTAACTTTAATGACCTTTGCACTCTATAACGATATTCAACGCTTGTTTTTGAACGCATGATCAAACAAAAAACTATTTCTCTTGTCCTCGCTGCGCTGTTTTCAACCTCTGTTTGGGCAGCCGAGCCTTTTGTCATTAAAGATATTCGAATAGAAGGGCTTCAGCGTACTGAGCCTGGGACTATCTTTAGCTACATGCCAGTGAAGGTTGGTGAAACGTTTGACGATGAAAAAACGGCTCAAACGATTAAAGCACTTTATGGCACAGGTTTCTTTAAAGATGTTCGTCTGGAAACCGCAGATAATGTGCTAATTGTGCAAGTGGTTGAGCGTCCTTCTGTTGGCGAAATTAAAATTAATGGCGCCAAAGAGTTTTCAGCTGATCAGTTGAAAAAGGCGATGAAAGAGGCTGGCTTAGCAGAAGCGCAGATTTACGATAAGTCGCTAGTAGATCAAGCAGTACAAGAACTAAAGCGCCAATATACTAATAAAGGCAAATATAGTGCCGATATTAAAACGACTGTATCGCCAATGGAGCGTAATCGGGTATCTATTAGTTTTGATATTTCTGAAGGCGTCGTTGCCAAGATTAAAGATATTACTGTCGTCGGTGCAAAAGACTTTTCAGAAGAAGAAGTCATTGACCAGATGCAACTATCTACTGGTACATGGATGACTTGGCTATCTAAAAATGACCAATATTCCAAGCAAAAACTAGAAGCAGACATTGAGTCAATTAAATCGTTTTATCAAAACCAAGGCTATCTTGAGTTCTCTGTAGAGTCGACACAGTTGAACGTGTCTCCAAATAGAGAAGATGTTTTTATTGCCTTAAATATTAATGAAGGTAAAAAGTATACTGTTTCAGATATTAAGTTTGCAGGTGATTTATTGGTGCCAGAAGATGAGTTAAAAGCACTTCTAAAAATTAATTCTGGAGATTTATACTCAAGACAGAAAATTGTTGATACAACGACCGCTATTTCTGATCGATTAGGTAAAGACGGTTATGCATTTGCGAATGTGAATGCAGTACCTGTGTTGGATAAAGACAAGCAGACCGTATCTTTCACCTTTTATATAGATCCCGGTCGTCGTGTTTATGTAAGGCGAATTAATATCTCTGGCAATACCAAAACCAAGGACGAAGTAATTCGCCGTGAAATGCGTCAAGTAGAAGGCGCTTGGTATGATGGAGAAAAAATTAAGCGCTCTCGTGAAAGAGTAGATTTGTTGGGGTACTTTTCTGATGTGACAGTAGAAACCCCTGCCGTACCAGGGTCAACCGATCAGGTTGATGTAAACATGGGTGTAACTGAAAAACCTAACAATAATATATCACTAAGTGTTGGTTATGGGCAGGGTGAAGGGTTGTTGTTGGGTGCATCTCTCACTCAGACCAATATTTTTGGTACAGGCAAGAATTTGACTTTAACTTTAGATACGAGCAAGACGTATCGAACTTATGCCTTGAGCTTTACAGACCCCTATTTTACAAAGGATGGTGTAAGTTTAGGGTATCAATTATATTATAAGAAAAATAAGCCAGATACATTAGATACTGGTAAATACTACTCTTCAAGTGTCGGTGCTGGTATTAGTTTTGGAGTTCCAATTACAGAGACTGATACCATTAATTATGGCGCAACTGTAGACAAAACGACTATTAATACAGATATGTCATCCGGATCACCATTGGCCATTGATTTCATTAATAAGCATGGAAATAGTCTCACTGTGCTGTCAAATACAGTGAGCTGGTCTAGTGATTCAAGAGATAGCGCAACGTCACCAAATCAAGGAACATATCAGCTGGCATCTGGGGAGTTGGCAATTGGAAAAATTAAATATTATAAAGCTGGCTATCAGTATCAGCATTTCTATCCCGTAAGTAGAGATGTGACGTTCATGGTGAACGGTGAGTTTGCTATGGGCGGTGGGATTGGAGGGGAGAAACTTCCATTTTTCAGAAATTACTTTGCGGGTGGGATTGGGTCTGTTAGAGGTTATCAGGATAGTAGTTTAGGGCCTCGTGATTCGACAGATGCCGCAACTGGTGGTACTAAACGAGTTGTGTTTAATGCGGAAGTGTTTTTCCCGTTTCCAGGTATGAAACATGATAGAACTTTGCGCTTGAGTGCATTTGTGGATGCAGGTAATGTCTTTGATGACAAAATAAAACTTGGCGAGCTAAGGTACTCAACAGGTGTCGCTTTATCGTGGCAATCCCCTCTTGGGCCATTGAAGTTTAGTGTTGCGCAACCGTTCGGTACAAAGTCGGGTGATAAAAAAGAAAGATTCCAGTTCCAAATGGGAACAACTTTCTAAGATTAGTTAAGTCAAAAGAATCATAATAGTTAAAGCTTAATAAGAATTTTTGGAGAAATAAAATTGAGTAAGTTTGCGAAATTCCTTGGTGTAGTTGCGGCTGGTTTGTTGTCTTTACAAGTGACTGCTGCTGAGCTAAAAATTGGCGTTGTTAATACTGACCGCTTGTTTCAACAGTCTTCGCCAGCTCAAAAAATTAATAAGAAGCTTCAGGATGAGTTTTCTAAAAAGGATGCATCTTTACAGCAACTGCGTCAGCAGCTAAAGGATTTGCAGGCAGATCTAGAAAAGAATGATGCGACTTTATCGGATGCAGATAAAACGAAGAAGCAAGGTCAGATTCGTGATTTGAATACACGTTATCAACGAGCCGAGCGCGAGTTTCGTGAAGATCTGAATACACGTCAAGGCGAAGAGATGGCAAAGTTACAAGAAGTAGCTATCCGAGCTGTGCGTCAATTGGCTGAAACTGAAAAGTTCGATTTGATATTGCAAGGTCAAGATCTTGCTTATGTCAGCCCGCGAGTGGATGTAACAGATAAAATCTTGAAGCTAATGGGAGATAAATAATCCTTGTTCAGTACTGTATGAATATATGGTGCTGGCAAATATTTATTTCAAGATTTGAAGCGCAATGCCCCCTTAGGGGCATTGTTGCTTTCTGCAAGAGAAGGATATGCATGAAGCTTTCTGAAATTGTTCGACAATTAGGTGGGCAGCTAGCTGGTGAGGATGTCGATGTTATTCAAGTCGCGCCATTAGATATTGCCACTGTTGGGCAAATTGCCTTCTTGTCCAATCGCAAGTACACCTCCCAAGTTAGTACTACAAAAGCAGCTGCAGTTATTTTGCCTGAAAATGTGGACGTGGATTATGCCGGTCCAAGGATTATTAGTGCTAATCCTTACCTGTATTTTGCAAAAGTCTCCACACTGTTAAACCCTATTCCTGAAGTTAAGCCTGGTATTCATCCAACCGCGTATATTGCTTCTACAGCCAAAGTGAGCCCTCTTGCTGAAATTGGTGCATTTACTTCGATTGAGGATGGTGCTGTTATCGCAGCTGGGGTTGTGGTTGCGAGTCATTGTCACGTTGGAGCCAATGTAGTTGTTCAACAGCAAACAAGAATTAAGCCTAATGTCACCATATATGAAGGCTGCCAAATTGGTGAGCGTGTCATTGTGCATTCCGGTGTGGTGATTGGTTCCGATGGTTTTGGTATTGCAAATGACCAGGGCCGGTGGGTAAAGATTCCTCAAATAGGGCGTGTGATTATTGGCAATGATGTCGAGATCGGAGCAAATTCAACAATTGATCGTGGTGCGATGGCCGATACGGTGATAGAGGATGGTGTAAAGTTAGATAATCAGATTCAGGTTGCGCATAATGTTGTAATTGGTGCTCATACCGCAATTGCAGGTTGTGTCGGTATAGCAGGAAGTGCGAAAATTGGTAAATATTGTACGATCGGGGGCGGCGCGATTGTGCTTGGACATTTATCCATTGCCGATCGGGTTAATATCTCCGCTGGTACACTGATTACTAAAAGTATTAAAAAACCTGGCACATACACGGGTATTTTCCCATTTGATGAACACGATGTGTCTATCAAGCATGCGGTGCAAATTAGGCAGTTGGGTCGATTAGCCGATCGAGTCGCTGTAGTAGAAAAATTGATTAAGCAGGAAAAGTCATAATTATGTCAGTAATGGATATTCATCAAATCTTAAAACATCTTCCTCATCGTTATCCATTCTTATTGGTTGACCGAGTGCTGGAAGTTGAGCCAGGAAAAAATATTGTCGCCCTTAAAAATGTAACGATTAATGAGCCGTTCTTCCCTGGCCATTTTCCTCATCATCCAGTGATGCCTGGTGTTTTAATTTTAGAGGCGTTAGCGCAAGCGGCGGCCATTTTATCTTTTAAAACAATGGGCACACTACCAGACGACAATTCTGTGTATTACTTTGCTGGTATTGATGGTGCTCGCTTTAAGCGCCCTGTAAGTGCCGGAGATCAACTTCATCTATGTGTAGAAATTGTTGCTCAGAAACGCGGTATTTGGAAGTTTAAAGCAGAAGCAAGAGTGGATGGGCAGATCGTTACAGAAGCAGATTTAACTTGTGCGGTAAGACAGTTAGAAAGCAATCCATCCTAACTCAGGGGATAAGGTTACATGACAGTAAATATCCATCCGACAGCCATTGTTGACCCAAAAGCGCAATTAGGTGCCAATGTTGAAATAGGCCCGTATTCGATTGTTGGCCCCAATGTTGTCATTGGTGATGATTGCTGGGTCGGCCCTCATGTTGTGATTGAGGGCTATACAACAATTGGTGATAGAAATAAGTTTTATCAATTCAGTTCAATTGGCGCACACCCCCAAGATAAAAAATATGCTGGTGAACCGACAAAGCTTGTTATTGGTGACGATAATACGGTGCGAGAGTTTTGCACGTTTAATACAGGTACATCTCAAGATGGCGGGTTAACCAAAGTCGGCAACCATAATTGGATCATGGCCTATGTGCATGTTGCACATGATTGTGTGATTGGTGATCGGACAATTTTTGCCAACAACGCACAACTTGCTGGACATGTGCACGTTGGTGATTGGGCTATCCTTGGTGGATTTACAGTTGTGCATCAGTTTGTACATATTGGTGCGCATAGTATGACAGGAATGGGAACAATCTTATTTCAAGATGTGCCTGCATACGTGATGGTGACTGGAAATCCATCGGCCGCGCATGGCATTAATAGCGAAGGTTTAAAGCGCCGTGGCTTTACTTCGGAAGAGGTAATGGCAATTAAGCGCGCTTATAAAACGATTTACCGTAATGGCAATACACTGGCGCAAGCAAAAGATGAAATCGCACAATTATCGATGACAACGCCAGTACTTGAGTTGCTGATGTCATCTTTGAATGATTCCACTCGTGGGATTGTTCGGTAAATTAACGCAGCTAATTATCTTAATAATCTTCATCAACGAATGAAGAATAACTAAATTTTTATAGGGAGGGGTAAATGGTCGACTCACGACCTTTTACCATTGCACTAGTGGCCGGGGAGGCTTCTGGTGATACATTGGGTGCCCATTTGGTCAGTGCATTAAAAAAGCATTTGCCAAATGCTCGCTTTGTCGGGATTGGCGGACCAAAAATGATAAAAGAAGGTATGACGTCCTGGTGGCCGCAAGAAAAATTGGCGGTGATGGGGTATGTTGAGGTGCTCAAGCACTACCGAGAAATTGTCGGTATACGAAAACAACTAAAGGCAAGGTTGCTTGCCGATGCACCAGATGTGTTCATTGGTATTGATGCACCAGGCTTTAATTTAGATTTGGAAATTGATTTAAAGCGGCGGGGGATTAAAACGATTCACTACGTTAGTCCTTCCATTTGGGCTTGGAAGGCAAAGCGAATCCACAAAATTAAGCGTGCCGTTAATCATATCTTGGCATTATTTCCATTTGAGCCTGAGCTATACAAAGCTGAGCAAATCCCTGTCACGTATGTTGGGCATCCATTGGCTGATGTTTTTCCAATTGACCCGCCAAAAGCGGATATTCGTGAACAAATGAAGATTGGCATGTCTCGACCTGTCTTTGCAATGTTGCCGGGCAGTCGCCAAAGCGAGTTAAAACAGCATGCGAGTTTATTTGTTAAGACCGCAAAGCTGATTGCGGAACAAGTACCAGACGCATTATTTTTAGTCCCCTTAATGACGCGAGAGACGAGAGAAATCTTCGAGAAAGCTTGTTTTAAAGAGGATTGTTCTGCTTTTGAGATGAATTTGATGTATGGGCATGCACCTGAAGCGATGGCCGCTGCGGATGTTGTTTTGGTGGCAAGCGGTACCGCCACATTAGAGGCTGCATTGATGAAGCGTCCAATGGTTATTACCTACAAAATGTCGCCGATTACTTGGTGGTTAATGACTCGCAAAATGTACTTACCTTATGTTGGGCTACCAAATATTCTAAGTAAAGAGTTTGTTGTGCCAGAAATTATGCAAAAGAAGGCAACGCCGCAATCTTTATCCGTTGCCCTTTTGGAAAGTTTCCGCAACAAAGATTTGCAAGTTTCTCTCAAAGAGCGTTTTACCAATTTACATTTATTGTTAAAACAAAATACAGCACAAAAGGCTGCAGAAGCAGTATTGCAAGTCATGGGAATTAACCGCTAATGGCATATGTTGATTCTCTTGAATTGCCCGATCTGTGTTGTGGAGTTGATGAGGCGGGACGAGGGCCATTGGCTGGCCCTGTCTACGCAGCTGCTGTGATTTTAGATCCTGAACAAGAGATCGCCGGATTAGCTGATTCTAAGAAGTTGTCAGAACAAAAAAGAAATTATTTAGCAGCAGAAATTAAAGAAAAGTCTAAAGCTTGGTGTATTGCGTTTGCAACTGTAGATGAGATTGACCAATTAAATATTTTACATGCATCTATGCTTGCGATGGCTAGGGCCGTGCACGGTTTACAAATTCAGCCGCAACTTGCATTAATAGATGGAAATCGCTGTCCTAAAATACTGATTCCTGCTAAAGCGATAGTGAAAGGGGATGCGCTGGTTCCTGCAATTTCCGCCGCATCTATTTTAGCCAAAACGGCTCGAGATCAAGTCTTGCTGGAGTTGCATCAAAAGTATCCGCAATATGGTTTTGATGCACACAAGGGATATCCAACCGAAAAACATTTGGCCGCAATAAAAGCGTATGGCGTATTAGATGAACACCGTCGTTCATTTAAACCTGTACGGGAATTGTTGGTTTCTGTAAAAAAAACTCAAGATTTCTTTGATTTTTAGCATCTTCACGCTTTAATAAAGTATTGGTGTGCGCTTTTGTCATGGCATAATCCTATGCGAGCTACCTGAAATAGCAAGGAAATGAAGCGATGTTTGTTATCATCGGATATGTATTTATGTTTGCCACCATCTTTGGTGCCTATGCCTCACATGGTGGGCATCTAGGCGGTTTGTGGCAGCCAAGTGAAATTGTGATGATTTTTGGTGGTGCGATTGGCGCTATGATTGTTGGCTATGGTGGTAAGCCACTTAAGGCAACCTTGAAAGCGTTTCCCACTGTGTTTAAAGGTAGTGCATTTAGTAAAGCATTTTACCTTGATTTGTTTGCCATGCTATTTGAGATACTTTCTAAAGTCCGTAAAGAAGGCTTAATGTCTATTGAAGCGGATGTGGAAGATCCTGAAAAAAGCCCTATCTTTAGTAAGTATCCAAAAATTGTTCATGATCACCACTTAATTGATTTTGTGACCGACTATCTGCGATTAATGGTGGGTGGTAACTTAAATGCGTTTGAAATTGAAAACTTGATGGATATTGAGATTGAAACGCACCATCATGAAGGGGCGATTCCTGCGGGAGCGGTTGCAAAGCTTGGTGATGCGCTGCCTGCATTTGGTATTGTGGCTGCGGTGATGGGGGTTGTGCATACGATGGGTTCTCTGCACTTGCCACCGACAGAACTCGGCGGTTTAATTGGTGCAGCACTCGTTGGAACGTTTTTGGGTATTCTTTTGGCATATGGAATGGTTGGTCCGTTAGCAACTATTTTGGAGTTCAAGGCAGATGAATCCACCAAGGTTTACCAAACCGTCAAAGTAACGCTCCTTGCAAGTTTAAATGGCTATGCACCCCAAGTGGCCGTTGAGTTCGGGCGTAAGGCTTTGTACTCAACCGAGCGTCCAAGCTTTAAAGAACTCGAAGAGTTTGTGAAGCAGAAGAAATAAACATTCTACATGTCTTGCGATTGAACATAATTTACGAGCAGCGATATGAGTGATGATTCCCAACGGCCCATTGTCGTAAAAAAAATTAATAAAGGTCATGGCGGCCATCATGGTGGCGCTTGGAAAATTGCATATGCAGACTTTGTTACTGCGATGATGGCTTTTTTCTTATTAATGTGGCTGCTTGGTTCTGTCTCAAAGGGTAAGCTTTCTGGTATTTCTGATTATTTCAATACGCCTTTGAAGGTCGCCTTGCAAGGTGGTGATAGTACAGGTAATGCCTCCAGTATTATTCCTGGTGGTGGACAAGATCTTCAAAAGATTTCAGGGGAAGTTGCGCGCGGGCAAAATACAGCCAATGACTCAGAAAAGAAAATAAAGCAGGCCGCTGAAAAACTTAACTTTGAGAAAATCCGCGAAAGCATTGAAGAGGCTATTCAGAAAAACCCAGATATGGCCCAGTTTAAAAATCAGTTACTCATTGATATGACCCCTGAGGGTTTACGTATTCAATTGGTGGATGAGCAAAGTAGGCCAATGTTTGGAACGGGCAGTGCAAAATTACAGGACTACTCGGTACAACTTTTACATGATCTGGGCAAGTTGCTCAATGAGGTTCCGAATAAGGTTAGTTTATCTGGCCATACGGACTCTTTGGCCTATACGAGTGGAGATAAGGGTTACAGCAACTGGGAACTATCAGCAGATCGTGCAAATGCATCGAGGCGAGAGATGATCGCGGGTGGTTTGCAAGAAGGTAAAATTTTACGTGTTGTGGGCTTGGGTCCTGCAGTTCCTTTAGATGAGCAAAATCCTGATGCGCCGATTAATCGCCGCATTAGTATTATTGTTCTAAACGAAGATACGGCTGCATCAATTATTAAGAATAGCGGCAAATCAGACCCTGCCGGAGATGCGCTGGTTGAGCAAGCAGCGAGTCAGTAAAGCAAGTACTGATAATGAAAGCGCTGCGAGACAGCGCTTTCTTCTATTGGGGCTCAGATTCTCAATACTTGTTGTTGTAAGTCTATTTTTTGCCGGCTTTCTATTAACGTCTTTTGCAATTAAAGAGTGGCAACCTTGGTTTTTGTCTCTCTTTTATGTTTGTATCTCTCTTATTCTTGGCAGGTTTTTCTTACCTAATCGCGTCTGGCTAACTATTGCGATTCTATTTTATCCTACCTACTTAATTGGCAAACAATGGCCTTTGCTTGCTTTATTTTCCTTCTTTTGCTTATCTGTACTAACATTACTTATGGGACAGGCATGGCGGGGGCGAGTCCCTTTATTTTTGACTAGCCGCGGTATGTTAAGTCAACTAGCTAGTTTGATCCCACAAGGTAAAGTAAAGATTGCTGAACTAGGTTCGGGCACCGGGTCTGTAGTGGAGGCGATGTGCTTGGCAAACCCAGAGGCAATGATAGATGGGTATGAGTTGGCATGGATTCCAAGGTGGATATCCTACTGCAGATTTGCTAAACAACCGAATATCAGAATTCTTAACCAAGACTTTATGATGACTGATTGGTCATGTTACGATGTGATTTATGTATTTCAGTCACCATTAGTAATGGAGGCGATTTGGAAAAAGGCGCTTACTGAGATGCATGCAAATTCAATATTGATTAGCAATAGTTTTGAGGTGCCTGGTGTAACAGCTACCCAAGAGTTCTCTATTGCAGGTGGACGCCAGAATAAATTATTAATGTGGAAAATGGGAAGTTATAAGGACCATATTCATGGCAACAGACGTCAAGATAAGTTCTGAAGTTTCCCCCGTTGCAGCGAATTTCGTCAAAAGTTGGCAGAAAATTCCTTGGCCTGCAAGATTGACAACGCTTGAGCAACTACGCTCCGCCAAAACACAAACTTCAATGACGACAGGAAAGTTGGCTGCAATCATTGAGCATGATCCATTTATCTCAATGCAATTGATTGGATTTGTTAATAGTTCGCCACGAGGAAATTTTGCGAGTGACGTAACAACAATTGAACATGCCATTATGTTGATGGGCTTCGATCAGTTTTTTGAGCGTTTTGGCAGAAGAATGCCTGTTGAAAAACTATTGGAAAAAGAGCCGGTCAGATTGGGACAAATTCGTGAGCGTATCGCTATTTGCGAATTTGCCGGTCTAATTGCATTGGAGTTAGCAAACCTCAGAAATGATAGTAAAGCAGAAGAAGTGAGTGTTGCCGCAATGCTGCACGATATCATTGAGCCACTACTGCTACTATCGCATCCGGATAAGCTAGGTGAATTAAAAGAGTTTTCTCTCAGTAATCGAATTTGGCAAGAAGAGTCGCTACAGCGCTCCCGTTTCGGCTGTAGCTATGCAGAGATGAGGCATGCGCTTATGTCTCAATATGGAATGCCAAGTATGTTTCACGACATGATGGATGCATCTCTTGTTGAACATCCCCGGACACGTACCGTGCTTTTTGCTGTTGAGTGGGCACATGCGGCATGGCATGGCACTTGGACACCGGCACTTCAGCAATCATTGGCTGCATTCGGTGCTGCTTTGATGAAACCCGTTGATGTCATTTGGCATCGGTTAACGCAAGTAACGCTTCGATTGGCAAGGCAAGGGGCTTGGAATGGGTTAAGTCATCCTGCGATGTGGCTGCCTATGTTGCCTGGTGACTGGCCCTTGCCTAAAGTGGCTGCGCCTAAACATGCTTGGCCTGATGTAAAGGTTGTTGAAAAGACCATTACCCAATTAGAGCAAAGTGCCTCCGAATTAGATGTTGGGCAGGTCATGACCATTTTATTTCGGGGTGTGCGGTTGGGCATTGGATTGGATCGTGTTGCCCTGCTGGTGCAGCCAAAAGGTAGTAAGGTATTAAAGCCTCGATTCATTGTTGGTTTGCCTGATGATCATCCTCTGCATTCGACCGAGCTCTCGCTAGATACGCCCCATGTTCTCACTAAGCTGGCAATGAAGACGCAGGGATTATGGTTTGGTAACCATAATAGATCAAATCTGTCTAAGTTTTTGCCTGCTGCATTTGCTGATGAACAGAATAGAGATTGGTTTGCGATGTCTATTTGGGTTCATGGGCATCCGCTCGGGGTTTTATATGCTGATGGTGGTTCCCATCGTCCGCATCTAGATGAACCAAGCTATCAAGCTTTTAAGCAATTATCTCAAGCTGCATTAACCGCGCTTGAGCACTCTACTAAGCCTCACTAATGATGATTGAACAATTAACACAACTGCAGGTGATAAACTCATCTGCAAATCCTCGCTTTAAGCAATTAGGTAAATTAATTTCAAGTAAGAGAGAGCGGAAGCAAACAGGGCTAATTGTATTAGACGGGATGCACTTATTAACCAGTGCGAAACAACAGCAACAACTGCCAGTAGATATTTATCTCAGTGAAAGCGGGTTGAGTAATCAGGAAATTTTGGATTTTTTATCTGATTTAGAGCGGCCTCGAATCACCCTATTCAGTGATGTGCTTTTTAGCCAGTTGACCGAGCTTTCTAGCCAAACGGGCATTATGGCAACGCTGCCACTTCCACAGGAATTGCCATTACATGCCAACGATAAACAGGACTATCTAGTGTTGGATGGGGTGCAAGATCCGGGTAACGTGGGGTCTATTCTTCGAACAGCGGCGGCGGCGGGGGTTTCTCAGGTTGTTTTGTCTACTGCATGTGCTGATGCGTGGTCCCCTAAAGTGTTGCGTGCGGGTATGGGAGCGCATTTTTCGCTTTCAATTCATATGGTGTCTGATGTGGCGAACTGGTTGCGAACGTTAGAACATGGCGTGAAGCGGGTTGTTACTTCTTTGCAGGCACGCTCTTCTCTGTTTGACGTTGATTTAACAGGCCCTGTTGCATGGGTATTTGGTAGTGAGGGTGCAGGTGTTTCTGAAGAGGTGGAACGTGTGTGCGAAACCCCTGTATTGATTCCAATGATTGGAATGACAGAGTCTTTAAATGTTGGGGCGGCTGCAGCGGTGTGTATGTTTGAACAATTAAGGCAGCGTACAAAAGCAAATTAGAATGCAGGATGAATACCAAAGAAAAAGCCCAATTTTGAATTGGGCTTTTTCTTTGGTCGCACTATTTATCTATCTACGTTGGTTTATTCCATGCGATAGTTTGGTGCTTCTTTCGTGATTTGTACGTCATGAACGTGGCTTTCACGAACACCAGCAGAGGTAATTTGTACAAACTCTGCTTTTTCTTTCACATCAGCAATGGTTGCGCAGCCTAGGTAGCCCATGCTTGAGCGCAGGCCGCCCATCAATTGATGAATCACTGCAGTGATTGTTCCTTTGTAAGGAACGCGTCCTTCAATACCTTCAGGTACTAGCTTTTCTGCATTACCTTCATTGTCTTGGAAGTAACGATCACTTGAGCCTTGCTGCATCGCGCCTAAAGAACCCATCCCACGATAAGACTTGTAAGAGCGCCCTTGGAATAGTTCTGTTTCGCCTGGTGCTTCTTCTGTACCTGCAAATAGTCCACCAAGCATCACGCAATCAGCGCCTGCGGCAATAGCTTTAGAAATATCGCCAGAGAAACGAATACCACCGTCAGCAATGAGAGGTACACCGGTGTTTAGCAATGCAGTTGCTACATCATCAATTGCTGTAATTTGTGGTACGCCAACACCCGCAACAATGCGAGTTGTACAAATTGAGCCTGGGCCGATACCGACCTTAACAGCATCAGCACCATGGTCTGCAAGTGCGCGAGCCGCAGCACCTGTTGCAATGTTGCCGCCAATTACTTGAACATATGGGAAGTTTTTCTTCACCCATTCCACGCGCTTTAGAACGCCTTCAGAATGACCATGAGCAGTGTCTACCACGATAACGTCAACACCCGCTTCCGCTAGTAGTGTTACACGTTCTTCTGTGCCTTCACCAACGCCAACCGCCGCACCAACTAGTAAACGACCTTGATCATCTTTGCAAGCTAATGGGTGTTCGCTAGATTTCAGGATATCTTTTACAGTGATTAGACCGCGTAACTCAAAAGCATCATTCACTACAAGCACACGCTCAATGCGGTGTTCGTGCATTAATGCCATTGCTTCTTCGCGACTAGCGCCTTCTTTTACGGTGACTAGTCTGTCACGTGGTGTCATGATACTTGTGACCGGTGCATCTAGGCGGCTTTCAAACCGTAAGTCGCGGTTTGTTACAATGCCAACAACTTTGCCACTATCTACAACAGGTAAACCAGAAATACGGTGTTGTCTGGTTAGTTGTACTACGTCACGGATGGTTAACGCAGAAGAGATGGTGATTGGATCTTTTACCACGCCACTTTCGTGACGTTTTACTTTTGACACTTCTTTCGCTTGCTTTTCAGCTGTCATGTTCTTATGAACAATACCAATGCCGCCTTCTTGGGCTAGCGCAATCGCTAGACGAGCTTCTGTCACTGTATCCATTGCAGCAGACAAAAGTGGAATATTCAAAGTGATCTGGCGAGTTAGTCTAGTAGACAGTGAAACATCGCGAGGTAGAACGCTGGAGTGGGCTGGAACGAGTAAAACATCGTCAAATGTGAGGGCTTGTCGGATGACGCGCATGTGTGATTCCTTCCGGCAAAGCAAAATTATAGCGAAAACAGCCACTTGCGGTAAAGAGGGAAATCTTGTTTCATGTTAGATAATGTATGTTAAGTAGTAAAAGTCACGCTTTTCTTTAGCAATTGCATATACTTAAAATAAATTTAGCCAGAAGAGAAACTATCTTCCATGAGATTTGCGATTGTATTTGGCAAAAAACAATAACGAGGGTGAGCGCACTAAATGGTCAAGGTGTTATTTGTCTGTATGGGAAATATTTGCCGTAGTCCTACGGCTGAGGGTGTTTTTCGCGCCAAAGTAAAGCAAGCGGGTCTATCGGATCTAGTTTTGATTGACTCGGCAGGTACGCATGCTTATCACGTTGGTGAGTCGCCAGATACACGTTCAGTTGCGGCCGCTTCACGACGTGGGTTTGATTTGTCGGATATCCGTGCGCGAAAACTGACCGATCACGACTTCTTGGAATTCGACTATGTTTTAGCGATGGATCAGCGCAATTTACGAGATATTAAACAAATAATAGGCTTAAATTTGGGCGACAAAGCGGAATTGTTTTTAAACTTTAGTCGCGCATATTCTGGGCAAGAAGTGCCAGATCCCTACTATGGTGGCGGGGCTGGATTTGAAGATGTTTTAAATCGAATTGAAGATGCCTCTGAGGGATTGTTGCAGCAAATTCAATTACAATTGCGAAAAAAGCAAGATTGAATCCGTATCTTAGTATGAAAGGGTTGCGATGAGTCCACAAAATGTAACCATTTTAATTATTGATGATGATGCGGTGTTGAGGTCGCTAATTGGTAGTGTCTTACGCCAAGAGGGTTATACCGTTGTGGGGGATGCGCCTTCTGCTGAGTCTGGTTTGAAAGTCTTTGATGCGACGCCTACAGATCTAGTGTTGTTGGATATTAACTTGCCGGGTATGGATGGGATGTCTCTATTGCCGGAGCTATTGGCTAAACCGAATGCGCCAAAAGTGATCATGGTGAGTGGTGAAGCCACCTTGGATAAAGTAAAAGGCGCATTGAGTGCCGGTGCAAGTGGCTTTGTTGTTAAGCCAATCAGTGCAAATAAATTATTGTCAGCGGTTTCTTTTGCCATTTCAGGCAAATAAGCCTATGCAAACCAAAACCGTTGATCGAAAGGTAAATTATGAAGTTATGTCCATTTAGAGTTGGACAAGGGTTTGATGTACACGCACTTGTTGTCGATCGACCATTGATTATTGGTGGCGTTACTATTTCTTATGAAAAAGGGTTGGCAGGACACTCAGATGCCGATGTATTGCTTCATGCAATTACTGATGCCTTACTAGGTGCCGCTGGGTTAGGGGATATTGGGCAACATTTCCCAGATAATGATGTGGCATACCTTGGTGCAGACAGCCGAGTATTGTTACGCCATGTGGTGGGCTTGCTTCATGCTGGTGGGTGGAAAATTGCAAACGTGGATGCCACCATTATTGCTCAAGCACCGAAGATGGCTCCGCATATTCCAGGTATGGAGGAGTTAATTGCTTTTGATTTAGGTATTGATACTAAATGCGTCAACATTAAGGCAAAAACAACAGAGCGTTTGGGGTTTACTGGGCGAGGTGAGGGCATTGCTGCGGATGCTGTGTGTTTGTTGTGGTCCGAATAAATAACTTTTGATGCCGTTTATCGGTTTTGGTATGACAATGCTTTATTTTCTGTGTCGAAAAGCGTAAATTGTTACTGTGCGAACTTCCTCTGTTTAGGGGAAGTCAATTACATACTAACTTAAACACTAAGTAAAACGCCTTCTCAAGGTGTGAAAATGGCAAACCCGTCGCGAGGCGGGGACGCAAAGTTTCCGGTCTGTTATTAGCAGATAGCGGGGCCGCCTCATCTCGATCGTGATTTTGCCATCACATAGATATTGTTATGCTCCTCTGTATGTGCAGATGGGTATTAAGAGGGCAATATTAGGGTGGTAAACATGTCCCTTACATCTACAAATAATGTGATTTCTTTGACTGAGTTTGCCAAAGGTAGATCGGTATCTCCGGAAGTGGTCAAAGAGGTGTTTCAGCGCTGTCGGTCACAGGCATTAAACAAGCTGTGTCCGATGCTTGCGGCAAAACTCGATCAGCTAAATGATGAGCTTTTTGAGTTGGCTGAAAAAACTTTATCTAGAGAAAAATATAATCGCTATCTAAATGCACGTGGTGTATTAGAGGCTAAGCGATCTATCTATGAGTCTAGTTTTCGATCGACTCTCTTAAATTCATTTGATCAATCCATTAAGGTGGATTCCAGTGTGGCCCGCGCCGATAAGCCTGTATTGGATATTGGCGAGCTTTCGTTAGTTGATCATGCGGATTTTGAGCAGAGCCTTGCTGTTCGGCAAATTGCCAGTTTATGGCGTAAATATAGTGCGGATGAATTAAATGCCTTTGAGGCGAGGGTGATTCATCTATTGTCTGATCGGCAGTCTATTGGTGATAGTTCTCTGCCTTTGTCGCCCATGCAGATTGCACAAGCGCTTGATAGTGCTTGTGACGAATTGGATGTCGAACTTGGAGTGCGCTTACTTATTCTAGAAGCGCTTGCACGTGCATTTGCCAAAGATTTGAAGCAAATGTATGCAGAACTCAATGCAATGATGATTGCTAATGATGTTTTGCCTAAAGTGCCGTTGTCTCTTAAAGTTAAAAAGGATGATGGTCCTACCATCCGGCAACCCGCCCATTCGGCCTCTGAAGCATCGTCTGCTGCTGTAAGTAAGCCTGTTCCTGATGGAATGGTACTGATTTCTGAAGAGGATGCTTCATTATTAGGTGTGCTAAGGCAGTTGGTTCAAACTGGTCAAATGCCTGTAACGGCTCAAAGTGCCGGGTTGACGACGAAGGTGTTGCCAGAGCTGACGAAATTGCAGTTGACCGTGCAAAGTGCGCCGGTTGCCGCTTTAGGAACAAGTGAAGCGTTGTCTTTAAGCCTGCGTTCTTTAAAAGAAGGTGGACTAGTTGAACAGGTTTCGCAAATTGAATCGTTGACCATTGATATTGTCGCGATGCTTTTTGATTTCATCTTTGATGAAGAAAACATACCAGCAGAAATTAAAGCGCTGATTGGGCGACTACAGATTCCCGTGCTAAAAGCGGCTCTTTTAGATGGAAAGTTTTTTTCTAGAAAGCAGCATCCCGTCAGAAGAATGCTTGATTTACTCGCCCAGCTTTCAGTGGGGTGGCAGAGCGAGGAGTATTTAAAGCGTTTAGTCACGCTAATTGAAGATGTGGTTAATCATATCTTAACTGAATTTACGGATGAAATTGCGGTTTTCGAAGTGCAGGAAGCCCGTTTACTTGCTTTTGTAGAAGAGGAAAACCGACTCTCAGAAGCTAGTTCAGAGAGAACTGCTAAGGTAATTATTTTCCAAGAGCAGCAAATGATTGCGTTGGAAGAAGCGAAGCTTTGGGTGGCTTCTCGACTAGATAAACATGGTGTACCCCAAGTCGTGCGTGATTTTCTTGCGAATCATGGCGTTGCAATGCAAATGGATGCTTGCCTTCAGCATGGCCTGCATACGGAAGGTTGGTATCGCTCACAAGAGGTGATGGATCAACTGATTTGGTCGTGTGAGCCTAAAATTACTACGGAAGATCGTGTCAAACTGGTTGGTTTGCTACAGCCCATGTTATCGCGCATCGAGTCTGTTCTGGTTAAGCAACCAAATGGCGCTGTGATTAAAGAGCTATTTTTAGCAGAATTAGTAAAGTGCCATGCAACGGCAATTCGGCAGGGCGCAACAGCCGCTTCGGCAAGTGGAGTACCACAAATTCGCACGCCGCTCGCATCGATGGATATTGCTTTGCCAGTGTTGGAGGAGGTGTTGGCCGAGCCGTTCTCGCCGATTGATGTTCCTTCTCAATTACCTGCAGTGGTGATTGAGGAAGAAGTGCACGAGAAAATTGCGGAGCGATGGATGCAGTCCACGCTTAGACGCGGAGAGTGGGTTGAAGTGGAGCTAGATGACAGCGTTCAGCAAATGAAGCTAGCTTGGATTAGCCCGTACAAAGCGGTATACCTGTTTACAAACCGATTTGGCGGAAATGCCTTGTCTGTGTCACAAGAAGATTTAAATCGATATCTCGCGGATGGCAAAGTTCGCAGGATAGAGGCTTCCTCGTTCTCTGAGCGAGCGGTAAGTAACGTGTTGCATCGCTTGGAAGAAGAAACTGTACAATAAACAAAGGCGCTGAATGCGCCTTTGTTTATTGTGGTGCTTAATCGTGTTGACTGCGTTTTAAACGACGCTGTCTGACAGACTCTGCAAGCGTGGATAGTAGTGATTCACTATCATCCCAGCCAATGCAAGCATCGGTAATGCTTTGGCCGTAGGTTAATGGATGACCTGGTTTTAGATCTTGGCGGCCTTCACATAGATGGCTTTCTGCCATCACACCAAAGATGCGCTCATCGCCTGTGGCAATTTGTGCGCCGACATCTTCACAGACGTCCATTTGCTTTTTGTACTGTTTACTGCTGTTGGCATGCGAAAAGTCGATCATTACTTTTTGCGCTAGGCCTGAGCTAGATAGTTGTTGGCAGGCTGCTTCTACACTCTCTGCATCGTAGTTAGGGGCCTTACCGCCACGTAAGATAACATGGCAGTCTTCATTTCCTAACGTAGACACAATGGCGGAGTGTCCTGCTTTCGTCACTGATAGGAAGTGATGTGGGGCATTGGCTGCCTTGATCGCATCTACAGCGATGCGTAAGTTGCCATCTGTGCCATTTTTAAAGCCAACAGGGCAAGATAAGCCGCTCGCTAGTTCTCTATGCACTTGGCTCTCTGTCGTACGGGCACCAATTGCGCCCCAGCTAATTAAATCAGATAGGTATTGCGGCGTAATCATATCTAGATATTCTGTCGAAGCTGGCATGCCTGTATCGTTGATATCTAGTAATAATTTGCGCGCAAGGCGAATGCCTTCGTTGATGCGGTAGCTGCCATCTAACATTGGATCGTTGATTAGACCTTTCCAGCCAACGGTTGTACGTGGTTTTTCAAAGTACACCCGCATCACGATGAGTAAATCTTGTTCGAATTTATCTTTGTGAGCTTTTAGTCGGGTTGCGTATTCCATTGCTGCATCATAGTCATGGATAGAGCATGGGCCAATAATGACTAATAAGCGATCATCCGCGCCGTGTAAGATGCGATGAATAGCTTGACGCGTTTCGTAAGTGACGTTGGCTGCATAATCAGAAATTGGGTATTCACGCAGCACGTGTGAAGGTGGCGCCAATTCTTTAATTTCTTTAATACGGGTGTCATCAGTTTTAATCGTCGATTTTCCGTGCGTCATTTCTATAGTTCCCGTTTGTAAATTACTTGCCAATGTGTCAACAAATTCGTGAGGGCGATCCATCCAGTAAGGAGAGAGACCGCACGCTGCTTCAATTTTTCGCGATAACTCATCACCGAGATTCCTTTGGCCGCTAGACGAGTTGCCTAGCAGTCTGGAAACGTACGATGCCTGATTGATGCCCACTGTTTTGGCAAAATCAATCTGCCTACCGTTGAATCGGTGGGTGATGAGGTAAAGAAGATTATTTCTTCTAGTGTCTTGGATACTTTGCATAAACTCATTAAACCACAAATTTACCTTTGTGGTAATTATTTTGAACAAATAATATTGAGTTCAGAAAACGATAAAATTACCTTCTTGGTAATTTTATCGTTTTTGGGAGGGGTTAGATGACTTTTGAGTAGCGTGCTGCAGTTTGTTTTTCTCGTAAATGCTGATCGAAAACCATGGCGATGTTTCTAATCAACAGACGTCCTTTCGGTTGTACGTAAACAGCCTCTTTAGATATAGACAGTAACCCATCTTTTGCTAATTGTTGAAGTTGTGTTTGCTCGGCAGAGAAAAAGTCTAGGTAAGAAATACCGTACTTCTTTTCGAGTAACTGGATATCAACTTCAAAATCACACATCAATCGCTGGATTAAATCACGTCTAAGTACATCTTCTTCTGTTAAGTCCATTCCGCGATACAAGGGGAGGGTGCCTTTGTCTAGTGCGGCATAGTATTCTTCTGTTGTCTTTACATTTTGGCTGTAACTAGTACCGATTTTACTGATGGCCGAAACGCCGAGGGCCAACATATCAATATCATCGTGCGTTGAGTAACCCTGAAAGTTTCGATGAAGCGTTCCGGCGGTTTGTGCGATTGCTAGCTCATCATTCGGAAGGGCAAAGTGATCCATGCCGATATAAATATATCCAGCGGCAGTTAATTTTTGAATTGCTAGGTTCAAAATATCTAACTTTGTATCTGCAGAGGGTAGATCTGCCTCATTGATCCGACGCTGAGGCATAAACGCATGCGGCAAATGCGCATAGTTATATACAGATAGTCTATCAGGCCTAGCCGCAATCACTTTATCTAGTGTTGTAGAAAAGCGTTCTACGGTCTGTAACGGAAGTCCGTAAATTAAATCCATTGAAACAGACTGAAAACCATACTTTCTAGCTGCGGCTAAGGTGGATAAGGTTTCTTCTTCAGATTGAATTCGGTTCACTGCCACCTGGACGTCCGCATCAAAATCTTGCACGCCAATACTCATGCGATTAAAGCCAAGTTGACGAAGTAGCGCGACCGTTTCTTCAGATACTTTGCGTGGATCGATTTCAATCGAAAACTCACCTGTCGTATCATCCGCAAATTGAAAAGTGGATTTTAGTTTTTGAATTAACCTGGTTAATTGCGCATCTGATAAGAAAGTAGGAGTGCCGCCACCAAAGTGTAGTTGTTCTACTTTGGCATGTTTTGCAAAATGGGGAGCAACAAGGTCAATTTCTTTATCTAGGTAGTCTAGATATTGGTCGGCTTTTGATTTGTCTTTTGTGATGATCTTATTGCAAGCGCAGTAGTAACAAATGGTATTGCAAAAAGGGATGTGCACGTAGAGTGATAGGGCTTTTTCATTTCTATCTAGAAAATGTGTTTTTGCCTGCACCTCAAAAGACGATTGAGTAAATCCTTCATGAAATCTATCTGCTGTTGGATAAGAAGTATATCGAGGCCCGTTGCCTGATAGTCGTTCGATCAACTGCTTATCAAAGATGATGTCTTGCTGAGTTTTCTCGATATTGGCTGAATCTGATTTCATGGAATGTTGCCCGTTTGATTTGACTATGGGCATCATAAGCGTTAGGGCAATTTTATGAGTTGACGTTCATCAAGTGGATGAGTTCAAGTTAACTTAGTACCCGAAAACACAAAGGCCCTATCAGCTTTCACTGATAGGGCCTCGTGTTGTCTCGACTCTCTTTATTTTGCAGTCTCGCCGATTCTAACCGGTCTGTCAGACTGTTCTCCTTTGCTAGCTTGCTTTCTGGCTACATGGCTCGCGGCGCCTGAGAATGTTTGATTCAGGTTTGCTTCGCTGTAGCGGTTCTGCTTGTTCAGCAGATGTGCGTATTTTCCTTATTATTGCGTCAGCGTCAATACCTTGAGGTAAATCAAATTTACGTTTACGTAATATGTAAAATAAAAATGGTTATGCACCAAGATCGAGCATTAATGCGGGCTGTGGGTCAGTTGATGCCCCTTTTTGGTTTTTGACCATCTGGTTAGTTTGGTGGCTAAGCTAAAAATTTAATTTGTTGAAATATATTTTCTAAAATTTCTTTGGAATAAAACTATATAAATCAATTGCTTAGGTTTGTTATTTTGACGTTAAGGTAAATCGATCGTGTTTTTTTAAAAATTTATATAAAAAAATAAAAAAACAGAAAAAAAGTAGAAAAATGTAGATGAATTCTGTTTTATGCGTATTTTTGCCCTGTCATCTGCGGGTAATAATCAGATGATTAAATACGCCTCGTTCAGCCGCTTTGTGTGCGCTGTACCACTTAGGCTGGGAGGAGTGCGATCGACCCGGCACCAATTCTTTATCGATGGGTATGGTTTACTTGCCGATCGAACCTGTGCGAACTAACGCAAACTTCCCAGTGTTGTGCTGGTGTTTTCATCGGAGGAGGGTACATCTTCCCCGATGTCTCTGTGTGTGAGTGTTCGACATGCCTTTCCTATTTCACCGGTTTTGAACGATTGAATCAGATGTGATGCATTTCTTGCTAGCGGTCACTTATCTTGTGATGAACGTAAATTTTCGAAAATACGGAGATCAACAAGGAACTTGTATTTTTCAATGGGCACTTACTTGTTGTTTGTGTAATAATTAATCAGTTAAGAATTTTTACGCAAAAAGCCTTTTTTGAGTTGAAGTTTCTTCATTTGAGGGGCTTGCGACCTGAGAGGAAATCTCTAGATGCACCATTTTGGGGCTAGTGTTTAGAGGAAACCTCCGTCTTTTGTTTTTTTGTAACTCGTCGACAGAAAGTTAAAGCTTATGTTCCAGCATGTAGATGCCTACGCCGGTGATCCAATTTTGACCTTGGTAGAAACCTTTAACAAAGATACCCGCGCGAATAAAGTGAATTTGGGTATTGGTTTGTACTACGATGAAAACGGCAAGATTCCTCTACTAAACTGTGTAAAAGTTGCTGAGCAACGCCGTGTGGCTGCTGAACAACCTCGTCCATATCTACCGATGGAAGGTTTTGGCCCTTACCGTGAAGCCGTTCAGCGTTTGCTATTCGGTGCAGACCACAAAGTATTGGCAGAAAAGCGTGTTGCGACTGTACAGACAATTGGTGGTTCTGGCGCGTTGAAAGTAGGTGCTGACTTCATTAAGCGTTATTTCCCAAATAGCGAAATGTGGGTGAGCGATCCTACATGGGATAACCATCGTTCTATCTTTGATGGTGCAGGCGTGAAAGTAAATGCTTACCCATACTATGATAGCGAGACTGGTAATGTACGTTTTGCTGACATGATTGCATGTTTTAAATCATTGCCAAAACAAACCGTTATCCTATTGCACCCATGCTGCCATAACCCTACTGGTGTTGATCTGACCAAAGAACAATGGCAAGAAGTGATTGCAGTAGTGAAAGCGCAAGAATTGATTGCTTTCATGGATATTGCTTACCAAGGCTTTGGTGAAAGCTTGGATGATGATGCCTATGCAATCCGTGCAATGGCTGATGCTGGTGTTAGCTTCTTTGTAAGTAATTCTTTCGCTAAGAACTTATCTTTGTACAGTGAGCGTTGTGGCGGTCTTTCTGTTGTATGTGCAACAGAAGAAGAAGCTAGCCGTGTATTGGGCCAATTGAAGTTTACGATTCGTCGTAACTACTCTAGCCCTCCAGGACATGGCGGCCAAGTGACTGCAACCGTGATGAACGATGCAGAGTTGTACGCAGAATGGGTGAAAGAAGTTGAAAACATGCGTGATCGTATTAAAGCAATGCGTAAGGCGTTGTTTGATGTGATTTCTGCAGCGATTCCTGGTCGTGATTTCTCTTACTTCTTGTCTCAGCGCGGTATGTTTAGCTACACCGGCTTGTCTCCAGAGCAAGTAGATCGTCTACGTGAAGAGTTTGGCGTTTACATGGTTCGCTCAGGCCGTATGTGTGTGGCTGGCTTGAACCTAAGCAACATTGAATATGTTGCTAGCTCAATGGCTAAAGTATTAGCAAATTAATCGCTAATTATTGCCGTATAAAATGCCCCAGCAATTGCTGGGGCATTTTTTTTGTATGCTATTTAGGTTTTGTTCACAATTCGTTTAGTTGAAAGCTGGTATATTTAGGGTTTGAATGAAATTGCGGAGCAGTGGATATGCACTGGCTAAAAAAAGTTGGAATAGGTGTGGCAGGGGTGACGGGGGTTGCGGTGATTGGCGCCACTGGTTTCCTGATGACGTTTAATCCGAATGATTACAAATCGCAAATCATTGATTGGGTAAAAACCAATAAGCAAAGAACATTAGCGATTAATGGTGAAATTAAGCTAACCGTCTATCCTCAAATTGGATTTAAAGTTTCAGATGTTAGTTTGAGTGAGCATGCGAGTGCTGTTCAGTTTGCTAAGTTAGGTGAACTGCAACTTGGTGTGCAACTAATGCCCTTGCTTAGCAAAAAAGTGATTGTTGATAGTTTGGATGTTGATGGTTTGCAAGTGCGCGTTACCCGTGATGCAAAAGGGGTATTCAATTTTGCAGATTTACTAGAAAAGTCTACCGATGACACGTCTAGTAGCCAAAAGCTTGAAATGAAAGTGGCGCTGGTCTCTCTAAAAAATAGCCAAGCCGCTTGGCAAGATGAGATGACGGATCGTGCGGCATTGGTTTCTAAGCTGAATGTGACCGCGACCGATATTGACCCGAGCAAAGGCGCAACGCTAAAGGCCGACGGATTGGTATCAACAGGCCCGATTTCAAATCCCAAAGCGCAGGTTGATGGCAAGTTTGCGGTATCAACAGCGGTGGCCATGGATAGCAGTACAGGCCTGATTGAAGCGAAGCAATTGGTGGCTTCATTTGATGGTGCTGCGGCTGGGCAAAAAGGGTTAAAAGTAGCAACGGAAGGCAATGTAAGTCTTTTAAATGGTAATACGTCAATTAAACCGTTGAAATTGACCCTCGACCAATCTACTGCTGGCCAACAGGTGAAAGCAACGGTGAATGCAGCAGCATTTGCCTTAACTGGTGGTGCAATTGATTTGCAACAGTTGGCGCTGGATGCAAATCTATCGCAAGGTGGTAATAGCGTTGTTGCAAATGCGAAATTACCTACATTGGTGTTTAAAGATGGCAAACTGAATGCAAGTGATATTGCGTTAAATGCGAATCTATCCGGGAATGGCAATAAAGCAACGATCAAAGGCCAACTAGCCGCGATTGGCTTAGCTGGGCAGCAATTAAATATTGGTAAGATGGCGTTGAATTTGCAGGGTAACTTTGCTGATAAGCAAGTACAGACACAAATCAATGGTCCGATTGCGGTTGGTTTAGATGCATTACATGTGCAACTTCCCCAATTACAAACCTCCGGTCGAATTCAGCTAAAAGGGATGCCTGCAAGTAGCTGGCAATTAGCCGGTTCAATTGATGCCGCGATTAAAGCGCAAACCGTTAGTACGAAGTTAAACGGTAAGCTTGATGCGTCTAATCTTAACTTGCAAGCTGAAGTAAAACAGTTTGCGAGGCCTACCTTTAAAGCTAATTTAAGCTTAGACGCTTTGGATGTAGACCGTTACGTTACGAAGTCTGCTGCTTCTGTAAAAGCAGGTGCCGCCTCGACTGCCAGCGCGGATAACCAAGTACTGATTCCTGATCTACCCGTTTTTCATAACCTAACTGGTACAGCAGACGTCAAAATTGGCCGCTTGCAACGTGCGCCATGGGTCGTGAATGACGTGTCCGTTCACTTTGAGGCGGTGCCAGGATTGTGGAAGGTGGCTCCGTTTTCTGCCAAAGTTTTCCAAGGGCAAGTAAAAGCAGGGGTGAGCGCTAATTGGGGGACTACGCCATCTTTTACGGTCAGCCCTGAAGTGAGTGGATTGGCTTTGGGGGAACTGCTAAAGACGCTATCTGGGGATGATAAAATCTCTGGTAAAGCGAATGCGAGCGGACAAGTTTCATTTTCTGGTAAAACCTTGGCAGGGATTAAACAGTCTTTAAATGGTAATTTGAAAGTCAAAGTGGCGGATGGTGCGATCAAAGGCATTAGCATGATTGATACTGTTCAGAAGGCACAAAGTTCGATTAATTCATTGAGAGAAAAGGCTAAGACTGGTGCGAGCGCTACAGCTAAAACTGAGTTCTCTGATTTAAGCGCATCTTTTCAGTTAACTAATGGTGTTGCGAAGAACAGCGATTTGTCGATGATTGCTCCGCTGTTGAAAGCATCTGGGAGTGGTCAGTTTAATATCCCTGCGAGCACCATTGATTACAATGCCTTAGGTGGTGTGGAGTATAAGAAAGATGCGGGGGCATTGGGTGGTGTTAATGTCCCTGTGCATATCGGCGGCACTTTTACCCAGCCAACATTTACCGTTGATTATGCTTCAGTCGCTAAGCAAATTTTGCAGAATAAATTGAATGTTGATACAAAGGCGATTGAGGATAAAGCGAAAGCAGATTTAGCTGCACAGCAAGAGAAACTAAAACAAAGTGCCGATGCACAAAAAGCTAAATTGAATGATCAGGTAAAAGGTGAGCAAGACAAACTGAAAGATAAGCTGAAAGGCTTGTTGGGTAAATGATCTGATTGGTTTCTCCTCTTACAAAATAAAAAGACCGCTAGCGCGGTCTTTTTATTTTGGCATCGCTGAATTAGTCTTCAGTTGAGGCAGATTCTTTTACATGCAGGGCTTGATCATGGGCTGCAAGTCTTAGCTTACCCATCAGCACTTGCAGTGTTTGACGTTCCGCTTCACTTAGCACTGCAAAAATGCTGGCAATACGCGCGTAATGCGGTGGCAACAAGGTATCCATCAGCTGCTTGCCAGATTCAGTCAGATTGATAATCGCGCTACGACGATCAGTTGGAATGTCGATACGCTCGACTAAGCCATCCCGTGCTAGGCGATCTACAATGCCCGTCATTGTTGGAGGAGACACCGCTACGCCTTGTGCCAATCGTGATGGGGTTAAACCATCAGGATGGCGCATTAGCAGCAACAAGACGAAAAACTTGGTCTGGGAGACGCCGTACTCAGACAAAAACTCATCGAAAGCAGTCAGTTCATCACTGGCAGTTCTCAGCATGGTTAACCAGCTTTCTAATGCGCTGATATCCAAGTCTGGATAACTGCTTGCAAAACGAAGCATAGTGTCATGGCTTGGTAGTTCTCTTAGGTCAAACATGTCGTGTCTTTTCTTGTTGTGAATATAAGTTGAATTTGTCGCAGAAGTAGTTGAATGTCAATATCTTTTGTACACTAATTTGTTTCCCTTGCAAAATTAAAAGGCATGCGAGGAGAGTTGTTCGCTTAGAAAGCTAATCCACGCACTGATTTTTGCGGGCGTGTATTTTTTTGCTGGATAGATGGCATAAATATCTGCATCGGATTGTTCCCATTCCGGCAAGATATGAACAAGCTGATTACTTCTTAGCATCGGGGCGATGTGCCAATGTGAGCGTAGCACAATGCCCATTCCTTGGGTCGCCCATGCAACGGCTGTCTCTCCGTCATTTGTCGATGTATTTCCGTGTATTTTGATATGAACAGTTTGATCTGCGTGGCTTAGTTTCCAGACGCCAAAGGTCTCATCTCTTTCTCGAATATCAATACATTGATGCTTTAGCAGCATCTGTGGTGTTTTCGGGGTGCCAAATTGTTTCAGATACGAGGGGGATGCACAAAGTAAACGGCGGTTGGCTGCAAGTTTTTTTGCAACGACACGACCATCCGTAATTTGGCCAAACCGGATCGCTACATCTACTTCATTGTCTGTGAGTCGAATCGGTTTGTCTGTTAGGGTGAGTTGCACTTCTACTTCTGGGTATGCCGCTAAAAATTTGGGAATCAGTGGTGCGATGACAGTTCTGCCAAACCCAAAGCCAACTAATATCCTGAGTAACCCTCTTGGGTACTCTTGATGTTGAGAAATGGTTTCTTCTAACGAGGTTACCTCGGCCAGTATTCTTCTTCCTTCCTCTAGGTAAATCCACCCTTCTGCAGTGGGCACCATTCTTCGGGTCGTTCTTTCGAGTAAGCGTATGCCCAACCGCTGCTCCAAGAGCGATAAGCGCTTGCTGATCGCCGCTGTCGTGACGCCAAGCTGTTGAGCGGTACGTGTCAGGCTTCCTGCCCGAATTAACTGATCAAAAAAGCTTAAGTCTGATAAGTGATTCATGAGGAGAATATATTGATTTGTTAACTGTAATTTAATAATAAATTAATTTATTCAACGATTGTTAACCATTTTGCTTGGCACAATCACTTCATTACTTGCTGGTACAGAGTGCATCATGGATTGGGTGATAGTTGAATATTTCTTACTTGGGATTGTCTTGGGTGGGGTTGGGGGTGTCTTTGGTATTGGCGGGGGATTGTTGGCGATTCCCGCCTTAGTGTGGCTGGGTATGCCACAGGCAATGGCACAAGGAACTGCCTTGGTAATGATTGCGCCAAATGTATTGCTTGGTTTTATTCGGTACAAGCAGCGTAACCCCATTGAACTGGAAACGGGCGCTGTATTGGGCTGCTGTGCCTTGGTGACGAGTTATTGTGCCGCTAGGTTAGTGATTGGTTTACCGAGTGCAACGTTGCAGGGGATATTTGCAGTTTTTTTGGTGGTGCTAGCTTTTCTTGTGTTTAACAGTGGACGAGGGTTGAGCGCAGAGAGTCAATCGGTCGTCTTGCCGCCAGTTTGGCTGCCGGCCTTGGGTGTGGTTAGTGGGATTTGCGCTGGCGTATTTACGGTGGGTGGCGGTTTGGTTGTGGTGCCTGCGTTAATTCGCTGGTTTGGGGTGAAGAAACAAACGATTGCCCAAGGATTGGGCCTTGCTACTGTAGTACCAGGTTCGTTTGCTTCGTTATATGCCTATAGTGCCGCTGGAAAAGTGGATTGGCACATTGGGGTTCCGCTCGCTTGCGGCGGCATATTGAGTGTCTCTTATGGTGTTGCGCTTGCGCATGCATTGCCAGAGCGATTGCTCCGGCTAGCATTTTGCGGCTTACTTTGTACTACTGCCGTGATGTTGTGGTAAGTCTATTACTTGGGTAGTAAGGATAGGCATTGGTTTAACAAGGCTTTAAGTACTACTTGCGTCGGCTCCGCTTTCGTTGATGTGTAAGAGTAAGGTCGCACTTCTTCCATGTAAGTTGCTTGGGAAAGCTCTAATTGGATGCTATGGATGTTTTCCGCCGGATTACCGTAGGCTCGAGTGATATATCCCCCTTTGAATCGACCATTTAGAACGCCTGTGTATGTGTCCTGTTGCTGAACGATGGAGAGCATGGATTCTCCCCAGCCTGCTGCACAAGTCTGGCCATTGAGGGTGCCAAAATTAAAGTCTGGTAATTTTCCCTCAAAAAAACGTGGCACTGTCGATAAAATAGAATGTGCTTCCCACAAGCAAACACCGCCATGTGCTAATTTTAACCTTGCGATTTCCGCTTGCAGTGCGTCATGGTAGGGGTGCCAATAGGTGTCGACTCGTCGTTGTATCTCTTCTTCGCTAGGTGTTTTTCCTTCTGCGTAGAGTGCCTTTTTATGGAAGGTATCTATAGGACATAGCGACGTGGTGTCTTGCCCGGGATAAAGATTTGCATTATCCGAAGGGCGGTTAAGATCGATCACATAGCGAGAGTAAGTGGGTATCAGTACCGATGCGCCCATGGCAATGGCAAAGTCGTAAAGACGGGGTAGGTGCCAGTCGGTATCGTCTAGGTGAGTGGCGACTGGTTCCATTTGCGCAAGTATGTCGGTAGGGATTTCCGTGCCCACATGCGGCATGGAAATCAACAAAGGGATGGTGCCTTGGTGTAAGGAATAAACGGGCGTGCTCATCTGATTTCCTTTTTATGCCTCTAGCAGCGTTTTTAGTGCCGCTTTGTAAGTGTCACTCGTCGCTGTTTCTGAAGCGTGTTGCTGATCTTTAATCACAAAACGGCCGCCCACCATGACATCTTTTATTGGTGTCGTGTTGTGCTGACAGAAAATAAGCCCCGCTAGTAATTGTGACGCTGGTTTGTGCGCCAAATTCACATGCGATGCGTCGAGTACTAACAAGTCTGCGCGATGACCTACTTGTAGTCCGTTCACCTTGCGCCCTGTCGCTTGCGCGCCGCCACCTAAGGCGGATTGGAATAAGTGTTCTGCGAGATTTGGATGTGCAGATGTCGCTAACGCATTACGACGACGATCTCTTAAGCGTTGGCTATATTCGAACAGGCGTAACTCATCCACCATGCTGACGCTAATGTGGCTGTCTGATCCAATCCCCCATCGCCCATTCATCTGGAGATAGTTCACGCCATCGTAAATGCCATCACCAAGGTTTGCTTCCGTGGTTGCACAAATGCCTGCCACGGCATTGCTTTGGGCTAAGGCGGTAGTTTCAGCGGGGGTGAGATGCGTTGCATGAACTAAACACCAGCGCTCATCCACAGGCAGATGGTCGAGCAACCATTCAACTGGGCGTTGGCCGGTGAGCGCGACACAGTCATCGACTTCTTTGGTTTGTTCGGCAATATGAATATGGATGGGTGCGGTAGGTAATTGCTGGTGCAGATTTGCTTGCATATAAGCGAGTGCTTTAGGACCAACCGCACGTAGCGAGTGTGGGGCAACACCATAATTGAGCCCCGCATGAATCGGGTGTTGTTGTTGTAAGGCGGTAAGTAAATTCAAGATCCAGTCTGGATCATTGATAAAGCGAGCTTGCTCAGTCAGTGGTGCTTTTTCACCAAACCCACTATGTTGGTACAGTACGGGTAATAGGGTTAATCCAATTCCTACTTCCGTTGCCGCTTTAACGAGCCTTGCAGATAGTTCCGCTGGGTTTGCATATGGCTTGCCACCAACATCATGATGTACATAATGAAACTCACAGACGGATGTGTACCCTGCTTTTAGCATCTCGGTATATAGCTGCTTTGCGATGGCTTCAAACGTATCCGGATCAATCTTTTGCGCAAATTGGTACATCAGCTTGCGCCAACTCCAAAAGCTATCTTGTGGATCACCTAAGTACTCTGTTAACCCTGCCATGGCACGCTGGAAGGCATGCGAATGTAGGTTGGGCATGCCAGGGATAACGGCTCCCTCTGCAACCGCTACATTGGCGGGTTTAGTCGAATGGATGGTTGTATTGGTTAAGACACCTTGTGAATCCCATTCCAAAAGTACATTACTTGCCCAGCCAGAGGGTAGGAGCGCTGTTTCTGCAAATAGAGCGTGCTTCATGCCTGATTCTCTTGATTGTTTTGCTGGTGCAGTGTTTTGCCTGCTTTGACGACGCGTTGGCACAGCGGTCTACCAAACCAATAGGCTAGTTCAGCGAGTGTTTCTACCTGCCAAACCGCAAAGTCGGCGTCGCGGCCAATGGCTAGCGTGCCATGTCGTTCCGATTGTCCTAGTGCGAGCGCCGCGTTGGATGTTACGCCGGCTAACACTTCTGGTACTGTCATTCTAAATAACGTACAAGCCATGTTTAGAGTGAGTGGTAATGAGGTGACAGGGGATGTACCTGGGTTGCTATCAGTGGATAACGCGATGGGGACTTGATGTTTTCGCAAATCATCCAGTGGTGGTAGTTTGGTTTCCCGGATGAAGTAGTACGCGCCAGGCAACAATACGGCTACCGTCCCTGCTGCTTTCATTTGGATAATGGCTTCTTCATCTAGATATTCTAGATGGTCGGCTGATAACCCTTTGTATTTTGCAGTTAGCGCCGCTCCCCCCATATTGGATAGCTGCTCTGCATGCATTTTTACAGGTAGGTGAAGTGCGGTTGCTACTTTAAACAATTGTTCACTATGTGCGAGCGTGAAGCCGATTTTTTCGCAGAAAATATCCACGGCATCAATCAAGCCTTCGCTGTGTAGCGTCGGCAGCATTTCGTTGCAGACTAGATCGATGTAGTCGTCTGCTTGTCCTGCGTATTCGGGTGGTAATGCGTGCGCACCCAAAAAGGTGGTGTAGACGTTAATACCAAAGTACTCGCCTAATTGTTTTGCTACGCGCAGCATTTTCCGTTCGGTGGCGAGATCTAGACCGTAGCCAGACTTTATTTCTACCGTCGTGACACCTTCTTGAATGAGCGCTTGTAATCTTGGTGCGGACGCGGCAAATAGGGTCTCTTCGCTTAATGCACGAGTCGCATTGACGGTAGAGACAATGCCTCCACCACGTTTGGCGATTTCTTCATAGCTGACGCCTGCTAATCGCATTGCAAACTCATCTGCCCGATTCCCCCCATAGACAAGGTGGGTGTGGCAGTCGATAAAGCCTGGCGTCACCCAGTTTCCGTTTAAGTCGATATGCTCCCACGCTGCATAAGCAGTTGGACATGCTGACTTGGGTCCAAGCCAGACGATTTTGCCATTTTCTACAACGAGGGCTGCATCGCGAATGTAGTCATCCGGATGGGCGTTAGGGCTTAATGTCATGTTGTGCCAGACAGCATTCATGGGGACATTTTCCTTGGAGCTATTTTGAGGTGATCTGTGCGTGAATGAGCAATCCAGATTCTGCTTTCTGAATGGAGATTGCTTGTGGTTTCTCTGTGTTAAGAATGAGGCTGTCGCCAGCTGCTAGCCGTTTTGTCTCTGTTGTCGAGAGTTGGATGTCGATAGCAGAACTGACGGCATGCAAGACGTGTGTTCCCGCCGCAAGTGCCATGCTTTGAGACGTTGTGATGATCTCAACATGTCCATTGGCTTGGTCTCGCCGCCACATCAGGTTAAAGTCATGCGTTGTACCATGATGTAGGGTAGATACAATTTCTGCCTCACCTGCAAAACACAGTAACTCACCGGGTTGTTGAAGTAGGGTGGAATCACCATGGGTATCCGCTAATTCCATTCCATGGCCATCAATTAGCACCAGAATACGATCAATACCCGCAAAGCGAGAAAATGGCCCAGATTGGGCCACCTCGGCAAGACTAATACGCCAGATAAATGCATCTAACCCGGCACCGACTGGCCACACAGCGACTTCCCTTGTTACTCCGCCACCATTTTTCCATGGCATTGGTGTTAGGTCAGTCGCTTTGATCTGTGTGGAGTGCATCATTATTTACCAAGCATCGGCAAGTTTAAGCCTGCTTCTCGCGCAGTTTGTTGGGCGAGTTCATAACCAGCGTCCGCATGACGCATTACACCGGTAGCAGGGTCGTTAAACAGTACGCGGCCCAAGCGCTTGTGTGCTTCGTCGGTACCGTCGGCGACGATAACCACGCCAGAGTGCTGGCTAAAGCCCATGCCTACGCCGCCGCCGTGGTGCAGAGATACCCAACTTGCGCCACCAGCCGTGTTCAACATCGCATTCAATAGTGGCCAATCTGATACTGCATCAGAACCATCTTTCATCGCTTCGGTTTCACGGTTCGGGCTTGAAACAGAGCCTGTATCTAGGTGATCACGTCCAATCACGACTGGTGCTTTTAGCTCGCCATTTTTTACCATCTCGTTAAAGGCTTGGCCTAAACGATAGCGATCTTTTACCCCCACCCAGCAAATACGTGCTGGCAAACCTTGGAAGGCAATGCGCTCGCGCGCCATATCCAACCAGTTGTGTAGATGAGGATCATCAGGGATCAACTCTTTTACTTTCTGATCGGTTTTGTAGATGTCTTCAGGGTCGCCGCTTAATGCCACCCAGCGGAATGGTCCTTTGCCTTCGCAAAATAGTGGGCGAATGTAAGCAGGGACAAAGCCTGGGAAGTTAAAGGCATTTTCTACGCCCATTTCAAGCGCCATTTGGCGGATGTTGTTGCCGTAATCTAGTGTTGCAGCGCCGCGATCTTGCAGTGCTAGCATCGCTTTTACTTGTACGGCCATTGATTGTTTAGCCGGTAGAACAATCGATTGAGGGTCATTCTGACGAGCCGCTTTCCAATCTTCCATGCTCCAACCTTGTGGCAAGTAGCCATTGATTGGATCATGTGCAGAGGTTTGGTCTGTCACGCAGTCTGGTGTAATGCCGCGGTTGACTAGCTCGGTAAATACGTCTGCTGCATTACCTAATAAACCAACGGAGACTGGTTTCCCTGTTTGCTTGGCTTCTTCTACGATTGCCAGTGCTTCGTCTAGTGTGGTGGCCTTGCGGTCAACATAACGTGTTTTGATGCGGAAATCGATGCGGGTTTCATCGCACTCTACTGCGATCATCGAGAAGCCTGCCATGGTCGCAGCCAATGGTTGCGCGCCACCCATGCCCCCTAAGCCACCAGTCAGAATCCAGCGGCCGGCTGGCTTGCCGTCAAAATGCTGGTTGGCGACAGAGTAGAAAGTCTCGTAAGTCCCTTGCACAATGCCTTGGCTACCAATATAGATCCAGCTACCTGCGGTCATCTGGCCATACATCATCAGGCCTTTTCTGTCTAACTCATGGAAGTGATCCCAATTTGCCCAGTGTGGTACCAGGTTCGAGTTTGCCAATAAAACACGTGGTGCATTTTCGTGGGTTTTAAACACGCCTACTGGTTTTCCCGATTGGATTAGTAGCGTTTCATCGTCGTTCAGTTCTTTCAGCGAGGCCAGAATCTGATCGAAACATTGCCAGTTACGTGCTGCACGGCCAATGCCGCCATACACAACGAGTGATTGTGGATGCTCAGCTACTTCAGGGTCCAAGTTGTTTTGGATCATGCGATAGGCGGCTTCTGTTAGCCAGCTTTTGCAGGTTTTCTCTGCACCGCGTGGGGCGCGGATGACTCTAGAAGCATCAAAACGTGGGTCTGACATGTTTCTCTCCAATTTCTCGCAGATAGGCTCAGTTGGCTATCTGCCTCGCTGCTAATATTTAAAAATGTCCGGTGAACTGATAGCGACTACCTGGATGCCAGAGGTTGGCAACCGAGGCGACCTCTCCTTGAGAGAAGGTCCGGCGATGCAGCATCAAACAAGGCTCCCCAGACTCCATTTTTAGTGCGCTACGCGTGCCACTATCCGGGCTTCTCGCTTCAATGCGGTATTCCACTTTTTGCAAGGGTGCAACATGCACTAAATATTCGTTTGGTGTCGTTTGTGTGAAGTCTTGTGCTGCATAGTCTGGTGCGACTTTGGGGTTCACCCAACGTTCTTCTAACTGAATCGGGGTACCGTTTTCTAAATGTAGTAGTACAGAATGAAACACCGGTTGCTTGGCTTTCATTTGCATTTCGCGAGCCAATGATTCATCGAGTACCACTGCATCTAATTTAAGGACAACCGCAGAATGCTGGTGCCCTCGCGCTGTGATTTCTTCTGCAATGCTTTTGATTTCCACCAGCGTGGATTGGTACTTTGGCTGTGCAACAAAAGTACCCGCCCCCTTTACCCGAATAAGTACTTGATCAGCAGTGAGTTCACGAATAGCCCGGTTAACCGTCATCCTCGCTACACTGAACTGCTTGGCAAGTTCATTTTCAGACGGTACCAAATCACCTTCTCTCCACTCGCCAGAGGCAACACGGCTAAGAATAAAGTCTTTGATATTTTGGTACGCTGGTGTAGTCATTGTTATCACTTTTCAGAAATAAAACGGAATGGGCTATTCGCCGAGATGGCCGCCTTTTGCACCAAGTTCGTCATTACTTCAATGTCGGGTGCAAAATAACGGTCAATATCGTAGTGCGGCACATTATCACGTATCAACTTCATTACTGTCTGTAGTGCTGGGCTAGTTTGATGCGGTTCGTGCATATCTACACCTTGCGCCGCAGCCAGTAATTCAATCGCCAGAATGGTTGCTGTGTTGTAAGCCATGTCACCTAATTTGCGCGCAGCAAAGGTGGCCATAGATACATGGTCTTCTTGGTTGGCCGACGTTGGTAATGAATCTACCGAGCCTGGATGTGCTAGCGTTTTGTTTTCTGATGCAAGTGCTGCAGCAGTCACGTGTGCAATCATGAAACCAGAGTTCACGCCGCCATCTTTCACTAAGAATGGTGGCAAGCCTGATAAAGTGGCATCAATTAATAGTGCAATACGGCGCTCGGATAACGCACCAATTTCAGCTGCCGCCAATGCAAGGTTGTCTGCGGCAAACGCCACTGGTTCTGCATGGAAGTTACCGCCAGATAATACTTCTAACGTATCAGGGAAAATCAGTGGGTTATCAGAAACGGCATTGGCTTCAGTTAGTAAAATAGAAGCCGCATGACGGATTTGATCTAAACATGCACCCATTACTTGTGGCTGACAACGCAAAGAATACGGGTCTTGCACTTTGCTGCACTCGCGATGTGATTGGTTAATATCCGAACCATCTAGCAATGCGCGGTAGGCTGCAGCCGCTTCAATTTGACCTTGCTGACCACGCAATTCATGAATGCGATGATCAAATGGCTTTACTGAGCCGGCTGCCGCATCGACTGACAATGCACCAGACACCAACGCAGTGTTGTATAGGTCTTCAATATCAAAAAGATGTTTTACAGCGAGAGCAGTAGAAGCCTGTGTACCATTTAGCAAGGCAAGGCCTTCTTTCGCCGCCAATGTCATTGGGGCTAGGCCAACATGCGCTAGACCTTCGGTGGCTGGCGCACGTCTGCCTTCAATAAATACCTCACCAACGCCAAGCAGAACGGCTGCCATGTGTGCTAGCGGTGCTAAGTCGCCAGAAGCGCCAACAGACCCTTTCACAGGAATCAGTGGCAATACATCCGCGTTAAATAGCTTGATTAGGTTTTCAATCACGCACAGGCGAATACCGGAGTGACCACGGCCCATGCTAGATAACTTCATGACCATCAATAAGCGAACAACCGGCGCAGACATTGGCTCACCCACACCCACCGCATGCGAAAGCACCAAGTTCTTTTGAAGCAACTCTAGTTGATCATTTGGGATGTGTGTACTTGCTAAGCGACCAAAGCCAGTGTTAATGCCGTAGGCTGGTGCGCCTTTTTCAACAATTGCCTCAACTGCTTTTGCGCCTTTGTTGATAATCGCTACTGCATTTGGGTCTAAATGTAACTGTACATGTTGTCTTGCAATTACGCGCAAGTCCGCCAAGCTAAGTTTGCCAGGGGTAAGTGTTAGGGTAGTCATTGGCATCTCCTGTCTATACAACTTGAGTGCAGTATAGGAGGAAAATCTTGTATAGACAAGTTGATTTTTTAATTTTTTTATCCGTAGAAGTACGAGGCTCAAATGCAGCATTGCATAGACCGTGTTATTCAATGCAATGCATGCCCGTATAATATGGCCTACATTAAAAACACACTCCCTCATTTGAAAGGGGATACCGCATTGGAACGCTTTTTTCAGCAGATTGTAGAATGGCAACTAGCCAACGGACGTAAGGGGTTGCCATGGCAGGAAACAGCAGACCCATACCGCATTTGGTTGTCTGAAATCATGCTGCAGCAGACCCAAGTCAGTAGCGTGATCGCTTATTACCAGAAGTTCTTGCAAACCTTTCCTACGGTCTACGCACTTGCTAATGCCTCTATTGATGAGGTACTCGCACACTGGAGTGGACTTGGTTACTACGCAAGAGCACGAAACCTGCACAAGGCGGCTCAAATGGTCGTCGACACGTTTGACGGTAAGTTTCCATCTGATCCCAATCTATTAGCTAGTTTGCCAGGGGTCGGGCAATCTACCGCCAATGCGATCGCTGCTTTTTCTTACGGTGTTACCGTGCCGATATTAGATGGCAACGTCAAACGATTAATGATCCGTTACTTAGGGCTGCAAGAGTCTGTCGGCGGTACTGCGCAAGAGAAAAAACTTTGGCCAATTGCGATTAATCAGGTGCCTGCAGACGCTACTCATCGCGAGATGATTGCCTACACGCAAGGTGTCATGGATATGGGTAACTTGGTCTGTAAACGGACAAAACCACAATGTCAGGTTTGCCCTGTTGCCGCAAGTTGCCAGGCATATCATGCGAATCAACAAGATGAACTACCGCTGCCAAAGCCGAAAAAAACGGTGCAGACTAAGCGTGCCTACCTATGCATATATCAAAACAAAGATCAGATATGGTTAGAGAAAAGGCCTGATTCAGGTATCTGGGGTGGTTTATGGTCTTTCCCTGAAGAAGTGGACGTCATTGAGGCGTCAATTAATCTGCCGGTTTTCACCCATGTGTTTACACACTTTAAACTAGAAATTTCACCGCTTTTAATTACTAATATGCCGCCAAAAAACACAGAGAATGGCAATTGGTTTTTGCTAGAAGATGCCTTGACGCAAGGTGTGCCACAACCGGTGAGAAGAATAATTGAGACGATCGCCGCAATGCAGCAAGATTATCGTTTACAATCACAAAATTAGAGAAAATCACCAGTAAAATTGCTGGTGCTGTACGCCAAGAATTTGATGACGGAGAATCGTTTATGCCAGTAAATCTGCCCCCTCTATCCGCTAACGACTTGCTACCAATTGCAGGCGTAGAGCTCGGTTGGGCCGAAGCAGGAATCAAGAAACCAAATCGCAAAGATGTATTAGTGATGCGATTGGCAGAGGGAACTGCTGTTGCTGGTGTATTTACCGAAAATCGTTTTTGCGCAGCGCCAGTCACACTGAGTAAACAACACTTAGCTTCTGCTCCTATTCGTGCTTTGGTGGTGAATACTGGCTGCGCAAATGCGGGAACCGGTGAAGAGGGGCTCAATAATGCCCAAAAAACTTGTGCAGCAGTCGCATCCGAGTTGGGCTTGAGCGCAGATAACGTGTTGCCCTTTTCTACCGGTGTGATCTTAGAGCAATTGCCAATGGACAGATTGCTTGCCGGCATCCCTTCTGCTGTTGCCAATCTAAAAGAAGCGAATTGGTACGATGCAGCTTTCGCCATCATGACTACTGACATTGCACCTAAAGCAATGTCTCGCCAAGTGACGATTGCAGGTAAAACCATTTCTATTACTGGTATTGCTAAAGGCGCAGGCATGATTCAGCCAAATATGGCTACCATGCTTGGCTACTTGGCAACAGATGCCGCTATCGAGCAAAGCGTGTTGGCTGGTTTAACAAAGCGCTTGGCAGATGAATCATTTAACTGCATTACCGTAGATGGCGATACCTCAACGAATGATTCCTTTATTGTGATGGCGACAGGTAAAGCTGGCAATGCCCCACTTGTTGCAGGCGAAGACTTAGATGTGCTTTATGCCGCGTTAAAAGAAGTCGCTCAATACTTGGCTAAAGCGATTGTCAGAGATGGTGAGGGCGCTACCAAATTTATGACGATTCAAGTTAATGGCGGTAAAACGCATGACGAATGTAAAGCGGTTGGTTACGCGATTGGTAACTCTCCACTCGTAAAAACCGCTTTCTTTGCCTCAGACCCTAACTTGGGTCGTATTTTGGCTGCCGTTGGATATGCGCCGCGCCAATGTGACTCCCTAAAAGATCTTGATACCAACACAATCCGTGTGTATTTAGGCGATGTATTGGTGGCAGAGCATGGTGGGCGTGCGGCTTCTTATGTAGAAGAAGCTGGCCAGAAAGTGATGAATGAAGCAGAAATTACCATTCGCATTGAATTAGGCCGTGGTGATGTAAATGCAACCGTTTGGGCTTGTGACTTTAGCTACGATTACGTGAAGATTAACGCAGACTATCGGAGCTAAGCGTGAACGAGAACCTGATGCAAGATCTACTGACACAGTTAACACGTATTGCCGATGCGTTGGCGCCGGCTTCGCTTCCTGCCACAGACTGGTCGGCGACTGCCTATCGCTGGCGAAAGAAAGCAGGGCAGGGCTATTTAGAGTCAGTTCTGCATCCGCATCAGGTACGTTTAGATTCACTCAAAAATATTGAGCCGCAAAAAATCCAAGTGCTCGCCAATACGCAGCAGTTTGTATCTGGAAAACCTGCAAACAATGTCTTGCTGACTGGTGGCCGTGGTACAGGCAAAAGCTCGCTGATTAAAGCCATGCTGCACGAGTTTTCAGCGCACCATCTTCGGCTGGTGGAAATAGACCGAACGGACTTAGTCGATTTACCCGATGTGATTGAAACGCTATACGGTCGCCCTGAACGCTTTATTGTGTTCTGTGATGATCTATCCTTTGACGAGGGAGATGATAGCTACAAGGCATTGAAGAGCGCACTAGATGGCACAATATCCGCCCCGGGTGAGAATGTGGTTATTTATGCGACGAGTAATCGACGTCATCTCTTGCCAGAGTACTTTGAAGAGAATGCTGCGGGGCGTAAGGTCGGGGAAGAGATTCATCCTGCTGAAGCCGTAGATGACAAAATTGCATTGTCCGAACGTTTTGGTCTTTGGCTGTCTTTCTATCCGTTTAGCCAGCAAGAATACCTTGCTGCCGTTTCTGGTTGGTTAACTGGTTACGGCATTCTACTTACACCGGAAAATGAGCGCTTGGCTCTACAGTGGGCGCAAGCACGTGGAGGGCGAAGTGGCCGAATTGCTTGGCAATTTGCCCGAGACCTCGCTGGTAAGCATGCAATGGAAACAAACTCATGACTAAACGCTTTGTGCATGTTGCCGCTGGTGTTTTAATTCGTCCAAATGGAGAGTTTCTACTAGCCAGCCGTCCAGAGGGAAAACCCATGGCTGGTTACTGGGAGTTTCCAGGGGGGAAAATAGAAGCCGGCGAGACGCCAGAGCATGCACTTGTTCGTGAGTTACAAGAAGAACTGGGTATCGAGGTTAAAACCGCTTATCCATGGGTGGTTCAGTCATTTGATTACACCCATGCCAAGGTTAGACTGCATTTCTTCCGGATCACAGAGTGGGAGGGTGAAGTTGAGTCTAAAGAGTCTCAGCATTTTGCGTGGCAACACGTAAACGAAGTAACCGTTTCACCTGTCCTCCCTGCCAATCAAGATATTCTTCGTTGGCTCGGTCTTCCTGAACGGATCCAGGTGAAGAAAGAGGTGTTGATTCCTAATGCTCAGGGCGATCTAATCCACCTAACATCGGTGTTCGCTAAGCTATCTCATGCTTCTAATGTGCAGGCGATCAAAGATAAAATCCAGCTAGGGGCGGACGCATTGCTCTGGTCTGGTCTAGCACTTCCGGCAGCAACAGGAGAGGATAGCTTATTAGAACAGGGCTTTGTACCCATCTATTTGCCTGCTGAATTGGTGGGTGGTAATTTGACACTCGCTATGTCGCTGGGCGCACATGGCATTTATGACGCGGTTTAATTGATGCGTTGGTTGGCATATCTAGGTTGGGCGGGCATTGTTGGTTTAGTTGCTTTTGCTGCCTACTATTACCAAAGCGAACAAAATGCGTTGGCGCATCAAGAGAGCATTTCTTGTGAGCCAACTAAAGCTTGTCTTTGGTCATATCCAAAGTCAGTAAAGCTGAAGTTTACTAGTCCGCCAAGTGGTGCAACACCCTTCTTGGTCGAAATCATCGCGCCGACAAAGCAGGCCATTACTTTGCGTTTTGATATGGAAGGAATGGCAATGGGGCCAGCAGCGTATAAGGTGCAAGAAATGGCGGCAGGCCATTATGTTGCGAAGGTTATCTTACCTGCATGTATTCAAGGCCGTTCCGATTGGCGTGGGACGATTGCGCTATCAGGCCAGCTTTATGTTTTTAAATTTACAGCAAAAATGTAGTTGCTTGTGTGGTCTACTGCAACGGCAACTTCAACTCGTCTAAATCATCCATTTCCACTACTGGGACACGGTAAGACTCTTCTGCCCAGTGTCCTAAATCAATTAATTTACAGCGGTCAGAACAAAAAGGACGATACGCATTTTCTGGGGACCAGATGGTTTCTTGCTTGCAGGTCGGGCAGGTGACTTTTTTCATGGTGACTAGTATTCAGAATATAAGTAAATCTAGCCTTGAATTTTAATGGGGATTAATTACAGGTTGCAATAGGTTAGGGTAAATGGAATGTCGCTATCTACCGTTTTAGGGCGACCTTCACCTCCCGGGGTGGTGAACCTGACATTGATTGCATACTTGTTTGCAGACAGTTCGGGAACTGCAGCAATATCAGAAGATAAATCTACTTTTAGAAGTTGAACAATCTTACCTCCAGACATTTGCTGGAACATGCCGCTACGGGCCACAAACTGGTGAGATTTACCTGAGTCTCTTAATAACCGAAGTACAATTGCGCTACCGTCTCTAATCGGTAAGAGTGGACGAATCCAGGTTGCTAAATCTTGGCGGCGGCTTTCTGTTTCGTTTTTTAACCAGTAATGGTAAGACGGGATATCGAACTCACAAACTCCGCCAGGAATAGACATCCGCTGTTTGATGGTCATTAGCCATTCATTTTCACGGATATGCTGACCGAACTTACCCGTTACTTCTAACAGACGAGAAGACGTGCGTTCTATTTCTTGTAAGACGGTGTCTAGTGCTTCTTCGGAGATTTGAGGGTTATTGCGTAAAGATTCTAGTGTTAAGCGCTGCCGCTCTAACTCTTGAAGTAGGTCTGATTTTAAGTCTGCTCGAGCCCCTGTTTCAATAATTTCAAACAAGGTTTGCAAGGCAAAATGATGTTCAAATGCACCTGTCTGACTAACAAAGTGATCAAAACGCTCGTATAAATCCTCCAGCCTTAAAAGACTGCGAGTTCGTTCGTTTAGCGGGAATTCGTATTTGATCACAATATAAAACTGGGCTGTAAGGTTATTACGGTATTCTGCACTATGAATAGCATTTATACAAACATCCTTGGCAGAAAACGGGAAAAATATGTCAGGGCGATAGCGTATTTCGATGTTTACTCGCTAAGCTGCAATAATTGTTCATGAAGCAGTCTAACTTTCTCAATTAACGCTTCTTTCGTTCCGTCATTCACCAGTATGAAATTAGCTAATGCGTTGCGTTCGCTTCTTGAAAGTTGGTGTTGCATGATGTTTTTTACTGCTTCTCTACTGAGTTGTGATCTAGTCATCACTCGTTCAATTTGCATCTCTTCCGAACAATCTAATGCAATTACATAGTTGACCAGTGAGCGATATCGTTGGCTTTCAAATAAAAGAGGGACAACAACAAGTGCATAGGCGCCTTGGCTTGATTGTATTTGCTGTGCTACTTCATACTCGATTAACGGATGAATGATTTGTTCTAAGGCAAGTTTTGCGTTTGCGTTTGTAAAGATCAACTCACGCATTTTCTTACGATCTAACTTTCCCTCGCTATCGATATAGTCACTGCCAAAGTGACTACTAATCAAGGAAATGGCTTTACCGTTCTTTGACGTTAACTCATGCGAAATTAAATCCGTATCAATGACATTGACACCTAATGCATGGAATGCATCGGAAGCCGCTGTCTTGCCGGAACCTATTCCGCCTGTAAGCCCGATTACCTTCATCCGTTTTCAACTTTACAGAAGTAGATTGCCAGCAAAAACAGAAATAAGCCCACCGATCGCTAAATATGGGCCAAATGGAATGGCTTGGCCACGCCCTTTTTTCTTAAGCGCAATACTTGCGATGCCGATAGTTGCGCCAGCGATTGAAGAGATTAACACGATTTGCGGAATCATTTGCCACCCAAGCCATGCCCCCAATGCGGCTAACAGCTTGAAGTCTCCATATCCCATTCCCTCTTTGCCAGTGACTAGTTTGAAGGTCCAAAATACTAGCCAAAGGATCAGATAACCAACTGCGGCACCAAGGACTGAGTCATGTAGTGAAACAGTGCCTCCGAATGTACAAAATAAAATACCTAGCCACATTAATGGAAGGGTTAGGCTATCCGGTAGCAGCATGGTGTCAGCATCAATCCAAGCCAGAGCAATTAACGTTGCGGAAAACAAGAAAACAGCAACGGCAACATACCAGCCGAATGGGCTGTAAATGTGCCAGCTTAATCCTGCAACAATGGCCGTTAATAACTCTACAGTCGGATAGCGAGGGCTAATCTTGGATTTACAGCCCGTACATTTCCCTTTTTGTATTGCATAACTCAATAATGGGATGTTTTCGATAGCAGTGATTTCATGGCCGCAATGTGGGCACGATGATGCTGGAACGACCAAATTAAATGGCGTGCTGCGCTTGAAAATACCAAACACCAACTGGCTTGTGCTAGCCAGTTGGTGTTTCTTTTCTGCATCTGTTTGCTGTTCACTTAATTCATTTAATGCATTTCCAACATCGTCTCCCCATTGATGCTCCATTATTTTGGGGAGACGGTAAATCAATACATTTAAAAAACTGCCAATTGCTAAACCTGCGAGCGCGAAAAAAAATAAGTACATTATCCGCCAACCACTGAACCCATTTTGAAAATTGGCAGGTACATTGCAATTACTAGACCGCCAATAAGTACACCTAAGATGACCATGATCAGTGGTTCCATGAGGCTCGAGAGACTTTCCACTGCGCGGTCGACTTCTTCTTCATAAAAGTCGGCTACTTTACTTAACATCGAGTCCAAAGAGCCGGACTCTTCGCCAATAGATGCCATTTGCAACACCATATTTGGAAAAACTTTGCTGTTTTGCATGGCAATAGTAAGTGATGTACCTACGCTTACTTCCGCTTGAATGCCTTTTGTTGCTTCGACATAAACCTGATTGCCAGATGCGCCGCCCACAGATTCAAGGGCCTCAACTAAGGGGACGCCGGCTGCAAACATGGTTGCTAAGGTTCTGCTCCAGCGTGCTAAAGTTGCTTTGCGGATTACCTCTCCAAAAATTGGAAGCGCTAACATTACTCTGTCCATTCTGGCTTGTAGTGTTTTAGAGCGCTTCCATGTATAGAAAAATGCATATAAACCGCCGCCAATAGAGCCAAACAATAGCCACCAATATGTGACAAAAAAGTCGGACATAGCAATGACGATCATGGTTGGGGCGGGGAGGTCTGCGCCAAAGTTCGAGAACAAATCTTTAAACGCAGGAATAACGAAAATCATAATCACTGCAGTAATAATGAATGCAGCGACAATAATAGAGGTTGGATAGAAAAGCGCAGATTTGATCTTGCCTTTGACTTGTTGGATTTTTTCTTTGTAGGTCGCTAATCGATCAAGCAATGTTTCCAAAATACCCGCTTGCTCACCCGCTTCTACCAAGTTACAAAATAAGGCATCGAAATAGAGTGGATACTTTTTAAATGCTTGAGACATGCTACTGCCAGTCTCAATATCAGATTTGATATCCATTAGTAGCTTGGTAACAGAAGGGTTACTGTGACCTTTGGCTACAATATCAAATGACTGAAGTAGAGGAACGCCAGATTTCATCATGGTGGATAATTGGCGTGTAAATAGCGTGATATCTTTGTCCGTAATCTTTTTTCCTGCAGATCGTCTAGCCTGCTTGATTACGACAGGCTTCAAGCCTTGTCTACGAAGTTGAACCGCAACAATTTCTTTGGTTGCGGCTCTAGTTTCGCCTTTTACTGTTTTGCCGCTTTTATCTTTGGCTTCCCAAGCAAAGTTCAATTCTTTGGGGCCTTGAGATCCGGTGCTTTTTGCTTTTGCAACTGCCATGGCTGCGTACCTTGTTTGTTTTATTCGTTAGTTACAGATTCAACCTCTTCCAAAGAGGTTAGTCCCAGCTTGACTTTGCGAAGACCTGACTGTCTCAGGTCCCTTACGCCTTCTTTTTTAGCCTGGTCTGCAATATCCATTGCGTTACCATTTGTCATAATAATACGCTGAATATCTTCAGATATGGGCATCACCTGATAAATACCCACTCGACCCTTATAGCCGGTTCCCTTACAGTGGTCGCAGCCAACATGTCGGTAGGGTTGCCAGCTTCCATCCAGATCTGCTGGAGAAAAACCTGCCCGCAAAAGTACTTCATCAGGTAAGGTGGTTGGTTCTTTGCATTGTGGGCATAAGCGTCGTGCTAAACGCTGCGCTGTAATTAAGATAACTGAACTTGCAATGTTAAATGGAGCAACACCCATGTTCATTAGACGTGTTAATGTCGTAGGGGCATCGTTCGTATGTAGGGTAGAGAAAACCATGTGCCCAGTTTGCGCTGCTTTAATCGCAATGTCGGCTGTTTCTAAGTCTCGAATCTCACCAACCATGATCACATCCGGATCTTGACGCAAGAAAGACTTTAGTGCAGCAGCAAAAGAAAGTCCTGCTGCATCATTGACGTTAACTTGGTTAATCCCTGGCAAGTTAATTTCAGCAGGATCTTCTGCTGTAGAAATGTTAATCCCGGGTTCATTAAGCAAGTTTAAGCAGGTATAAAGAGAAACCGTTTTACCAGAGCCGGTTGGGCCAGTCACTAGCACCATTCCATATGGGCGCTTAATGGCGTGCATAATGGATTCGCGCTGGTCCGGGTCATAACCAAGCGCATCAATACCTAGTGTTGCACTGCTAGGGTCCAAAATACGCATCACAATTTTTTCGCCATGGAGCGTAGGTAGTGATGAAACCCGAAAATCGATTGCACGCGTTTTCGATAATACCAGTTTCATCCGACCATCTTGTGGGACGCGCTTTTCGGCAATGTTCATCTTTGAGATAACTTTAATGCGCGAGGCGACCTTTTCTTTAATCGCAAGAGGCGGTTGTCCTATCTCGGATAAAATGCCATCAATCCGATATCGAATTCGATAAAATTTCTCATAGGGCTCAAAGTGAATATCTGATGCGCCTGCATTAATGGCATCAAGTAGGACTTTGTGTATATAGCGAACAATCGGTGCATCATCGATATCGTTTGCGGCAGGGTCAGCAGTGTCTGCGGGTGCGTCCGCATCTTCAAACTGCAGATCAACGTCTTCTAGTGCCATGTTGTTGAAGTTGCTACCACTCGCTTCCGCTTCGGTTGCAATTAGTTTATCTAGTAAATCATCTTCAACAACAACCGGTTCTACATTCGTCCCTAACTTAAATTTAACTTCATCAAGTGCATCTAAGTTTGTTGGGTCACTTATGGCAACAAAAATTGTGTTCCCACGTTTGTAAAGTGGGACACAGCGTCGGCTTGCAACTAACTTTTGATCAAGTAAGTTTTTGGGGAGGTAATCCGCGTTAAATGTATTGAGATCTAACAGCGGGATACAAAAGGTTCGTGCGGCAAACTCAGCAATTTGTTTTGCCGATAGTTTTTTGCTCTGAACTAGTTGCTGAATGAAGTGCCGATTGTTTTGGCCTGCTTGCTCATTCAAATTTTTAGCATCAACTTCTAGCAATAAATTGTGCTGAATTAACGCTCTGGCAAGTCCTGTTAGCGGAGAAATATTCGCGGCCACTCGTAAAATATCCTATAAGGAGATTATTTTTTGTCGTTCGTTGCATGGACGTAGTTCAACGTTGCGTCTACGTTTGTTTTTGTTCTGTTGCTTAAATACTATACTGAATACTTCAATTTATCAGCGTTCAAGTCAAGTGTATGACGATTAAATGTATCTGTATGTAAAAATTTTTGCTTTAATCTGACTAATTCTTGTGCAAAAGTACTTCGATAACAAATTTACTACCTACATAACCCAGCAATAGCATTGAAGAGCCCATGATCGTTAACCTTGCTGCCATTCTTCCCCGCCAGCCTTTCAAATAATGTCCTAGTAGTAGATAACCAAATACTAGCCATGACATCAAGGAGAAGATATTTTTGTGATTTGCCTGGAACCAAGCACCATTAATACGATGGGTAAAATAGGCGCCAGATAACATTGCTGCTGTGAGTAAGATAAAGCCGCCTGCCATTGTATTAAACAGCAGCTTCTCTAGCGCAAGTAACGGGGGGAGCCCTTGAAGTAATTTACTTGATCGAATGTGGTGAAGATTGTAATCCACCATGGCGATAAAAATTGCGAGTAAAGTGGTAATCGAAAGTAAAGAATAGGCTGATAGTGCAACCAGTAGGTGGAGTCTAAACAGTGGTAACGATGTGTTTAATGGGATGTGGTGGCCAGGTAAAATGACTTGGCAAATTGCGCTTACACCAGAGATCAAAAATAATATTGGGTAAAGACTGCTGAGTTTTTGCCAAAAATTACTAGCGAATACAAAAAGTGTGATCAACCATGCCAAGAGTGAAAGTGTATTTCCAATCCCAAGGTCTAAACCGTTAGGGCGAAATAGTGCGCTAACTAAACTCGCTGCATGTAAAGCAATCGCACTTGCAATAATCAAATACTCGCCTTGATGGCTCGGTTGACGATTGAAAAAAGGCTTGCTCAACCAACGTACTTGATAAAAGTAATAGGCAAGTGCTAAGTAAAAAATGGCCGAGATGAATGAAATCATGTCAGTGAGGTTGGACTCAGGTAAAATAGATTGAAATAATTATGCATTGACGATGTGCTTTACGGCATTGCTCATGCAATTTGCTTAGTCTAGCATTTCTCTTTATACCTGTGGGTCACGTTTGTGTGTTATTTGACGTGCTATGAAGTTAAGGTAATAGGCTATTAAAAGAGAAGTGGGAAATGAATCTGTAGTGATTGTACTAAACAATCATTAAACATAAGTGATGGATCATCATGTTAGACAGTCTAACTAGTCGGTTATCGACCGTAATGAAAAACCTCCGTGGCGAAGCTCGTCTGACGGAGACAAATATTAGCGATGCTATGCGTGAGGTCCGTATGGCATTGCTAGAGGCTGACGTAGCGTTGCCTGTAGTAAAAAGTTTTATTGCTGAGGTAAAGCAACGTGCGCTTGGGCAAGAGGTTTTAAATAGTCTAAGTCCTGGGCAGGCTGTTATTGGGATTGTGCACGAAGAGTTGACTCGCCTAATGGGTGAGGCCAATGTTGATATTAACTTTGCTTCTCAACCGCCTGCTATTATCTTAATGGCTGGTTTGCAAGGGGCGGGTAAAACAACCACCGTTGGTAAGCTTGCTAAGTACATAAAAGAAAAGCACAAGAAGAAGGTGTTGGTGGTTAGTTGTGACGTTTATCGCCCTGCTGCGATTGAACAGTTGCGACTATTGGCATCCCAAGTGGAAGTGGAGTGGTTCCCTTCTAGTGATAAAGACGATCCGATTCAAATTGGTGAGGCAGCGCTGGCACATGCCAAGCGTCACTTGTTTGATGTCTTAATGGTGGATACTGCCGGTCGTTTGGCAATTGATGAAGTCATGATGGACGAAATTAAACGTCTGCATGCTGCATTAAATCCAATTGAAACCTTGTTTGTTGTGGATGCAATGCAGGGTCAAGATGCTGTTAATACGGCCAAAGCCTTTAATGAGGCACTGCCTTTAACAGGCGTTGTGCTAACTAAAGTGGATGGCGATTCGCGAGGCGGCGCGGCGCTATCTGTTCGCCACGTCACCGGAAAGCCAATCAAGTTTGTTGGTGTGGCTGAAAAAGTAACGGGTCTTGAACCGTTCCATCCAGAGCGTATGGCTTCGCGTGTACTCGGGATGGGGGACGTACTTTCTCTGATTGAGGAGGCTCAGCGTTCAGTCGATCAAGAAGAGGCAAAGAAAACCATCGCCAAACTGAAGTCTGGCAAATCATTTGATTTGGAAGATTTTAAGTCCCAAATCATTCAAATGAAGAAGATGGGGGGCGTTGCTGGCTTAATGGATAAATTGCCTGCGCAACTTACTGGCCAATTAGGTGGGCAAATGCCGGCAGGTGCGGATGATAAGTCAATCAACCGCATTGAAGGGATTATTAATTCAATGACTGCGCAAGAACGAGCAAAGCCAGAATTAATTAAAGCATCTCGTAAAAGACGAATTGCCACAGGCGCTGGTGTGACTGTTCAAGAGGTTAACCGGTTGCTGAATCAGTTTGAGCAAATGCAAAAAGTGATGAAGCAATTTAGCAAAGGTGGTATTGGTAAGATGATGAGAAGCATGAAAGGCATGCTTCCTGGTATGAGGTAATAGGTGTTATTGCAACTAGATTGATGGTGTGATGTAAGTAATGCTTGCCAACTGATTTCTCGTTGCCGTAAAATCTAGAGTTTTCGATACAACCCAATTTTAGGTATAGAAGATTATGGTCGTTATTCGTTTGTCTCGCGGTGGCTCAAAGAACCGTCCGTTCTACAACGTAGTTGTTGCTGATTCTCGCAATCGTCGTGACGGCCGTTTCGTAGAGCGTATCGGTTTCTACAACCCAGTTGCTCCAGAAGGTACAGAAGCATTGCGTATCGACGGTGAGCGCTTGGCTTACTGGCGTGGTGTTGGCGCGCAAGTATCTGATACCGTTGCTCGCCTGATCAAGCAGAAGTAATCTGCAACAGATACGATACGGTGGTTTAGTTAGTGATGAATAGTTCATCCAAAACGTCACCGTCTGCGATCGCCCCGACCGACCTTGTGCCAATGGCTAAGGTCGGTTCGCCTTTTGGTGTTCGTGGATGGGTGCATGTATTTGCTGATACAGAAACGCCTGAAAGTCTACTTGACTACACGGAAGTGTGGCTAGGTAGTGATGGTGCGTGGCGGCAATATAAAATTGAAGATGCCCAGTTGCATGGCAAAGGTATGGTAGTAAAGTTCTTGGGATGTAATGACCGGGATCAAGCCTTTGTGATGCGAAACTTAGATATTGCTATTCCTCGGGAAGAACTTCCTGAAGCAGGCGATGATGAGTTTTACTGGACGGACTTGATCGGCATGCAAGTGCAAAATCTTGCAGGACAATCTCTTGGTGTCGTTGATAACTTGATGGAATCAGGTGCTCACGATATTCTGGTTGTTAAAGGTGAAAAACAGCGGCTAATCCCGTTTGTGAAAGATATTGTTTTAGAAGTCAAAGAAAGCGATCAGCAAATTATTGTTGATTGGGGTCTTGATTACTAAATGCATTTTGACGCCATTACACTATTTCCAGGAATGTTTGAGTCATTTACTGGGTCTGGTATTGTCAGTCGTGCTTTTAAAAAGCAGCTTTGTCATTTTCAAGCATGGAATCCAAGGGATTTCGTTGAGGATGTGCATAAGACAGTAGATGATCGCCCTTATGGTGGCGGACCAGGGATGGTGATGCTCTCTGCCCCGCTTGAAATGGCGGTGATGGCAGCAAAAGAAAAGCAAAGGCAGTCTGGGGTAGAGAAAAGCCATGTGGTGTATATGTCGCCACAAGGTAAAGTGCTCAACCAAGACGTTGTCAATGATTTGCTAACCAAGCAAGGCATCATCCTGATCGCAGGGCGATACGAAGGTGTTGATGAGCGATTTATTCAACGTCAGGTAGATGAAGAAATCTCCATTGGGGATTATGTTCTTTCTGGTGGTGAATTGCCTGCAATGGTATTAATGGATGCGGTGATCAGGCATTTGCCTGGTGTGTTAAATGATAAACAATCGGCTGTGGAAGATTCTTTTTTTTCCGGTTTATTGGATTGTCCGCATTACACCCGTCCTGAAGTGTATGAAGGAATGAAGGTGCCAGATGTTTTGTTATCTGGTAACCACAAAGAGATCAATCGCTGGCGATTGAAACAAGCGCTTGGTAGAACTTGGCTTAGACGGCCAGAGTTGCTTGCCAAGCGTGCTTTAACTAAAACGGAGTCTGGGCTACTAACCGAGTTTCAAGCAGAAACAAAGTGAACTACTTTGCCAAATGGCGGAGTAGTTTTGGATTGTCCATAGTAGGAACAAGATTTCTTTATCTGGAATGATAAAAAATGGATCTGATTCAAATTCTTGAACAAGAAGAAATTGCACGTTTGAACAAAACTATCCCTGCATTTGCACCTGGTGATACCGTTTTGGTACAGGTAAAAGTGAAAGAGGGTAACCGCGAACGTCTACAGGCTTATGAAGGCGTGGTTATTGCTAAGCGTAACCGTGGTTTGAATAGCTCATTCATCGTTCGTAAAATTTCTTCTGGTGAAGGCGTTGAGCGTACATTCCAAACTTACTCTCCACTAGTTTCTTCTATCGAAGTTAAACGTCGTGGCGATGTACGTCGTGCGAAACTGTACTACCTACGTGAGCGTTCAGGTAAGTCTGCACGTATTAAAGAAAAGTTGCCAGCTCGTAAAGTGGCGGTTGCAGCTGCAGAATAATTTCTGTCGTTGTAGATTAAAAAACGCGAGTCAATACTCGCGTTTTTTTTTGCCTAAAGCGTTGTTGATTTTAGTTAATTTGAGAGTTGTGTTAGATTTTATTCCATTGTTATTTTGGGTGCGTCTTGTTATGCGATATTTAAAATGGTTATTGATTACTAGTTCTGCTTTAACGATTAATTCGCTTCATGCCGAAGAGAACGGCTCCGAATATTTGCTAAAGCAAAACTTACCATTCTCTACATTGCAAACACTAAAAGCACCTCTGAATGCATCCGCACCGAAAAATCAGTCAGCGCTATTATTGGGTGCCTATGTCAAATTGAAGCAGTGGAGCAATGCGCTTGAGGTCGTGAACTCAAGTCCAGGTGTAATTACTGATAACCCAGATGATTCATTGAAAGTAATCACCTTCTTAATTGATTCTGATGAAATAGCTGCTCAGCGCTATTTGGCACAGGTAATGGCAAATGAAGCAACGCTTACAGTTTCCCAGAAACAATCGGCTGCGCAAGCGCAAATACTCTTACTCATCAAGATGGGGCAGCCTGATGAGGCAATTAGAGAGGCTCGGCGGCAAGTCGCGCTTGGTAACCCAGTCCCTGTAGATTGGATTTTGCCTGCAATGGTCATCGCCGTTCAACATAAGACAGACTTAAATACGCTCACTAGTGTGCTGCAAGAACTAAAGGCACCTGCGTTTTATTTGGCTGTTGCCAATTGGCGTCAGGGCTATGTAGGTGATGAAGTACTAAAAAGCGTGTTAACTAAAGAAATTGAATCTAATCAACCAGTTATATCTTTGAGAAAGCTGGATTTCTATATTTGGCTGGCGCAAACCCTGCAAGATGATGAGTTGCAGTACAAAGCGCTAGTAATGAAGCTGAATCTGGCTAACCCTTTAGATGAAGCTTCAAAATTTGCAGCAATACAGGCTTTGCAGCAAATTGGGGAACGACAAGCAAATAAGTTAATGCTGCTGGAAGGTGATAAAGAAGCTTGGTTGCATGAGCTAAAAGATGGTGCGTCAATTAATGCGGTTTGGATTAAAAATACGTTGCTGAGCAAATTGGTGTTGGATACGAAGGCCCAAAATGTGCAAGGGGATGAGTTTGCTTTAATCATGCAAGGCTTTGAAGATAAAACCATCTTGCAATGGCGATTGGCTCGCATGGTTGCTCCCAATTATTCTGAATGGATCAGCAATTTGTCTGCTGCATCTTTGGTTCGGCTCAGCAAAGGCATTTCAAATACAGAAGCCTCGGCAGCAGAGAAGTTGCTGGTCTTAACAACGCAAGTCAACGTAATGCCCGTTGAAGATAGAAGTGCATACCTTTCTATTGGAATGGAAGCAAATGTCGGTCAAGGATTAATTACCCAGATTCAGCGTTGGATAGAGAGTGATGGAGGGATTGGTGAGAAAAATATTGGCTTTCTAAAAAAATCACTTTCAGCCATTCAGAGGACGTCACCCGACTTAATGCCTAGCTATTGGCGTTTAATTCAGGATAAATCGAGTGAATTACTGAATGATAAAGTCACGCCTAACGTAATTGAAATGGCTGCCATGGTTGATGACTGGCAAACTGTAATTGCGATGTCAGGTAAGCTCATGGCAGAGACAGGTGGCCATTTGCCTCCAAACGTAGCTACATTGTACCGTCTTGGTTTAATGCGACTTGGACAGTCTGAGGAGTTAATTCAGTTTGACTTGCTTCAGCAAAAAATGGTGGTAAACAAGTCAAAGCAAAATAACGTCGCTTCAATCACACCTAAAACAAAGAAATAAAGACATTACATGACGCTAGCTACTGATTTGGCACACAAGTGGATTACTCCCTTTATGCGCTCATTGAGATTAGAGAGTGGACTTAGTGAAAATACTTTAGAAGCCTATAGACGAGACCTTGTGTTGTTTTTCGAGTTTCTAGAGCAGGGGGCTGCTGATCTTTTGGTCGAAAAAGTAACTGCAAATAATATCGAACATTTTATGCAGGAGCGTCTTGGTAAAGTCAAAGCAGCTAGTGTTTCAAGGGAGCTCTCTGCCGTTAGACAGTTTTATATATACCTTCAAAAAGAAGGCTTGAGAGAAGATAATCCTGCTGCCAAGGTTTCAATACGGGGAATTCCACGGTCAATTCCAGTTTCAATTTCTGAAGAGGAAATGAAACGAATTTTAGACTATCCAGATACGTCTACCCCGCTAGGCATGCGCGACTCCGCGATGTTCGAACTCATGTATGCAACTGGATTGCGAGTGTCTGAGATTATTGGTTTGACGGTGAATCAAGTAAATATAGCGGATGGCATGCTTAGAGTACTTGGAAAAGGAAAGAAAGAGCGGATTGTGCCTCTAGGTGAAATTGCCGCCAAAAAGGTTGCTGCATATCTCGAGGATGGGCGTATTAAACTCGTGCAGAACACAGTACAAAAATGTTTGTTTGTTTCAAGCCGTGGAGAACCAATATCACGGCAATATTTTTGGCAGTTAATTCGCTCTGCGGCGATCGCGGTGGGAATTAATAAAAGCGTCTCCCCACATGATTTGAGGCATGCGTTTGCTACGCATTTGCTAAACCACGGAGCAGACTTGAGAGTGGTGCAAGTTTTGTTGGGACATGCAGATATTTCAACGACAGAAATTTATACGCATGTCGCGAAAGACCGATTGCAGGCATTGCATGCAAAGCATCACCCACGTAAATAGTGAGTGTTGGCTGTATCAGACAGCTAGTTATATACCTGTTGTCGAATAAGCCTACTAATAAGATCTGAAATGCGCAATCCTTTTACTTCGAGGTTGGAAGCTGATAGGATTCGTGCACTGCAATATCCCCCCTTCAAGATAATCATTAAATAGGAAACGTTGCATGAGTAGCAATGCAAACGGACACCGCACACAAGGTGTTGGAGCTTTGGTTCTTGGCGCAATTGGTGTGGTTTACGGAGACATCGGTACCAGTCCTCTCTATACGCTAAAAGAATGTTTTGGTGGTAGCCACAAAATCCCATTTTCGCCTGACAGTGTGTACGGCATTTTGTCCCTCATTTTTTGGGCATTAATGATCGTCGTCTCAATTAAGTACGTCATCTTTATTATGCGAGCAGACAACAATGGCGAGGGCGGAATTTTAGCGCTGATGGCACTCGCTTTAAGAGGTACCGAAAGAACCAGAACAAGATGGTTTTTGATGGTGCTGGGTATCTTTGGCGCGTCCATGTTCTTCGGCGATGGCATGATTACGCCCGCTGTGTCCGTGCTATCTGCCGTTGAGGGGTTAACACTCATTAACCCTGCGCTTGAACATTATGTGCTGCCTGTTGCGATTGCAGTGTTGATCGGTCTTTTTGCGATTCAGCGATTTGGCACTGCCAGTGTGGGTAAGCTATTTGGCCCAATTATGCTGCTATGGTTTGGTGCGTTAGGTGTATTGGGTCTCACCGAAATTGTCTCCCACCCAATGGTGCTAAAAGCACTTAACCCGTATTACGCAATTACCTTTATTGTAGAGCACAAAATTCATGCATTCTTTGTGATGGGATCTGTTGTGCTTGCCATTACTGGTGCAGAAGCTTTATATGCCGATATGGGGCACTTTGGAAGTTTCCCAATCCGTGCTGCTTGGTTTGGATTTGTTTTGCCTGCATTGGTCTTAAATTATTTTGGCCAAGGTGCGCTGATTATTAATGACCCAACCACAGTGGTAAATCCATTTTACCTACTAGTGCCAGAGTCAATTCGTTGGATGATGATTATCTTGGCAACGTTTGCAACGGTAATTGCTTCTCAAGCGGTTATTTCCGGTGCGTTCTCTGTTGCAAGGCAGGCGGTTCAATTAGGGTATTGCCCAAGACTAGATATTTTGCATACCTCTGAACAAGAAATTGGACAAATCTATATTCCATTCATCAACTGGTTGTTGATGCTAATTGTTATCTTGCTGGTCGTTTCGTTTAAGTCTTCAAGCAACTTGGCCGCAGCATATGGTATTGCAGTAACAACAGAAATGGTGATGGCAACGATCTTAACGTTCGTAGTGATGCGCCGCATCTGGAAATGGCATATTGGTTTAATTAGTGTTGGTATTGCTTTGCTGCTAATTGTTGATTTGACCTTCTTTGCTGCAAACGCAATTAAGATTCCTGAGGGTGGTTGGTTCCCACTTGCTATTGGTGCAGTGACTTTTACATTGTTAACTACATGGAAACGTGGACGTGAATTACTGTTTCAGCGTTTGTCTGAAGATGCGTTGCCATTAGATATGTTTGTTGAAAGTGTTGGCGCACACCCTCCACACCAAGTGGAAGGGACTGCTGTCTTTATGACAGGAAGTCGGACTGGTGTCCCACATGCACTACTACATAATTTAAAGCACAACAAAGTACTTCATGAAAGAAATGTGCTACTGACGGTGGCTACTGAAGATGTGCCTTATATTGAAGAGAAGGATCGCTTAAAAGTAGAGTCATTGGGCTATAATTTCTGGAGAATAGAAGCAACTTATGGCTTTAAAGAAGAGCCAGATATTCACCAGATTTTAGGTCTATGCGAGTCAATGCACGAACTTTCGTTTGATATGATGGAAACATCATTCTTCTTGGCGAGAGAGACGCTAATTGCTAGTAAAGTTCCTGGCATGGCGATTTGGCGAGAAAAACTGTTCGTCTGGATGTCAAAGAACGCTACGAAAGCAACAGACTTCTTTAAAATTCCAACCAACCGTGTGGTTGAACTTGGTACGCAGGTCGAGTTGTAAACTGCTGCGATGTGAAGATTGATGATCATCTGAAATAGATGTTCTTTCAGGAGTTGTGATGAATAAAGCCGTTTATGCAGGAAGCTTTGATCCGCTCACCAAAGGGCATCTCTGGATGATCGAGCAAGGTGTGAAGCTATTTGACGAGTTGATTGTCGCTGTTGGTATCAACCCTGATAAGAAATATACCTTTACCCGCAGCGAGCGTTTAGACATGCTCAAGGAGTCCACTCAGCATTTGCCAAACCTAAGGGTTGATTCGTTTGATAATCAATTCTTAGTGAATTATGCACGTGCACAGGGTGCTCAGTATATTTTGCGAGGTATCCGAACAAGTAGTGATTATGAATATGAGCGCAACATGCGTTATATTAATGATGACTTAGTACCCTCTGTAAATACTATTTTTCTTATGCCTCCGAGAGAAATTGCAGAGGTAAGTTCAACAATGGTGAAAGGGATGGTTGGTCCTGAAGGATGGGAGTCCATTCTTGGGAAGTATGTGCCTGAAGCTGTTCTTGAATTATTTAAAGCTAAAAACCTAGATAGATGAAACCTTCCATTCAAATTCCTGTGAGCAACGAAGTCGTTGCTGCAATCGATATTTCTCCATTACGTAATCGCTTATTAAAGAATAGTAAGCACTGGGCAAAATGGGCGAAACGGCAAGATATTAGTTGTTATCGCATTTACGATAAGGATATCCCAGAGTTTCCTGTTGCAATCGATCTCTATGAAGATCGTGTGTGTATTCAAGAGTTTGATACCGGTTGGAAACAAACCGAAGAAGAGCATTTGGCATGGGGGGCTGCTGTTAAGCTGGCCGTAATAGAGGTGCTTGGGCTTCCTGAGTCAAATGTTTGGTTTAAGTTACGTCAGCGCCAAAAAGGCGAATCTCAATATGAGAAGACCGGGGAAGTTGGTGAGGATTTCGTTGTTAATGAAAGTGGATATAAGTTCTGGGTGAACTTAGGCGCTTATTTAGATACGGGATTGTTTTTAGATCATCGACCAACTCGGATGAAGGTAGGGCAGTTGGCTAAAGGGAAGCGCGTCCTGAATCTTTTTGCTTATACAGGGAGTTTTTCAGTTTACGCAGCCATGGGGGGCGCTATTTCTTCTGAGACGGTTGACTTGTCGAATACTTACCAAGCGTGGACGGCGAGAAATTTTGAGTTAAATAACATCTCTCCTATCCAACATAAAATGACACGAGCAGATGTGTTTAGTTGGTTACGTGATGCGGTCGATGAGCGTAAGCAATTTGATATTATCGTCTTAGATCCGCCAAGCTTTTCAAACTCTAAAAAAATGCTAGGCATCTTAGACGTACAACGAGACCATCCTTGGATGATTCGCCAATGCCTATCCCTGTTAGCTAGAGATGGCGTTTTATTCTTTTCTAATAACCTTCGATCTTTTGAAATGGACGCGGGAGTGGTTGCGATGGCGGATGTGAAAGACGTTACCTCCTCGAGTATTCCTGAAGATTTTCGTAACAAAAAAATACATCAGTGCTTTGAAATTCGTCATCGATAAAGGCGGCGTTCCGCCTTTATCTAGCACCATTTAGAGCCCTATTTTCATACCAAGTAACACCGAAATCCCGATAATCGCAAAAATAACCGCTGCAATAGCGTGGACGACTTTAGGTGAGAATTTCTTCACCGCAATTTCACCAAATAATACAGCGGGAACGTTTGCAATCATCATGCCAAGCGTAGAGCCAACCACAACTGCTACAACCGCATGATACTTAGCGGCAAGTGCGACAGTGGCAATTTGGGTTTTATCTCCCATCTCCGCAATAAAGAAAGCAACGATGGTAGTTCCGATGATACCTAGGCTCTCTTTAATGGGGGCATCTTCATCAATTTTATCCGGGATTAATAACCACGCAGCCATCGCAATAAAGCCAATGCCTAAAATCCATTTCAGTGTGACAGGAGAAATTAAAGCGGTTAACCATTGGCCAACTGCAGCAGCAAATAAGTGATTGACAATAGTGGCTAGAAAAATGCCAAGAATGATTGGTGTGGATTTTTTATAACGAGCAGCCAAAAGAATGGCCAGTAACTGGGTTTTATCCCCGACTTCTGCTAGTGCAACAACACCAGTAGAGGTAAGAAAAGCTTCAAGCATTTGAAAGTCTCCCAGAGCCGCAACGTAACCATTGACCCTGCCGCCGCGGCTCTGAACGAGACGGACATGGGTCAAAGGTCTTGCCAGTTCTGGTCTGCTGTGCAGATTGAGAATGCTTGTACCATGCCATGTGTGGCAAGTGTGTTGATACAAGCCCCTGTAAAACAGGTCGGCTACTCCCCAAAGACTTCTAGATAATAACACTTCTTATTTGGTTATACTAGAGGTTGCTGGTTTGTGTATTGTTAAAATGAATGCTGGGTAGGGAATGAAGAGTCTTAAAAAAGCGGATGTGGTTGTGATTGGTGCAGGTGCTGCTGGCATGATGTGCGCAGCTGTGGCCGCTGCAAAAGGTAAGCACGTCATCTTAATTGATCATGCGAGTAAACTTGCAGAGAAAATTCGTATTTCTGGCGGTGGGCGATGTAACTTCACCAATTTATATGCAAGCCCAGCGAATTATATTTCTGAAAACCCGCGCTTTTGTCGTTCTGCACTTGCTCGCTATACGCCTCAAGACTTTCTAAAGCTGTTAAGTCAGTATCAAATTCGGTGGCATGAGAAGCATAAAGGTCAACTGTTTTGCGATGACAGTAGCCAGCAAATTATTGATATGCTGGCTGATGAATGTGACAAGGCTGGAGTGAAGTGGTCGATGGAAACATCTGTTCTCAATATTGATCAGAGTGAAGCTGGCTGGTTGGTTGAAACCTCTGCAGGGTCAATATTGGTCAATAGCATCGTCATTGCAACAGGGGGAATGGCTATTCCTAAAATTGGCGCAACAGATTTTGGCTTAAAGTTAGCGCGACAATATAAAGTAAAAGTGGTTGAACCTAGGCCTGCATTAGTGCCTCTGACATTCGCCCAAGATGTATGGCAGCCCTTTGTTGAATTGGCTGGTATTTCGTTGGAAGTAAATATTCGTTCCTCCTCCGGTGGCGAGTTTAGAGAGGACTTACTTTTTACTCATAGAGGGTTATCTGGCCCAGCGGTATTACAAATTTCATCTTACTGGCAGCATGGTGATGCGCTCTTAATCAATCTTCTCCCTGAGGTTGATTTATCTTCATGGTTAATTGAACGTAAACTTGGCTGTAAACAACAAATTAACACAGTGATGTCCGAGTTATTACCACGTCGTTTACTAGATTTTTGGTTATCCAAGCATGGTTTGATGAATAAAGTATTAGCTGATATTTCTGATAAATCACTGAGACAATTGGGGCAATCGCTTAATCAATGGGCTGTCATTCCAAATGGGTCTGAGGGGTTTAAGAAGGCGGAAGTGATGCGGGGTGGAGTGGATACGAAAGAGTTAGACTCTAAAACCATGATGGTCAAGAAGCTAGAAGGCCTTTATTTTATCGGTGAGGCTGTAGATGTGACGGGTTGGCTAGGTGGCTATAATTTTCAGTGGGCTTGGGCAAGCGCCCAAGCCGCAGGACAAGCTGTTTAATTTGATTTTGGCTTGACCAAAATTTGGGCCGCCAATACGCCGGCTTCAAATAGTAGCCACAGAGGGATTGCAAGCATTAGTTGAGAGGCAACATCTGGTGGAGTGACAATGGCTGCAATGACGAAGGACCCTACAATAATGTAGGGTCTTGCTTCTTTTAATTGCTTAATTTTGACGACGCCGATCTTTGCCATCAGCACTACCGCTACTGGTACTTCAAAAGTCAGTCCAAACATGAAGAACATATTGAGAATAAATTCAAAGTAGGTGCCTGAGTCTGGCGTCCATCTCATATTCGGCGGGAGAATGCTGGCGATAAATTTAAACACCATGCCAAATACAAAAAAGTAGGCAAAGCACATGCCAACTAAAAATAAAATGGTTGCCGAAACGATAAATGGAAGCAGCAGTTTCTTTTCATGTGCGTATAGACCTGGAGCGATAAATGCCCAAATCTGAAACAGGGTGTGAGGCAGGGTAACCACAAAGGCTACCAATGCAGCAATTTTCATCAAAACGACAAAAGGAGAAGTAATACCCGTAGAAATTAATCCACCGGGTAAGAACTTCATCAGTGGCTGTGTCAGGATTTCGTATAAATGCTCGGAGAAATAAATTGCAATGCAAAAGGCGATAGCAAATACGGCCAGTGTTTTGACTAGTCGATTTCGTAATTCAATTAGGTGGGAAAGCAAGCTTTCTTGTGGCAGGTCGCTCATGCTTGTTTTTCGTTGGCTGTAGGCGTGGCAAATAAGTCTAGTTGACCATCTGCATCTGCGGTTTGAACGGTTGTTTTTGTAGTCGAAATAGCGGCAGGTTGAATATCTTCTTTTACATCTGACGCTTTGTTCTCTTCTAATACTTCTTGCGCTGGCATAGCATTTGGTTTAATCGCTAATTCAGCAGCAGACAGGTCTTTTTTGTCTTCTTCGTTTTCGATTTTTGTTTCTGTTTGTACTGTAGATAATGCTGTTGCTTGTGAGATTTCATTTGTATAAGTCTGAGCCGCTTCTGAAAGTTGCTGCTCAGCTTGGTGTAATGGGGCAATAAGTTGTTGCCCTACCTCTTGTAGATTGCGCGTCGTTTCTTCATGGATTTTTCGCAACTCTGCTAATTCACCCTCTCTGGCTAACTCTTGCTTGAGGTGAGATGCATGTTGCTGAATTTGACCAACAATTTTACCGATTGTCCGGGCTACTTTGGGTAAGCGTTCAGGGCCAAGAACGAGCAGCGCCACAACAAATATAATTGCTAGCTCGCCAAAACTAATGTCAAACATTTACCCAACCTCGGCAACAAGTTATTAGAACGAAAAAGGTAATCAAAAAAGATTAGTCTTTTTTGTTCGCTTCACCTTCGATGGTTTTTCCGGTTTCTTTAGATTTTTCATCATCAGTGCCGTTCATTCCATCTTTAAACCCCTTTACTGCACCACCAAGGTCTTTACCAATATTTTTTAATTTGCTAGTGCCAAAAATCAGTACAACAATGACTAATACGACTAATAAATGTTGAATGCTTAAAAAGCCTTGTTGGCGTTTGTAATTTGATAAAGCGGTTTTCATAAAAATCCTTAATGACTAGCTAAATTATCAGTCTATGACTGAATGTTTAATTTGACGCAGGACCGCCACCATAAACATGAACATGAAGGTGGAACACTTCTTGTCCGCCAGCTAAACCCGTATTGATATTGGTTTTAAATCCGTCATTCAAACCAAGTTCCTTCGCCAAAACAGGTACTTTGGCCATCATTTTGCCAAGCAGTTCCTGATGTGAGTCGTTTACTTCCAATAGGGAGGAAATATGTAACTTAGGAATGATTAAAATATGAACTTTTGCAGCGGGGCGAATGTCATGGAAGGCAATCATATCGTTATCTTCGTAGACTTTCTTTGCAGGAATATTTCCGTCTACGATTTTGCAAAAAATACAATCGCTCATGGGGTTCGCTCTCTATAGGATGAGTGGTCGGTGTACCGTAATCGCTTATTCTTTTCTTGCTGCTTTTTCTACTAGGCCAGAAAGTCCTTCGCGTCTTGCCAATTCTTTGGTGATATCTTCTGGACTTAGATTGTGCTGCGCCAATAGCACCATGGTATGAAACCAAAGATCGGCGACTTCATAGACAATGTGCGCTTTGTCTTGGTCTTTTGCTGCTAGAACGACTTCTGTCGCTTCTTCACCGATTTTTTTCAGAACTGCGTCAGGGCCTTTAGAGAATAATTTGGCAACGTATGAGCTATCTGGTGATGCTTCTTTACGTGACTCAATTGTTTCTGCCACTCTAGATAAAATATCTTGGTTATTTAACGCAGTCATCTAAAAACTCTAGTGAAGTTTATGATTTATAAATTTGATCGGGGTTCTTTAAAATCGGATCTACAGCTTCCCATTGGCCGTTTGAATATACGCTATAGAAGCAACTTTCACGGCCTGTATGGCAGGCAATTCCGCCTTGCTGCGTAATTTGCAGTAAGATCACGTCAGCATCGCAGTCGAGTCTTAACTCTTTAACATCTTGGAAGTGACCAGACTCTTCACCTTTATGCCAGAGCTTTTTTCTAGAGCGACTGTAATAGTGTGCCGTCCCTAGTTTCGCGGTAAGTGCTAAGGCTTCTTTGTTCATCCAAGCAACCATCAGAATCTTGCCGCTGTTGGCATCTTGTGCAATCGCTGGAACAAGGCCATCCGCATTCCAATTTACCTGATCTAGCCAGTCTGTATTCTGCGTCATATCAAATACTTTATTACAAGGGAGCGTCAATATATTGTTTTAGAGGCGTACTTCAATGCCTGCCGCATGCATCGCTTCTTTGGCTTGTTGTACCGTATATTCGCCAAAGTGGAAAATGCTTGCCGCTAGTACCGCATCAGCATGGCCTTCCATCACCCCGTCAACTAAGTGTTGAAGGTTACCAACACCACCAGAAGCAATGACTGGGATGTTTACAATGTCAGATACCGCTCTGGTTAACGGTAGGTTAAAGCCACTCTTGGTGCCATCTCTATCCATGCTGGTTAATAGGATTTCCCCAGCCCCAAGCGCTTCCATCTTTAGTGCCCATTCAACGGCGTCTAAACCTGTGTTGTTACGGCCGCCATGGGTGAATACTTCCCACTTTGGAAACTCTTCACTGCCTGTATTTTTTGCATCAATAGCAACAACAATCGCTTGTGAGCCAAATTTACCAGCGGCATCTGCTACAAGTTGTGGGTTCTTTACAGCAGAAGAGTTGATGCTGACTTTGTCAGCGCCCGCATTTAAGAGGCGGCGAACATCTGCGACCTCTCTTACACCACCACCAACGGTTAACGGGATAAACACTTGGCTAGCAACGTCTTCAATAATGTGAAGAATCAAGTCTCGATCATCTGAGGTAGCGGTAATATCAAGAAAGGTGAGTTCATCGGCACCTTGCTCTTGATATCTTCTGGCGATTTCAACTGGGTCTCCTGCATCACGCAACCCGATAAAATTAACGCCTTTTACAACGCGACCATTGGTAACGTCAAGACATGGAATAATACGTTTAGCTAAAGCCATAGTGCATCAGATGGCTGCAAAAGCAGCCCCTAGTAATGATTAATAAGAGTCAGATAGTTCGTCTGCTAGATTTTGCGCTTCTGCAAAATCAATCGTACCTTCGTAAATTGCACGACCTGTGATTGCACCCATAATGCCTTCGGATTCTACTTCACATAGCTTGCGAACATCATCTAGTCCAGTTAATCCGCCTGAGGCAATGACTGGGATGGTTAGGTGCTGCGCTAGGCGAACGGTTGCGTCAATATTAACGCCTGTCAACATGCCATCACGGCCGATGTCAGTGTAAATCACTGCTTCTACGCCATAGTCTTGGAATCGTTTTGCAAGATCTACAACTTCGTGCTTAGTAATTTTGCTCCAGCCATCTGTTGCTACCATGCCGTCTTTTGCATCTAGGCCAACAATGATGTGGCCAGGGAATGCATCACACGCTTCATGAAGAAAGCCTGGTGTTTTGACTGCGGCTGTACCAATGATGACGTAGCTAATGCCTGCATCTAGATACTTTTCAATGGTATCTAGATCGCGAATGCCACCACCTAGCTGTACAGGCATATCACCCGCCTCAGCTAAGATTTCTTTAATGGCAGGTAGATTTTTTGGCTTGCCAGCAAAGGCGCCATTTAAATCCACTACATGAAGCCGTTTAGCTCCTTGATCTCTCCAAAGTTTGGCGGTTTCACCAGGGTTTTCAGAGAAAACGGTAGTGGCGTTCATGTCACCTTGTTTTAAACGGACACAAAGTCCATCTTTCAGGTCAATAGCGGGAATAATCAGCATGATCTAATCACGAGAATAGTTAATTAAGAGGACGTTTTACCGTCCCAGTTTACAAAGTTACGATAAAGTTGAAGGCCAGCTTTATCACTTTTTTCTGGGTGGAACTGAACAGCAACTAATTGTTCGCTGGCAATCGCACCACAAAATGTAAATGGGTAATCTGAAACACCAATGACCAAATCGGTATCAACTGGATGCACAAAGTAGCTATGCACATAGTAGAAGCGATCGTTGTTATCGATGCCTTGCCAAATTGGATGCTGTCGTGCATGTTTGACGTTATTCCAGCCCATGTGAGGCACTTTTAGTTTTTGACCGACTTCATCAATCATTAATGCTGCTGGAAATCTAAGGCTGCGTCCTTTGAATAGACCTAGCCCTTCGGTATTTGCCTCTTCACTGTGTTCAAACAACATTTGCATGCCGACACAAACACCTAAGAAGGGTTTTTCTTTGGCCGCTGCTTCAACGACGATGCGTAACCCTGATTCATTCAGGTTTTTCATGCAGTCACGCATGGCGCCCTGTCCTGGGAAAATAACTTTGTCTGCGGACGCGACGATTTCAGGATCATGTGTGAGCACAACATCATGCTCGTCTGCGACATGTTTAACTGCTTGATAAACAGAGCGAAGGTTGCCCATGCCGTAATCAACAATAGCAATTCTTTGTTTGGTACTCATCCGACTAGTGTTCCTTTGGTTGATGGCGTCATACCTGCCATGCGCTCATCAAAGGATACGGCCATACGTAACGCACGACCAAATGCCTTGAAAACTGTTTCTGCTTGATGGTGACTATTAATGCCGCGCAAATTATCGATATGCAAGGTGACGGCTGCATGATTGATAAAGCCACGGAAGAATTCTAAGAATAGATCGACATCAAAATTGGCAATGGTCGCTCTGGTAAATGGAATGTGATATTCCAATCCTGGGCGTCCAGACAGATCAATCACTACACGAGAAAGCGCCTCATCCAAAGGCACATAACTGTGCCCGTAGCGAGTAATCCCTTTTTTATCACCAAGAGCTTTTGCAAAAGCTTGCCCAAGCGTGATACCGACGTCTTCTACCGTGTGATGCGCATCGATGTGTAAGTCACCAGTCGCTTTGATCTCTAGATCAATCAATCCATGACGTGCAATTTGATCAAGCATGTGGTCAAAAAATGGAACGCCAGTATCTAACTTAGAAATACCTGTTCCATCTAAATTGATAGAGATCGTAATTTGTGTTTCGAGAGTGTTTCTCGTCACGGTAGCCTGGCGCATGATCTTCAGCTCTGCTTCTTAAAAAATTCGGAAATGGCGCATAATAATGCAGCATTCTCTTCAGCAGTGCCGGTAGAGATGCGAATGCAATTATTTAGTAATGGATGCCAATTGTAAGCTTGTCTTACTAATATTTTCTTCTCGTTTAGCCACGAATGAAGGTCTCTGACTTTTTCATAGCGAACAACAAACATATTTGCTTCAGAAGGGTAGACGGTCAGTTCTGCAAATTCGCGTAATGCAGAAATGAGACTATCTCTAGCCGCAATGACAGTTTTTACTTGCTGGTTAATAACTTCTGCATGATCTAGCAAAAACTCAGCAGCGACCTGAGTGAGGCTGTTGATATTGTACGGCATGCGAATTTTATCTAATTCAATTAGCCATTTCTGTTGGCCAATTAAGTAGCCTAGACGTAAACCTGCCCCACCAATCTTTGAGAAAGTACGCATAATCAGTAGATTGTCATGCTTATCTAGCAGTGAGATTAAGCGCTGACGAGAGAATGCTTCGTAGGCTTCATCAATAATAACTAGGCCAGGCGTAGCTTCAATTAATTTGCTTGCATCTTCCGCTGATAAAATATTGCCTGTAGGGTTGTTTGGCGGTGTTAGGAACAGAAGTTTGGGCTGATGTTCTTTAATCGCGGCAAGTGTTCTTTCCACATTAACTGAAAAATCTTCATTTAATGTCACGCCAACATAGTTAAGCTGAAAGTTCTTTGCTGCTAAACCATAAACAACAAATGTTGGCTCTAGCGCCATTACTTTGGCTTGTCCATCTGAAATGGCTTGCATCAGTAAGCCAATGCACTCATCAGAACCATTGCCAAACAGTAAATCGTACTTATTCGATAAACCTAATTGGTTTAGTAGTTTTTCTTTCAAATGTCTAGCGGCGCCGTCTGGGTAGCGATTTAAATCTAGATTCGCTAGACGCTCTGCAAGTGCTTGCTTTAAATGTGCGGGAAGAGGATGCGGGCTCTCATTTGCATCCATCTTGATGAAGCCATCGCTGTCGTGCACTTGGTACGCTTTTTGTGCAATCACGTCTGCGCGAAAGACGGATGCTGGAGAGATAGACATATGATTAATTCTACTGTCAGTATCAAAAATATATTACTGTTGTCATGATTGTAACAGATCGGGCCAAATGCGGCAGTGATTGATTCGACCCGTTAGTGCCTGAATTTATTCTGTTCTTACACGAAGCCTTGCTGCTAATGCGTGGGCAGGTAAACCTTCACCGGTTGCCAAAATATCGGCTACTTGACCTAGCGCATGTGCACCATCTGGTGAAACACAGATTAGGCTACTTCTTTTTTGGAAGTCATACACGCCTAGTGGTGAGGAGAAGCGCGCGCTGCGAGCGGTTGGCAACACATGGTTTGGACCCGCACAGTAATCACCTAGTGATTCAGATGTGAAGGCTCCCATAAAAATTGCACCTGCATGGCGAATTTTTGCTGCGAGTAAGGTTGGTTCTTCAACGGATAACTCTAGGTGTTCTGGTGCAATGCGGTTTGCAATTGCACAGGCATCATCTAAGTCTGCAACTTTAATTAACGCCCCTCTATTTTTTAATGAGGTGCGGATAATCTCAGCGCGAGGCATTTCAGGCAGTAGTTTTTCGATGCTTTGCTCAACCGCTGTGATGTATGCCTCATCTGGGCAAAGTAAAATAGCCTGCGCCACTTCATCGTGCTCAGCTTGACTAAATAGATCAATTGCAACCCAGTCTGGGTTAGTTTTTCCATCGCAAATGACCAAAATCTCTGAAGGGCCTGCGACCATATCAATGCCCACTTGGCCAAATACTTGTCGTTTGGCTGCTGCAACATAAGCGTTGCCTGGGCCTGTGATTTTATCCACTGCAGGAATCGTTTCTGTACCAAAGGCGAGTGCGGCAACCGCTTGTGCGCCACCAATGGTAAAGATGCGAGTAACGCCTGCAAGCCAAGCAGCACCCATTACACGATCTTGTTCTGCCCCGCCGCGAAGCGGTGAAACCATAATGATTTCTGGCACCCCTGCCACATGAGCAGGAATAGCATTCATTAATACAGAAGATGGATATGCTGCTGTTCCACCTGGTACATAAATACCTACTCGATCAAGCGGAGTAATTTGCTGTCCGAGCAGCGTGCCATCTTCATCGGTATATTGCCAAGATGCTTGCTTTTGATGTTGATGGTATTTTCTTACTCGTTCACACGCCGTTTGAAGCGCTTGCTGTTCGTGCGAAGGCAAGCGGTCAAATGCCGCTTTTAACTCTTCTTGAGAAACTTCTAATTCGCCAATCTCTTTCACCTCTCTGCGATCAAAACGATTGGTGTACTCAATAACCGCCGCATCCCCGCGAGATTTGATGTCGGCCAAAATGGCTGCTACACGGCTCTCGATCTCTGGAGATAAAGTGGCGTCAAAAGACAGTAACTCATCAAGAGATGAGTAGAAGTTGCTATCAGAAGAGTTTAATTTGCGAATGAAGGCCATCTTTTGCTCAATCGGGTGAACGTCAAAATCAATCTTTACTTACTGCGCCGGCAAAGGCGTCGAGTATCGGCTGTAAGCGATCTCTTTTTAATTTTAATGAAGCTTGGTTTGCAATTAGGCGTGAACTCACATCATAAATGTGCTCAACTGCTTCAAGATTATTTGCTTTAAGCGTACCGCCAGTGCTAACTAAGTCGACAATCGCGTCTGCTAATCCGACTAATGGTGCGAGTTCCATTGAGCCATATAGCTTGATTAAATCGACATGAACGCCCTTGTTGGCAAAGTGTTCTCTAGCTGAGTCTGTATATTTAGTTGCAACACGTAACCGTGAGCCACGTTTGGTTGCGGCTTCATAATCAAACCCTTTACGAACGGCCACCATTAGTTTGCACTTTGCGATGTTTAGGTCTAGTGGCATATAAAGACCATTGCCACCATGCTCATGCAATACATCTTTACCTGCAATTCCAATATCTGCTGCGCCATATTCAACGTAAGTAGGTACATCTGATGCGCGGACAATAATCAGGCGGACATCTTCTCTATTTGTACCAATAATCAGTTTTCTGGATTGCTCTGGGGCTTCTAGCGGAACAATGCCTGCTGCTGCTAGCAGTGGTACTGTTTCTTCAAAAATTCTGCCTTTGGATAGTGCAAGTGTAATCATCTCTAATATCAATCAAATAGCCAGATGGCGCAAAATAAAAAGAATGCGATGCTCAATGCGTACGGGAATATGGCGCCAAGAAGTGCCATATTTAGTTGTCTGTATAAGTCAGCCACTTGCTGTTGCTCGGGTTTTAATTTTGCAAACTTAGCTAATTCTGCAATTTCGGCCTTGGCATCTGATTGGCGTCGAAACTTATTTAATGAAATTTGCTTTCCGACCAATTCAAAAACGGAGCTTTCGGTTTGCATGACACGTAACCGAAAAGCAGACTTTCTGAATTTCTCAGCATCTAAAGGCGAGTTAGACGTCGTGCTTAATGATTCTAACTCTTCAATTTTTTGCTTCAGCTTGTGCGATAGCTCTTCATTGGCGAGTGCTGCTGCACTCGCTTCTAATTCAGTTGATTCGTTCGATTTGAGCACCGACGCCACCTAATTTTGCTTCGATATGTTCGTAGCCACGATCAAGGTGGTAAATACGATCAACAATCGTTTCGCCAGAGGCAATTAAGCCTGCGATGACTAGAGATGCAGAGGCTCTAAGGTCTGTTGCCATCACGGTTGCACCAGATAGACCAGCGACACCTTGAATAATTGATGTATTGCCTTCCACATTAATGCTTGCGCCCATACGACGAAGTTCTGGAACATGCATAAAACGGTTTTCGAAGATGGTTTCTGTCACAACGCCAGTACCTTCAGCCACTGTGTTCATTGCCATAAACTGGGCTTGCATATCGGTAGGGAAGGCTGGGTATGGTGCGGTTCTTAGGCTAACTGCTTTTGGACGCTGATTCATCACGATACGAATCCAATCTGCGCCCGTAGAAATGTCTGCACCTGCTTCGCGTAATTTATCTAGCACAGCATCTAATGTGTCGGGTCTTGCGTGCGTTAGCGTCACATCGCCACCGGTCATTGCGACGGCGCACAAGAAGGTACCCGCTTCGATACGGTCGGCAATCACTGCGTGTTCAGCTCCATGCAGTTTGTCTACACCTTCGATAGTTAATGTACTTGTGCCAAGTCCGGTGATTTTTGCGCCCATTTTAATGAGGCACTCTGCCAAGTCGGTTACTTCAGGTTCCTGTGCCGCATTTTCTAATACGGTGGTGCCTTCCGCTAATACCGCGGCCATTAGTAAGTTTTCAGTACCTGTTACCGTCACCATGTCGGTAACGATTCTTGCACCTTTTAGACGGGAAGCTTTGGCGTGGATGTAGCCATGCTCAATGGTGATTTCCGCGCCCATGGCTTCTAGGCCTTTAATGTGTTGTTCAACAGGACGTTCACCAATAGCGCAACCACCAGGCAATGAAACACGTGCCTCGCCAAAGCGAGCAAGCATTGGGCCCAGTACTAAAATAGACGCGCGCATGGTTTTTACTAATTCATACGGCGCTTCTAGTTTATCGATATTCGCACAAGTCAGTTCGTACTCGTGCACGTTATCAGTCATGACGCGCGCGCCCATACCTTGCAGTAATTTTTGAATAGTCTGAACATCACGCAGTTGCGGAACGTTGGTTAGGCGTAATGTCTCGCCAGTTAAAAGCGATGCACATAAAATAGGAAGTGCTGCATTTTTAGCGCCAGAAACGCGAATTTCGCCTTTAAGAGGGCCGTTACCAGTGATTTTTAGCTTGTCCATATATATCCAGATGTTCTTATTTACCAAAATCGCCAAATGAGATAGGCAATTACTGCGATTAGTGCAGGCAGGTTGGATAGTAGTATCAAACCCGAAAGAGAGTTGTCGCGAGATTCTTGTTTAGAATCCTTGGCTTTGGTTTTCTCTTCCGAATTTAGTTTCATTATTTTGCTTGCTGAGCAGCCCACTCTGTGGGGCTAAAAGTCTTCATTGATAGCGCATGAATTTCTTCACGCATTCTTTCACCTAGTGCTTGATAAACGCGCTGATGTTGCTTGACACGATTCAATCCAGAAAATGCCTCACTAACGATAATGGCTTCAAAATGATGGCCGTCACCACTCACTTCTAAGATGTCGCAGGTCAAACCGGCGGCAATGTAGGCTTTAACTTGTTCTGGTGTAACCATGTTGATTATTTCCTATGCGCAGCAAAATTGTTCTTGTTTAGTGGCGGATTTTATAGCCAGTTTTTAGTAATTGTAATGCAATCGCAGATAAGATCGCTGTACAAATTACAATGATTGATAGGCTTTTCTCGATAGGTACATCGGATGCACCAATAAAACCATATCTGAATCCATCAATCATATAAAAGAATGGGTTTAAGTGCGAGAATTGCTGCCAAATTTCTGGGAGTGAATGGATTGAGTAAAATACTCCGGCAAGAAATGTAAGCGGCATGATAATAAAGTTTTGAAAGCCTGCTAGCTGATCGAACTTCTCTGCCCAAATCCCTGCAATTAAGCCCAGTATACCCAGCATGATACAACCTAGTAATCCAAAAACGATTGACCAAATCGGATGAGGGAGACTGACAGGGATAAACCAAATCGCAACGATAAACACACCAGCACCAACCACTAAACCACGAACGACAGCAGCCAATGTGTAAGCGAGAAAGAATTCAAAATGTGATAGTGGTGGTAATAAAATGAAAACGAGATTACCGGTTATTTTTGACTGAATCAAACTGCTAGAGGTGTTGGCAAAAGCGTTTTGAAGCATGGCCATCATCACAAGTCCAGGAACTAAAAAACCATTGTAGGAAATGTTTTCGTAGACTTTTACATGAGAACCAATCGCATGGCCGAAGATGGTTAGGTATAGCAGTGCCGTAATAACAGGCGCTAATACGGTTTGGAGGCTTACCTTCCAAAAACGTAGGATTTCTTTGCGAAAGAGGGTGCTAAATCCGGTCATACTTGATCCCCGTGCATCATGGCTACAAATGCATCTTCTAGCGAAGTTTCAGGCAAAGATAGATCCTTTACTTTTAAATTGGCCACTCTTATCGCGGCTAGAATGTCTTCTAGTTCAGCTAACGAACTTAGCTTTAATAGGTAGCTATCGGTTTCCTTGGAAACTAGCTTGGGAAGTAAAGCATCCGGTAGTTGTCCATTTAATTTTAGGCTAACGGTCTTTTGCTCTGGTTTTTTCAAAAAGCGGGATGTGTCATCTAATGCTAGGATTTTTCCTAGTTTCATCATTGCAACTTTGTTGCACAACTCTTCAGCTTCTTCTAAATAATGTGTAGTAAGGACAATGGTGTGTCCTTCTTTATTTAGTCGTTGAATAAAATCCCATAACGACTGGCGAAGTTCTACATCAACCCCTGCAGTAGGTTCATCTAAAACAATGACTGGTGGTTTGTGTACAAGGGCTTGCGCAACTAATACTCGACGTTTCATGCCGCCAGAAAGGTTTCGCATGTTCACATTGGCTTTATTGGCTAAGCCAAGACTATCTAGTAGTTCATCAATCCATGCGTCGTTATTTTTCAATCCAAAATAGCCTGATTGAAAAACAAGTGTTTCACGAACGGTAAAAAATGGGTCAAAAACTAATTCTTGTGGGACGATGCCAATTGATCTTCTTGCTTGTCTGTAGTTTGTGACGACATCATGCCCCATTACTTTAATGAAGCCACTATCCGCTCTGGTTAATCCTGCCAAAATAGAGATGAGCGTTGTCTTGCCTGCGCCATTTGGTCCTAGTAGGGCAAAGAACTCTCCCTGGCCTACAGAGAAAGACACATTGTCTAGCGCTTTTAGGTCGCCAAATTGTTTGTTGATACCACTGATTTCTATTGCGGGAAGCATATAGGGATTGCTTGCAGGGTTAAACGATTATTGTACCCTACTTAACTTGTTTTCATTGAAAATTTCAAAGTTAAGTAGGGAGATCTTACTGGGGACTAGAGGCGGTGGTTTCTGGGGTTGGGCCAGGATCAAATTCATCGCTTGCTGAGGGGGTGACCCCTGTGATTTTTGATTCACGTCCTTGCAAATAGACGCTGCGAGTGAAAGCGTACTCATCTGAGCCGCCTGCATCGACAAAACTTTCGACGCCTAAAAGTTGTGCCCGTACGTCTAGCACTTTAAAGGGGAGCAGTTTGTCTCTGGTTGACGCTTCTTTTGATATGTTGTTGTAAAGAGCAACGTCCGCAACAATATTGCTCGTATCTCGTAATGTTGTGCTACCAAAGAATGGAAGTACCAGATATGCCCCGCTTCCCACTCCCCACTTACCTAGCGTTTGCCCCAGATCTGCATCGTGCTTTTCTAGCCCCATTTTGCTAGCAACATCAATTAGACCGACCACACCAATGGTTGTGTTTACAACAATACGAGCAACGTCAGAAAATCCATTCTTTGCATTGCCTTGAAGGAAGTTATTTCCGCCGACTAATACATCATCAATATTGCTAAAGAAGTTATGAATGCCTGTCTTAATTGGGGATGGGGTGATTTTTGCATATCCGGATGCTAAAGGTCGAAGCACCAAAGCATCTACGCCGCTATTAAACCGATAAACCTGACGGTTAATTGGTTCTAACGGATCGCCTTGATTTTCTTTTGTTGCGCAACTAGTTAAGGTAACAATACTGGTTGCGACTACTGCAATTTTGCGCCACATGATTAGACTATTCGTATTACAAGAAGGTGGGTGTAAGAAATGGTATGTTTATATTAAGAAGCTTAGCATCTTAATCAATAAATGGCGATGGTGGCGCTTATTTTGTGATGTCTAATATCTCATTTACGCCATATAGAGAGGCTAGCTTGCTTATATTGCTGGGCATATCTAGGAAATGAATGTTGTTTGCATTCATTCTTTTGAGCGAGAGTAAAAGGCTAATTGCGCTGGAATCAATTTCAGACAAGTATTTGCCGCTAATCAATTCGATTTGATTGTTTCGATAATGATTAGATATTTCGGCCACCAGTGTAGAAATGTCCGCTAAGGTACATTTCGCAGGTAGATACAAGGTTTTACTGGTGGCGTCATATTGCATGATAAGTTTACTTCTGATTTTGTTGGTTTTTGGTGCTAATTTCTTTAATTAAACCATCGATGCCACTCTGAGATACTGTCTGGGCATAGCTACTTCTTTGCGCGGTGACAATTGAACGGCCTTCGGCGATAACATCATAAACTTTCCATGTGCTTCCATTCGTTGCCATGTGGTAATCCACTGGAATTGGTTCTGCACCTGGGCGATTGACAACCGTTTTTACCATCACGTCGGTTGCCTTGTTGTCATCAACAACGGGTTTAACTGTGATGCTATCAACTTTATTGTTCGTTAATACATTTGAGTAGGTTTGAATAAGCAGTGTTCTGAATTCTTTTGTCAGAGCGGCTTGTTGTGTTGGGGTTGCTTGTCGCCAGTTTTTGCCCACAACTAACGCTGTCATACGCGTAAAGTCAAAATAAGGAAGTAATTTGGCAGTGACTTGTTCTTTGACTGCTTTTTCATTACCTGGTTTGTTTTCTTTTTTCAGAATACTGACCACATCTTGTGTGGTGCTTTTTACCAAGTCTTCAGCTGGATGAGCGAATACAGACGTTGCAACGCTAAATAGTAATCCGCACGTTAATGTTTTAATGGTTTTATTCATCGTTTTCATATACTAAATCCTATTTCCGTACTATGAGTTAGTTTGACGGTGATTCTGCGGTTTTGTTCTCACCGGCTTTGTCTAGCATGAACTTACTGATCAGTTGTTCTAGTACTAAAGCGGAAGAGGTGATCGTGATATTGTCGCCATTCTTTAGATTTTGCTCGTCGCTGCCAGTTTCAAGGCCGATATACTGTTCCCCTAGAAGACCTGCTGTCAGAATGTCTGCGGAGCTGTCTTTGCTAAATGGGATGCTTTTGTCTACTTTCAAGGTCACTGCCGCTTGATAGCGCTTAGGGTCAAAGACGATATTTGCAACTCGTCCAACGACAACGCCTGCACTTTTGACTGGGGCATTCAGTTTTAATCCGCCAATATTGTCAAAGCGAGCGGTGAGTGCAATCGTTTCATCGTCGCTAATTTTATTTGGGCTACTAACTTTTAGTGCCAAAAAAATTAATCCGGCTAGTCCTGCTGCAACAAATAAGCCAACCCAAATATCAATGGTTGATCGTTTCATAATTAATTTCCTTGAAACATCAAAGCGGTTAACACAAAATCCAACATCAAAATCACCACAGAAGAAGTGACGACGGTTCTTGTTGTGGCTGCAGAAACACCTTCTGCCGTAGGGTGTGCGTCGTACCCTTCAAAAACAGCAATCAGTGTTACGGCTGTTCCAAATACGATGCTTTTAATCAGTCCGTTCACCAGGTCGTGTTGAAAATCAACATTAGCCTGCATCTGCCCCCAGAAAGTCCCAGTATCAATGCCAATCAATGGGACGGCAATTAAATAGCCGCCAAATATACCGACCACGTTAAAAATGGCGGCTAATAGCGGCATGGACAGAAAACCAGCCCAAAACCTAGGTGCAACCACGCGAGCAACCGGTTCGACGGCCATCATTTCCATCGCTGCTAGTTGTTCGGTTGCCTTCATCAGGCCGATTTCTGCCGTAATGGCGGAGCCTGCGCGGCTAGCAAATAACAACGCTGCTAGTACAGGCCCTAGTTCTCTTAGTAGGGAAAGCGCGACAACCGTGCCTACGCCATCACCCGAGCCAAAGCGCTTGAGTACTTCATACATTTGCAGGCCAAGTACCATGCCGACAAACAATGCTGACACACTAATAATGACTAAAGACTGAACGCCGGTGAAATACATCTGGCGAATAGTCAGGCTTGGGCGCTTGAGACAAGTGACCGATTGAAATAAAACGAATATCAAAAAACGGGTGGCGTAGCCCAAGCGAGTTAGGCTTTGACGGGTGGTTTTCCCTAGCCATTCAAAGAAGCTCACGGCTGCTCTCCAAGTCCAAGGTCAGCGGTGTAGCTGGGTGCTGGTTTGTGAAAGGCAACAGGGCCATCTGGCTCTGCGTGGATAAACTGATGTACGTAAGGATCGGTCGAGTTTAGGATTTCATCTGGCGTACCTTGGCCGACGATCTTGCCACTCGACATAAAATAAACTTTATCCACGATTTTTAATGATTCGGGGATATTGTGTGTCACTAAGATGGAGCCAGTGCCAAGCGCATCATTTAGCTCTTTGATGAGGTCTGCAATGATGCTAAGTGAAATAGGATCTAATCCTGTAAACGGTTCATCGTAGAGCATCACTAATGGATCTAGCGCGATGGCTCTCGCTAAAGCAACCCGCCTTGCCATGCCCCCTGACAACTCATGGGGCATTAAGTTGGCGGCTCCTCTAAGACCTACTGCGTGTAACTTCATTAATACTAGATCACGTATGGTCTGCTCTGAGAGTTGAAAATGCTCTCGCAATGGGAATGCAATGTTTTCAAACACTGAAAGATCAGTAAAAAGCGCCCCAAACTGAAAGAGCATCCCCATTTGCTTACGCATGGCGAGTCTTTGTTTATGGGTTTGGGAGGTGACTTCTTCGCCTTGAAACTTGATGCTTCCCGATTGTTGGGAAAGTTGTCCTGAAATTAACTTCAGTAAAGTTGTCTTGCCGCTCCCGCTTCCCCCCATTAAGGCGACGATTTCACCACGAGAAACGCTCATGGAAATGCTATCTAAAAGCGGTGTTTCTCCATAGGAGAAGTGCACATTCGCTAATTCGATTAGAGGGGTGCTTGTGGACAAGAAATGCTCCGAAATTGATTAACTAATCGATATTTTACTGCCTAACTACCCTTTGTGTCATGAGATGTCTCTGTAAATAAATAGAATTTTCACATCAAGGTAAAGCAAATTTGGTAAAGAAGAGATGTAAGTTTATGTGAAGAATATGTAAATTTCATATTGACATCAATATGCAAATTGCATTATCTTTCGCGCCTTCTTGTTGTTTGGTATGAAATTGTCATGTTGGTTGGGGCTTCACGGCGTCTTTTCTTAATTGTTCTCTCCGCTTACTTGTGCGGATGTGCATTGAAACCTCTGAAAGTGAATGAAGAGTCACATTTGTTCTTTCCAAGTAATGGGAAGCCGGATAGTGAACGTTCAGTTGTCGCTTCTCAAGTAATCCAAGCGTTAAAAGAAAGAGACGGTGTTCTGTCTCTTTCATCCAAAAAGATGACCGTGACAGTAAATAAAGTACCAGTTGCGGACTTGCTTTATCAAATCGCGAAAGATGCCAGATTAAATATTGAAATTGCAGAAGATGTCAGTGGTGAAATTACGCTCAATTTAAATAATCAGACGATTGGTACTGTGTTTGGGGCGATCGCAGATAGTGCTGGCTTACGTTATGAACAGCGTAATAACTTGATTAAGGTAGAGAAAGATACGCCGTATTTGCTGGATTATGCCATTGATTATTTGAATATCTCACGAACCACTAAGGCTGAGGTGAATATATCCACTAGTCTTGGCAACGGTCTTGCGACAGATGCGTTGCAAGGCAATCGCTCCAATACGATCTTAACCAATGCGACAGAAAGTCATTTCTGGCAATCATTGACCGACAATATCAATGCCATTCTGAAGGAAAAGGAAAAACTGATTGTTGTTGGAAAATCTGTCAGTACTAAAGATGCTGGCGAAGCTAACACTAATTCGAATTCTGTGACGAAGGTGAGCATTGAAGGCGCCCAAAATGCGATACCAAGCAATCAAGAAGTGGCAATTAATGAGCGAGAAGTAAATGTCATCAGTAACCCTGATGGAGGCGTCATTTCTGTTCGCGCGACTGCAAAACAACACCAAAAAATCGCTCGGTTTTTAGACCGAGTGCTTAATCATGCGGGTAGACAAGTCCTAATCGAGGCAACGATCGCAGAGGTGATGCTATCAGACGAGTTTCAAAGCGGGGTGGATTGGAGTCGAATGATTTCCAATCGAGATGGATTCAGTGTTGGTCAGCAGCTTACAGGCAATCGGCTTGGGACTTCTCCCGTCACGGCGATCACTTATCAAAATCAAGATTCCGCATTATTTTCAGGAACATTTTCGGCTACGTTGAAAATGTTAGAGTCCTTTGGAAAAACCAAGGTGCTCTCTAGTCCTAAAATTATGGCAATGAATAGTCAGACTGCATTGCTAAAAGTAGTGGATGAAAAAGTCTATTTTACCGTGACCTTGGATGAGTCTAAGAACGAAAAAGGAGATGTCACTGATCGTAAATATACCAGTGCCTTGCATACCGTGCCGGTTGGCGTGGTGATGAGTGTGCTGCCTCAAATTTCAAATGATGATCAAGTAATGTTGAACATTCGTCCAACCATCTCCCGCATCACTGGCTATAAGCAAGATCCGGTTCCGCAGTTAATGAATGCAAGTTTTCAAAATCTTGTGCCAGAAATCCAAGTGAGAGAATTAGAGTCCATTTTAAAAGTCCCCGATGGGCAAGTGGTGGTTCTTGGTGGATTGATGCAAGATGAAATACAAAAAACTAGGGATGGGGTGCCAATTCTCAATCGGATTCCATTGGTTGGTGATTTGTTTGCTTATCAAGATCAAAAAGTGGTGAAGTCTGAATTAGTCATTTTTCTTCGCCCTGTGATTATTAAGAATAATCGCTTTCAGCAGATCACCAATGCGCATCATGCGGTATTACCAACCGCAGAGTTTCTAACTAGTGCACTGATTGATGAGCCTCAAGTCGTGCTGTCTACCCATTCGCAACATTTTGAGTGATGTCTACTGATGTTATTAGGTGAATATTTGCTACAAAAAAAGCTGATTCGGGTAGATCAGTTAACTGTGGCGCTGATTGAGCAAAAGTCGACGCTGCAGCCGATAGGGCAGTTAATTATTGCGGCCGGGTTTACAAGCAGAGAGGCGGTGAGTATTGCATTATGTGCACTCTTGGAAAGGCGTGTTTGTGTTGATATCCAAGATATACAGCCTTGCCAACGTGCAATTAGCTATCTCTCTGCTAGTCAAGCAAAACAACTGACCGTTTGCCCGATGCGGTTTGACATCGCAGCAAATGAATTACACATCGCTTGTTTGGATAGTGAAGATCTTTTAGTGAAAGATCAATTGCGAAAATTTACGCCGGCGAATGTGACAATAAAGCTTTTTCAAGCATTAGCTGTAGACCTAAATCCTGCTATTGAGCAAATATATCGCAGCACTTTAAATGGATCGTCTGTTGGCAATGTGCTTAAGTTTGGTGCTGAGTTAGATGCACCTTCATTAAATGAGCTATTTGCACTCGCCATCGCTCAGAATGCTTCTGATATGCACTTTGTGCCTGAAAAAACATATTTTTCAGTGAAGTTCAGAATTGATGGCGTGTTACTTGAGCGTGGCTGTTGGCATCTTAGTTTATGGCCATCCCTATCAATCCAAATCAAAGTATTGGCGGGATTAGATATTGCCGAGAGTAGAGGGATACAAGAAGGCCGTTTTAGTTATCAGTCAATGTTACGAATGGTTGAATGCCGGGTATCTATTCTGCCAATTGATTATGGCGAAAGTGTAGTCATTCGCTTTCTAAAAGGTGCCGATTGGACGCATGGATTAGATGCGCTTCAGCTTACCTCCAATGCTCGCAATCGACTGTCAAAACTTTTGTTGAAGCGAGATGGGTTAATTCTATTTTGTGGCCCAACCGGAAGTGGAAAAACAACTTCGCTATATGCACTGCTATCCGAGTTAAATCGGTCTGAACTGAATATTATTAGCCTTGAAGATCCTGTTGAATATCGATTGCAGGGTGTTCGTCAGGCCTCAATTGGTGAGTATTTAAAGCTAAATTTTGCTTCTGGGATGAAGGCTTCGCTTAGACAAGATCCAGATATTCTGTTTATTGGTGAAATTAGAGATACCGAAACCGCGAAAATCGCGATGACCTCTGCGCTGTCTGGTCACTTGGTTTTTGCCACTGTCCATGCGCACTCCATCGTTTCTGCTTGGAATCGTCTACTAGACTTCGGTATCAGCCAGCAAATGCTAACCGCGAATATATCAGCAATCATTACTCAGCGATTAATTCGCAGACTGTGTCCTTGCTGTAAAGCTGCCGCTCAATCAAACCATCGTGTCACCCAACTCTGTGAACAACATCAGCTGAAGTTGCCTCAATCTTTGTTTCAGGCCATGGGCTGTGATGATTGTTTTGGTATTGGTTACAAGGGCCGTTTACCTGTTATGGAAGTGGATTTTCCGCAGAGTATGGGGGCTATCTCTTCCGTTTTTCGTGGGGCGGAATCAAATATTACTGAATATTCGCTTTTAGAGGATGCATGGCAAAGAGTGATCGAAGGACTAACTACACCGGCCGAACTTTCTCGTCTTTTTAGCTTGGAAGAGTCGTTGGCATGAGTAGTGAGTTATATCGCTTTCGCGCAATGGATGAGCATGGGCGAATTTGTAAAGGCTCCCTCTTCGCAATTGATACGAACGACTTAACCAATCAATTAGCAATCAAAGGGCTTGATTTACTTTCGTATCGCAAGAGGTTGCGAACCGCTAGGACACCGCTGAACAGATTGTTTGAGAAAGTCTCTATTAATGACTTTTTCTTTCATCTCCATAGTCTACTTGTCTCTGGTTATCCCATAATTGAGGCGTTAGCTTTGTTGGGGGAGCAATTCGAGACGCAAGTGGCTCTACGCAAGAAGGTCTTTTTATTAAAGGCGGGGGTTGAGTCTGGACTCGCATTCTCCGCTGCCTTTGAAAAATCATTTGGTTTAGGTTCGCCATCCATTAACTGTCTGCTGAAAATTGGGGAGTTAAGTGGGCGTTTGCCGGAAGTGTTGGCGCAGTGCATTGCACTAGAAAATCATCGAAAGAATCAGCGTCAGCGTGTGCTTTCGGTTTTATTTTATCCTTTGCTGACATCCCTCATTTTGTTGGTTGCGATTGGCATCATTATTTCTAACGTCGTCCCGCAATTAACTACATTGCTGATAATGGAAAATCAGTCTGTTCCATCAGATTTATTGCTGTTATTAACATTCAGTGATTTTGTAAAAGCACATTTAGTCGCCGTGCTCACTGCATCTATAAGCCTGTTTATCCTTCTTGCTATGGGTGTTCTTTCTCCAAAGGGAAGGCGGATTCTTCATGGCTTAGCGTTAAATTTACCTTTGCTCAAAGGCTATCTCTACCATAAGCAATGGTTGCAATCTTGTTATACCTTGCACCTGCTCTATATCTCCGGAGTGCCTATATTTGATGCGCTAGAAGCAATCTCAGAAAGTGCAGAGCTTGATGGTGTTCGGGAGCAACTTCTGCAGGCTAAGCAAGAAATTGCCAGTGGTGGTCGTTTTTCTCGTTGTTTTGCTAGTGCATTAAGCCTCCCAAGTGTTTACGAACGATATTTGTCGATAGGAGAGTCGTCAGGCACTTTAGACCTTAGTCTTCAGCAGATTATTGCCCTGCAAGAAAATCAAATTAAAAAGACCGAGACGCGTTGGCTCGCATGGCTTCAGCCACTTATTTTTATGGCGCTAGCCCTTGTAATGATTTGGATTTGTTTTTCTGTTTTTGGCGTGTTGTATATGCAAGTGGATCCGTCGCGATGAAGAGAGGGAAAACGGGCATTTTAATTTGGACAGCCGAAAAGGTTAGTGCCTTCTTGTGGGAAGAAAGGCTAACTGCTTGTGAGTGGTTTGATAAGCAAACCGATGCTTGGTTAGCAGATTTTCAACGTTTTTTAACTGTTTGCCCAAATGTGACATGGCATGTGTTATTTACGCCTGAAAATGAACGATGGTTGTATGAAGAGATTCCGCCAGTTAGACAAGCAGAGGCACTCAAACTTCTTTCTTCTAGAATGGAGAAGGTCGATGCAAAATCGCTTTGTAGTTTTCAGAAGCTACAGAATCGCTTGCCAGATGGGCGACGGGATTGGGTTGCTTGGGTTGGTCAGACAGATAGTCAAACTAGTTTTGAAATAGAGGCTGCATTTCAATATCAACCGTTATCTCTTATCTCCATTCATACGGCAGGCAGTCTACTGCTAAGCCTCTCATATACATTTGAAACCACCCTTCAGGTAAATGTTGCCGTTCTTCAAATAGAGGATGTCGTTCATGTGGTTCTCTGTCTTGCAGGAAGTATCGTATTTAAACGGGAGCTCCCCGTCTCAAAGACATTTTCCACCGAGGTACTCGTAGAAGATGTATTGGAAAGCGTTAGTTATTGGCAGCAACAGGTCAATGAGTGTCGGGCAAACATGGAGGTGGCGTACCATTTTTTTCTTCCTAATTTGACTCATGAGAACAAGAGCGCGTTAATCGAACGAAATTGGAAACCGATATTTGATGGCGCAGAAAGTCTGTTAACTGTTTATTTGCAGCAATATGCTAGGCGAAACGATGCTTCGGGCTTTCTTTCTCATCGCTTCCAATTTCCTAGGTTACTGAGTAGATGGCGCCAACGTGCCTGCACTTTCTTTATCTTTTGCGTACTGTGTGCTGCTGGTGCAGGGTATTTCTTTTGGTTAAAAAGCCAGTCGATTCAACTGCAAATTGACCAGTTAAAAAGACAGTCATTATTGTCTCTTCCAAGTTCGCCAGATCAGATAGCAGATGAAGCTACTTGGCAAGTTAGACAAAAAATTATTTCCGTTAAAGGCCAGCTTCAGAAAAGCCCCAGTCTGATTGATGACTGGTGGCAATTGAGTAAGGTAATAGAAGAGGTTGGCGACATACGTCTCACGAGGTTGGATTGGAGTGAAGACCCTGTCACAAAGAGAAAGGCAAAAGTCCAGCTAGATGCACAGCTAATTTGTGATGCCCAATTACCCGCATGCAGGGAAAAGCTCGCGCTTTTTCAACGACAGTTAACAGCGTCTTTCAATACATGGCAAATTAATCTGCTGGGTAACTCACTTACTACGAGTAGATCACAAGAAGTGAATAGTGAAGATCGGGCATCCTCCGCGCATGAAGCAAACTTTACTGTGGAGTTGCAGAAACGATGATCTCTTTAAATCGAGTTCTCGATGACACAGGCACACTCCGCTTATTTATTGTGCCAATTTCTATTGCGAGTGCTGGCGCTACGCTATTGCTTGCAAGTATCGTTGGTGGAGTGTGGAGTTTACATGCTCAGCACAAAACAGTGCAGCAATTAACGTTAGATCACCAGCATCAAGTGATGCAAACCCAACGCATTGCCAATACGCGAAAAATTGCAATCAAGTTAAGCCCTGGTTGGGATCAATTTATCAAAGAGGGTTGGCTAACAGACCGTCGTACGGATTTAGTGAAGCAGCTAGATGATCTGGTTTCTACGCACAAAATGCTTTCTTTGAACTATCACCTCTCATCTGCATATGTGAAGTTGCCAACACTAACATCAGATTGGCAGCTTTTATCATCACGCGTCACAGTAAGCGCGAAGGTGAACGATGAATTGGTCGGGTTTGATTTGATCCAGAAGGTTTTGCAGTTACCAACCCGACTTAGCTTAAGCAATTGTGAACTGTCAAAACTCCCTCCGCCTGACTCGCAGCCACTAATGTTGAACTGTGCATTTGAGCAGTATTTTTTTGAGCCAATTCAAAAGAAGGGGCGTTCGGGGTGAAGGTAGGTGCATTTCTTATATTCATGATGCTCATCATTATCACGCCAACATTAGCGGCTAAAGAGCTCGGGACCTTATTTTTCTCTCCAGAGGAACGGACTTCAAATCATTCACAGGTACCAATACTGATAGGGTGCGTTATCACTGGTGCATCATACGTGGATAACCACTGGACAGTGTGGCTTGGAGATCTGCCCATACATATTGGGGAGCGCTATTCAAATTGGACACTCATCTCTGCCAATGCCCGTCAATCTATATGGATGAATGCTGCAGGAAAATCCATTTCGCTGAAGATCGGACAACTCTTTCCATCGGAGTCCATTGATCGTGATGGAGTGGGGCGGTGAGTCGACTTTTTACTAGAAATAGACAAGCAGGGTATGTCGCTTTATCGGTGTTACTTACCGTATGTCTGGGTATGTTCTTAATCACTATTCACGTGAACAAAGCGCGGTCTCAAGTATTAGAGGAGCGGGCTCGCCGATTATATAAACTAGTGGAAATCAAACGGGTTTTATTGTCTCAATTGAGCGCCGATAGCTTTCGGTCGGTACTCGGAACGATGCATGCACCAGACGCAATATTTACAGGAACATCCGCAGGCATTGCAGACAATGGGCAATGTTTAAATGCGGATACTGAAACTGGTCTGCCATATATCCGCTACGGCAACATAGCCACTCTAAAACATAGTTTATTTTGTATTGGCTTGTTGCCAACTAAGGATATGAAGTTATCGATAGGGCAATTTGAAAATGCCGAAGCGATTACCTCCTATTGGTATGCTGTATCGCCAAATGTGTTGGATGTTGCCTCCAATCCACTGCTGCCGGGAGGGGCATGTATCGCTCCATTAAATAGTAAAGTCATGCGGGAGCAAAAGGCAGGAAATGATTGTAGAAATGGAAGTCTTCCTTATGAGTGGTGGACAATCAAAGAGAATGGCAATCAGGTAATCGCGAATCAGGCGGTTGCGATTGTATTTGATGCGGGTACGGAGCAACCTGGAAAGTGGCAATCCACGAATGTAGTAACCAAAAACATGGTTGCATCTTATTTAGAAAGTATTGATGGCGCTTTTGATGCCAAGAGCGTCAGCAGATATCAGGTTTCAATTCCATCGGCTGAAGTGCAATTTTCCAGTCACCCAAACTATTCAGATGATGTGCTTGTTTGGATCAGTGTGGCGGACTGGATAAATGCAGTGGTGCCTCATGTTGTTCATGTTTTCGCAAATGATTTCTCTTATCCGCTACCAGATAGTCGGCCGGCGATTGATTTAAAGCATCCCAATAGCGGTAGCATCCTTAATCGATGGCAAAGACTAGAGCGCCATTGGGGAGACATTATTCATTACGATAAAGAGTCTGAAAGCGTTGCAAAGATTTGGTTAGATGGTTGCGATGCCACGTTTACGATTCAAATGCAGCAATCATTTGGTCAATATCGTCCTGTGATTTCACAATCAGGCTTGTGCGCACTAGATGAGGTGGCAAATGCGCCCTAATTTAAATCAAAAGCAAATAGGATTTAGCCTGTTTGAGTTATCCATCGTTCTTTTGGTTTTGTCTATTCTGCTGTCTGCTTATTTGCGTTATGAGTCTGTTGCAAATAAGGACAGGTATCTGCGCCAAACTGAACGTATTTTGCAAAATGCAAAAAGTAGCTTGTTAGATTATGTTGCATTAAATGGGGCATTGCCTTGTCCTGCATCGGCTACAAGTCACGGGCAACCAGCGGTAACTGCAGATGGTAAATGCTTGCAACCATACGATGGCTATTTTCCAGCTGCCTTTTTAGGGGTTAGTGGAGTAGATGAAGAGGGTTATTTGCCAGATGCGCTAGATAGTGTTCATCACCGTATTCGTTATGCCGTATCGATAAATGGTTTTTCAACCATATCTTCTTGCTCGTCGTCGCCTTCGACACAAAAGTCTGGGCTGTGGACATCTCCTATTTCAGCCCCTGATAACTTACGAACAAATTTTTATCTTTCGAACCCCATTACGCCTGAATTATGTGTCTGCAGTACAGCGAGTTGTTCTCCATCATCGACTTGGTTGGCAAATGGGGTGGTGGCCATCGTTTATTCCTTAGGGAGGAATGTAAATGAACATCCGATTGGAGTTGATGAGCTACAAAATGCGAAGAAAGATAAAGGGGCAAGGAACCGGATATTTGTGATGCATGGGCCTTCTGAAACAAGTGATCAATTTTTCGATGATTCGCTCATCTGGATTTCTGCTCCTGAGATATATGGACAAATGTTAAAAGCCAACAAAATTTAAATAGTCATGAAAGTGATAAGAATGAAGTTACGAAATAGCGCCGTTAATCTTGGGTTTACACTTGTTGAGATGGCCATTGTATTGCTCATTATCAGTGTCTTGGTTGGCGGGATTTTGAAGGGGCAGGCGATGATTAATACTGCACGTGTTCATGCTTTTGTCTCTGATTTAAAGTCGATTCAATTGGCGTATCAAACGTTTGTGTCGAAATATCACCATATCCCAGGAGATTGGAGCGAAGCATCTTCTGCAATCCCCGGTGCGGTCAACTGTGAGGTAGATTGCAATATGGGCCAGATAGATTCCGCAAGAAAGTCAATCATCGCATTTAATCAGATGAGTGCAGCAGGCCTGCTGAGTGGTTCGTATAATGGAATAGGTGATGTAGGGTCTTCGGAAAATAGTCCAACCAACCCTTGGGGTGGGATCATGCAGATTGGTGTGGATAATCAATTTCTGAATTCATCCTCGGCTTCACGAATGAACTTGAAGACGGGAGGTTTAATTCCTGCGGTAATACTAAAAGACATAGACCAAACGCTAGATGATGGTAGTGCGAAAAGCGGAGGGTTCCGCTTTTCCTCATGGCAGAATAATCTTCAGAAAACGGCCGTAGAAGGTTGTGTGGAGACTGTACAAGGCCATTTGCAGTGGAGCGTTAATCCAGACACCACATCTAGTAATTGCAGTGGTGCCTATCTATTTGATTAGTTAACTGCCCTGTAGTAAGCGTTTTTCAGCGCTTTTTAGAGACTCCGGTGTGCCTAAGATAACCAGCGTATCATCTACTTGAATTACCAATTCTGGTGCTGGGGTAATGGTGCGTGTATTGCGTCTTCTAATCGCGCGAATTTCAACACCGCATTCACTTTCAAGGCAAACTTCAGATAGTGTTTTATCTGCCGCATATGCGCTTTCGGCAATATGAATGGTGTGCAAGCGTGGGTGAGAAGCATCTCCCGCGCTTTCTTGCAAATCGGTCTCCCCAACGAAGAAGCCTTTAAATAACGCGTATTGCTCTTCTCTGGTTTGTCGTATGCGACGAATGACCCTAGAGAATGGAATGCCAAGCAGCATGAGTGTATGACTAGCGAGCATTAAGCTACCTTCTTGCAACTCTGCAACGACCTCTGCTGCCCCCGCATCTTTTAGTTTTTCGATGTCGGTGCCATCAAGCGTGCGAACAATAATCGGTAGTTCGGGGCGAATATCTTGCACATGACTAATAATTTTTTGGGCAAGGTGGGTGTCAGAAAAGGCAATTACGACGGCACTTGCCCGTTTTAGTCCAGCAGCGATGAGCGCCTCTTTCTTGCCCGCATCACCAAATACTACTTGCTCACCTGCAGCTCTCGCTTCTGCAATTCTCTCAGGATCTAAATCAAGCGCCATAAATGGAATATTTTCGACCGACAACGTTCGTGCAAGATATTGGCCGCTTCGACCATATCCACATATCAGTACATGGGATTCGGCATCCATACTTGCCATCGCAATTCGAGTGAGCTGTAGGGATTGGCTCATCCACTCCGATTTGACGAATTTCAGCACAATTTTATCGCTGCGCTGGATTAGCAGTGGGGCGACAAACATGGCAATTACCATTGCACTTAATAAGCTTTGTTGCAGGTAGTTGGATAGTAGCGCCTCGCCACTTTGTGTCGCGAGTGCAAGTAAGACAAAGCCAAATTCGCCTGCTTGTGCTAAGTAAATACCCGTTCTGAGTGAGACACCTGGCGGGTATTTAAAGATTTTGCAGAGCCCCGCAATCATGATCATTTTGCCTGGAATGAGCAGCACTAAAAAGACTGCAATCCCTAATGCATATTGCCATAAGTGCAATATGTCTAACTTCATACCAATAGTCACGAAGAAGAGACCCAATAGAATGTCTCTAAATGGGCGGATGTTGTCTTCAACCTCAAATCGATATTCGGTTTCGGAAATCAGCATGCCAGCCACAAATGCACCAAGCGCCATCGATAGTTTGGCCTGGGAGGTTAGCCAAGCGATGCCAAGGGTAATAAGGAGTACATTTAAGATGAAAAGCTCAGAGGATTTCTGGCTGGCAACAAGATGAAACCATTTACGCAGTAACTTATCGCCAAGATAGAAAACTGCTAGCAGCACTAAGACAGCTTGAAGCCCTGCAATGCCCAATTCAATAAACAGATCTTTGCCGCTTGGATTGGTTGCTAGTGCTGGGATAAGAATCAGTAGGGGAACCACTGATAAATCTTGAAACAACAAGATACCAAAAATTTGCCTGCCATGTGCAGACTCTAACTCAATGCGTTCTGTGAGGATTTTGCTGACAATAGCAGTAGAGGACATGGCTAACATGCCGCCTAACGCTAAACCTGTTTGCCATGAAAGACCGATTTGACTAGTCACAAGTGGAAAAACAATCAAACTAATGACCACTTGTGCCATGCCTAACCCAAAGACGCTATGGCGCATGGCTTTTAGTTTGGCGAGACTAAATTCAAGCCCGATCGAGAACATCAGAAAGACAACACCAATCTCTCCTAACGTTTCTGTGCTATCGTTTTCGGTAATTAAACTGAAGGCGTGTGGTCCGATGAGCATGCCAACAAGTAAATAACCCAAAATGGCTGGCTGCTTGAGCATACGGCAACCCACCACAGCAATAACTGCAGCAAATAGAAGTAAAAGAACAGGTTCTAAAGTGTTGTGCATTCAATATCCGATTAAACCAACATCTACATTGCGTTGTAGCGGCATGGGATGCCGTACAAGGTGATCTTTCTTGTATTAAGCCTATCATATAAATGCCCAAATTCAGGGGCTAAGCATGGAAAACTTTACGATACATTGTCATATCAAGCTAAAATCATGCCACCTCGATCTTTTTCGTCATGAATTTCTTCTCCTCCTGCTATACTACGCGCCATGAAAAGTGAAATTACCCAATACACCTTTGATGCAAATACCGTCCTTGCGATTGCAAGAGATGTGATGCAGACCGAAGTAGCGGCGGTAGAAGCCGTTCGCGCAAGGTTAGATGATGCGTTTCTTGAGGCAATTCAATTAATCTTGAATTGTGAAGGACGTGTTGTGGTTTCGGGAATGGGAAAATCAGGTCATATTGGTAATAAAATTGCTGCAACGATGGCCAGCACGGGTACCCCTGCTTTCTTTATGCATCCAGGTGAAGCGTGTCATGGTGATTTGGGCATGCTACGACCGAATGATGTGTTGCTCACGCTCTCCCAATCTGGTGAAAGTGACGAAGTGCTCGCTTTATTGCCTTATGTAAAGCACCATCAAATTGCCATGATTGCGTTAACGGGTAATCCTCAATCCACATTAGCAAAAGCATCTACCGTTCATTTGAATGTCAGCGTGCCTAAAGAAGCTTGTCCACTAGGATTAGCGCCAACCTCTAGTACCACAGCAGCCCTAGTCATGGGGGATGCATTAGCCGTTGCGCTATTAGATATTAAAGGATTTGGTCCCGCAGATTTTGCGCTAACACATCCAAGCGGTCGTTTAGGTCGACGGTTGCTGATGAAGGTCAGTGATGTCATGCATGCCGGTGAACAATTGCCAATCGTTCGGGTCACTGATTCTATTCCTGACGCACTAAATGTCGTGACTAGCAAGCGATTGGGCTTTGCTGCCGTGTTGACAGAAGATGATCGCCTCTGCGGGGTGTTTACCGATGGTGATTTAAGACGCGCTTTTAGTAAGTTTGGCGATCTCAGGGCGGTACGCATTGGTGAGACAATGACGCCTTCTCCAAAAACAATTCAAGAAAATTGTTTATTGGTTGATGCCTTTAGCCTCATGGAGAGTGTAAAGATTACTAGCCTTTTAGTTGTGAATGATAAAGACCAACTAGTTGGCGCTCTGCATATGCATGACATCTTGCAAGCAGGAATTATTTAGTTCGCATTAGTGACAAAAGCGTTTCAAAGTCAGATTAATTTACGAGTATTTCATATGTCAGAGAATCTTAGCCTTGAAGGTCGACTAAAAAAAATCAAACTGATGGTTTTTGATGTAGATGGTGTATTGACGGATGGACGCTTGTATTTAAATGACCGTGGCGAAGAGATGAAGGCATTTAATACCCTAGATGGTCATGGGCTAAAAATGCTTCAGTCTTCAGGGGTTGAGGTCGCCATTATTACTGGTCGCCGATCAGAAACAGTTGCCTTGCGCGCAAAAAATTTAGGTGTGAATCATCTCTATCAGGGTGTAGAAAATAAAAAAGAAGCCTTTTTGGACTTAATCCAAACATTGAATTTATCAACAGATGTTGTCGGCTTTATGGGCGATGATTGGATAGATCTACCTGCAATGAAACTTAGTGGACTGGCCGTCACTGTGCCTGCTGCAACTGAGGAGGTTCAGCAAAGAGCGCATTTGGTGACGCTTCGCGCAGGTGGTGAGGGGGCGGTAAGAGAACTGTGCGAGCGAATCATGAAGGCTCAAGGTACTTTTGATCGACACTTGGCACAATACTTGGATTAATCGTGCGATTTACTTTGTTTAAACACGTGCCATGGTTTCCGCTAGCAGTATTGTTGCTGCTAGCCGGTCTATCTTTTTGGCTTCGGCAGATTGTTCAGCCTACAAAGTTAAAGTTAGATGGTAGCGATCGACATGATCCTGACTACGTGATTGAAAAATTTGTTGCGACAAGGATGGGCGCAAATGGCGTACCTACCCATCTACTGACGGCGGATAAACTAGTTCATTACCCGGATACGGATACGAGCGAATTATTTTCCTCTCATCTGATTCAATATCAGCCAGGGTTGCCAGATGAACACATCGTTTCAAAAGTTGCTATTAGAGATAAGACCGGGAACAAACTTTATTTTGATAAAGGCGTGACAATGTCACGCGCCGGATATGCTAAAAAACCTGCCTTACACATTTACACAACCAATATGACGGTGTGGCCGGAAGAAAAAAGAATGGAAACTGATGCGGTGGTTGTTCTTACAGAAGGAACCACAAAAATTACCGCTCAAGGTCTAACTTACAATCAGTTAACCAAACAAGTGGTCTTTAAGCACAAAGTACGTGTCGTTTTACTGAATAGAAAGTCTTAATGTGATGAAACAGAGTTCTGTATTAGCTGTCTTGCGCCCGTTAAGCGTATTGGCTGTATTGATAATGTCTTGCAATGCGTATGCTGAGCAAGCAGATAGAGATAAGCCAATCAATATTGAAGCAGATCAAGGCATGTCGGACATGGCCAATAGCACTAGTCGCTATGAAGGGAATGTCATTATCACTCAGGGAACACTACGACTTCGCGCGGATCGCATAGATGTACAAAGCGATAAGGCGGGCAAAATGTTGGCGCAAGCCTATGGTAAGCCAGTGACCTTTCGCCAAAAGCAAGATCAAGTAGATGAATATATTGAGGCGCAAGCGTCTAGAATTGATTACGACAGTGGCAAAAATCAATTAAAACTGACCGGCGATGCGCGTGTAAAACGTGGTGGCGATGAACTTCGCGGTGCGGTTATTTTTTATGATGCGGTCAGTCAGCAATACTCTGTGCAAGGAAGCCCTGCAACCGGCGGTAAATCTGGCGGGCGTGTGCATGCCGTTATCCAGCCGAAAACTGCAACCACTAACGATGCAGCAAAACCTAGTACGACACCTTAAGTTGGAATGAGCGAAATGAGTCATTTGCGTGCTGAACAATTACAAAAAAGATATCGCTCCAGAACGGTTGTTCAGGATGTGTCGCTAGAAGTGGCGAGTGGTGAAGTGGTGGGGCTACTCGGGCCGAATGGCGCGGGTAAAACCACTAGTTTCTACATGATTGTAGGTTTGGTCCCCGCAAATGGTGGCGATGTCTATTTAGATGGGAAAAGTATTGGGCGTTGGCCAATCCATAAGCGCGCAAGAGCTGGGCTTGGTTATTTACCCCAGGAAGCTTCTATTTTTCGTCGAATGACTGTGGCTGAAAATGTGCTTGCAGTGCTTGAATTGCATATTAAAGATCGTGAAGCGCGTCAAAAAAGACTGACAGAATTATTGGAAGAACTGCATGTAGATCACCTACGTGATCAGCCCGCAATTAGCTTGTCTGGTGGTGAGAGAAGACGAGTGGAGATTGCGCGCGCCTTAGCGAGCGAGCCAAAGTTTATCTTATTAGACGAGCCATTTGCTGGTGTCGACCCGATTGCTGTGATTGATATTCAACGAATTATCAATTTCTTAAAAGAAAAAGGAATTGGCGTATTGATTACGGACCACAATGTGCGCGAAACACTTGGTATTTGCGATCGTGCCTACATCATTGCAGATGGTAAGGTATTAGCCACCGGTGCTCCATCCGATATTGTGGATAATGAAGCGGTAAGACGTGTGTATCTTGGCGAACAGTTCCGGTTATAACACATGAAACCAGGCTTACAGCTCAAACTCTCTCAGCAACTCACGCTGACCCCTCAGCTGCAGCAATCTATTCGATTGTTGCAGTTATCTACACAAGATCTGCAACAAGAGTTAGAGCAGTTTATGGAGTTAAATCCACTACTTGAAAGGGTTGATGGATTTGAGTCTGGCAATGGAGATGAATCTAGCTACGCTGAGGCTGGCGAGAGTAGTGCGACTGACTCAACAAATACAGAAGAGTGGCAGGCTGCTGGAGAGGCGCTAGATGAGCTTAGCTGGCAGCAATCCTCTGGCAGCAGTGATGATGACGAAGAGATTCCGGCGGGCGATCAGGTAGAGATACATCCTTCCTTACGTGAACACCTCATTGCGCAATTAGGTGAGATGCATCTATCGGATAGAGATAAACTCCTCGCCTTTTTAGTGATTGAATCCTTAGATGATGATGGTTTCTTCGCTTCTGAGTGGGAAGAGCTTGCTGCCATGTGTCCAGAAGACTGGGAGGAGGCGGTTGAAGAGGAGGAGTGGCGAATTGCCCTTCATCATGTTCAACATTTTGATCCCGCAGGTGTCGGTGCGAGAAATCTGAGCGAATGTCTCGATTTGCAATTGCTACGTATGCCGGATTCACCAATGGTAAAACTAGCCCGAACAATTGTTACACAACATTTGGACTTGTTAGGCGCAAGGGATTACACTAAATTAAAAAAGAGGCTAACCACAAACGATGATCAACTCAGAGAGGCGCAATCACTCATTTCTGGATTAGATCCTAGACCAGGACGGGCATTTTCAGAAGAAAAAGCAGCCTATATCGTCCCAGATGTGATCGTCGTCAAAGAAAAAGGTCAGTGGGTAGCGCATCTTAATAGTGACGCTGTACCAAAAATCCGTGTTAATCAAATGTATGCCAATATATTAGGGCGACAGCGCGGTGGAGATGGAAAAGGGCTTCAAGAACAGTTGCAAGAAGCCCGCTGGATGATTAAGAATATCCAACAACGGTTTACAACCATATTGCGTGTTACTCGGGCAATTGTTGCTCGACAAGCAAAATTTTTTGAATATGGCGAAGTTGGCATGTCTCCGCTAGTATTAAGAGAGATAGCTGATGAATTAGATTTGCATGAATCGACGGTTTCTCGGGTTACTAATCAAAAATATATGATGACCCCTAGAGGAATTTTTGAACTAAAGTACTTTTTTGGTAGTCGATTAGATACAGACACTGGTGGTGCTTGTTCTGCAACAGCAATACGGGCACTGATTAAGCAGTTGATTCAAGCGGAGGATTCAAACAAACCACTAAGTGATAGTCAGTTATCTGACATGCTTGCCAATCAAGGGGTTATTGTTGCGCGAAGAACCGTAGCTAAGTATCGCGAAGCAATGCAAATCCCTCCAGTAAACTTACGCAAAGCGTTGTAACGAAATAACCAAAATAGCGGTATTCGTGTTAATACAGGAGAAACACCATGAATCTGACCATGAGCGGCCATCATCTGGAAATTACCCCAGCTATCCGTGAATACATGACAACAAAGCTCGCCAAGGTCACTCGTCATTTTGACAATGTTATTGATATCAATGTCATCATGACTGTAGAGAAACTGGTGCAGAAAGTAGAAGCAACTTTGCATGTGCGTGGAAATGACATTTTTGCAGAATCAACTCATGCTGATTTGTATGCTGCTATTGATGCATTGATTGATAAGTTAGACCGTTTGGTTCTTAAACATAAGGAAAAACGTTCAGAAAAGCGTCATGAAGGTGGTCACCGTCATTTGAATGAACAACTGGCCGAAGAATAAAGTTTCAACGGTAAAATGCGATGGTTAATTTGTTTTCGCATGAGAATGAATCATCTATTGCGTAAAAACAGCGAGACTCTGATGTCTCGCTGTTTTTCTATGTATAATCTGTTTCCGCTAAGGTCTATACTGTAGTTAAGGTATAGCTGAATATTGACAGAATTATCGATGCCGCAGTCGTAGGAAATAAAAAACAGAATACGCCTGCAGGATGAAAAGTATGAGTTTTATTCGCAAAATTCTCACTGTGGATCATGTTTTTCTTGATCTAGATGTTAGCAGTAAGAAACGCATTTTTGAGCAAGTTGGGCTAGTTGCTGAAAATGATTTTCAAATTGCTAGAAGCAAAGTCTACGATGCTTTATTTGATCGGGAAAAATTAGGGTCTACAGGATTAGGCCAAGGTGTTGCCATTCCGCATGGACGCATCAAGGGACTGAAAGAGGCGGCTGGTTTCTTTGTCCGATTAAAAGAGCCTATTCCGTATGATGCCCCAGATGGCAAACCTGTTCGTTTGTTATTTGTCTTGCTAGTTCCTGATCATGCGAGTGAATTGCATTTACAAATTCTTGGTGAATTGGCTGAATTATTTTGTAGCCGTACGCTAAGAGAGCAATTGTTAATTGAGACTGATCCTGCAAAACTTTTTGAATTACTAGGTGGACAAGTATAACTATGCCCCAGATAAGTGTTCAGCAGTTATTTGATGATAATAGAGATAAACTTGCCATCGTTTGGGTTGCTGGCCTTGGTGCTGCAGAAAAAGTAATCTCTAACGATGATGAAGCAGATAGATCTTCGCTAGCACTAGTTGGACATTTAAACTTTATCCACCCAAACCGAATACAAGTCTTAGGTATTGCCGAAATGGAATACCTAAGAAGTCTGAATTTCCCTTCCTTACACGCATCAATCACCCGATTGTTCGCGAGCCCGATGGCCGCGATGATAGTCGCCAATGGTGAGCAAGTACCGCCTATTCTGGCGGAGTTTTGTGAAAAGCATCACGTGCCTCTTTTTTCTTCTCCTGAACACAGTCCATACTTGATGGATGTGTTGCGCGGATATTTGGCAAAGGCCTTAGCGGTATCAACTGCTTTGCATGGTGTATTTCTAGATGTATTGGAAGTTGGTGTGTTAATTACGGGCGAGTCTGCGATGGGTAAGAGCGAATTAGCGCTCGACCTGATTAGTCGTGGACATGGCTTGGTTGCCGATGACGTTGTTGAGTTTTATCGTGTTGCTCCGGAGTTACTAGAAGGTCGTTGCCCTCAATTATTACGAGATTTTCTCGAGGTACGCGGTCTTGGTATCTTAAACATTCGGACTGTGTTTGGTGAAACGGCTGTTCGTCCAAGAAAAACGCTCAAGTTAATTATTCATTTGCAGAAGGCAAGTGGTGAAAACTTGGCCGCGTTAGACCGCTTGGAAATGGATGCTCAAACACAAGATATTTTGGGTGTACCTGTTCGTAAAGTGATGTTGCCTGTTGCCGCAGGTCGAAACTTGGCTGTATTGGTGGAAACCGCTGTGCGCGCCTATATTCTCCAGTTACGTGGCATTGATAGCACACGTGAGTTTATTGAGCGACAACAAAAGATGTTGGAAGAGCAAAGTGACCTCTAATCTGACGGCAAGACCGCCACTTAACCTGAATCAATCTAACGAACCGTTTCAATTAGTGCTAATAACTGGCATTTCTGGTTCAGGGAAGAGTGTGGCGCTAGCTGTATTAGAAGACTCCGGTTATTACTGCGTAGATAACTTACCCGCGCATTTCCTCCCTCAAATTGCAGAGTTTTTATCCGTACAAGGTTATCGCAAAGCTGCGATTAGTATTGATGCACGCAGTGGGCAAAGCGTGTCTTCTTTGCCTGAGTATCTGCAAGCATTTTTAGTCGCCGGTGTCGATGTGCGCCTATTGTTTTTAGAGGCCCGTTCTGAAATTTTGGTAAAGCGATTTTCAGAAACAAGACGCAAGCACCCACTCTCCCATGGGGAGCTAACGGTTGCTGAATGTATTGAACTAGAACGTGAGCAGTTAGCCGATGTGGTGTCTGGTGCGCATCGTATCGATACAAGTGATATGAAAGCGAACCAGCTTCGAACTTGGGTAAAGCTGGTGGTTGGTGTTGAAAAAAGCCAATTAACGCTAATTTTCCAATCATTTGGGTTCAAACATGGCTTACCGTTAGACGCGGATTTGGTTTTTGATGCGAGAGCATTGCCTAATCCTCACTACGATCCATTATTAAGGCCGCTGACAGGCAAAGATAAGCCGGTGGCAGACTTCTTAAGTAATACACCATCCGTCATTGCCTTTAAAGCCGATATCCAAGCATTTGTAGAGAAATGGTTGCCTTCATTTGTTGAAGAAAATCGGAGTTACCTCACCGTTGCAATCGGCTGTACTGGTGGGCAGCACCGTTCGGTGTTTCTGGTGGAAGAGTTGGCAGCCTATTTTTCTGGAGCGAATAAAGTGTTAATTCGCCATCGGGAACAACAAGATTATCGTTCCTTGCCGACTAAATAGACATGATGAAATTGTCTAAATGGTTTGGCGTACTCTTCATACTGGCGTGTAATGCCAAGGCTGCAAACTGGCTATCCGTCGGCACATTAGGAGATGCCAACCAACATGCTTATGATGCTAGCAAGCTGTCATTTGAAGCAGAAGAAGTGACTTACTGGCGAAGAATTATGTTTTCAATCCCTATTGCTAGGGCGCAAGGAAATGTAACGCTAGGTTTATACAGAGAAAGAATTAATTGCCGAAAGCACACTCTGCAACTGTTAGATTGGTTGCTATATGATGCACAAAATAGGGTGGTAGAGCGAGCAAATGGATTAGATGGTGAAATGCTTCCAATCGTACCGGATACGATAGGCGATGCATTTTCCACTAAGCTTTGTCCGATGGTTCCGCCCGTCACAATTCCGCAAGCTCAGGAAAATATTGCGTCTGCTCCTGTAATCAGTAACAAGGCCAAAAGCAAAGCACCGCAAGCAAAGCAACCAACGGTTCCGGTTGTGCCTAAACCACCTGCGATTCAAAAAGAGCAGGCGGCTTCTTCACAGGGGCTTCCTGTATTATTGGGTGATGACATGATTATGATTCCTGGTAATGGAGAGAAACGTGTTACCCAATAGTCGTACATCTTCCATTTTCACGGTTTGTGTCGCGTTGACGGGTGCTTCGGGAATGCCTTATGCGCTGAGACTCATTGAGTGCTTGATCTCCGCTGGTGCAAGAGTGTATGTGCTGACTTCACAAGCGGCACAAGTGGTGATTCGTCAAGAACTACCAGATTTAGCAATCCCAGCTAAAACAGATCAGTTAGCTGAATGGCTAATCCAGCAATACCATGGTAAATCAGATCAAGTGAAAGTCTTTGGCAGGGAAGAGTGGTTTTCACCGGTTGCAAGTGGTTCAAATCCTGCTGATGCCATGGTCGTGTGTCCATGCAGCATGGGTACCTTAGCTGCGATTGCCCATGGCATGAGCGATAATTTAATCGAGCGAGCGGCAGATGTGATGTTGAAAGAGCAACGCCCTCTCATTATTGTGCCAAGGGAAATGCCTTTTTCGGTGATTCACTTAGAAAATATGCTAACGCTGGCCAAGCAACGTGTTGTTATCATGCCGCCATCGCCAGGTTTTTATCATCATCCTACAACGATTGAGGAGATGGTGGATTTTGTGGTTGCAAGAATATTAGATCACTTGTCTGTGCCGCATGAGATTATTCAGCGATGGGGTGAGCGTTAACTTTAGGCTTAGGCTTCAAAGTAACCTTTCATCTTCGCTTCAATGATGCGCGGATTTTCACCGTTTGCTATTGCCGTCAATCCTTCAATAAACATCTCGCGCAACATAATGTCTTCTTGAATAATGCTTTTTAATTTGTTGGCAGCGGGAAGAAAGAATAAGTTCGCAGAACCAACTCCATAGATGGTTGCGACAAAAGCAACTGCGATGCCTGCTCCCAGTTTTGATGGGTCTGACAAGTTTTCCATTACGTGGATTAGACCTAGTACCGCCCCTAAAATGCCAATGGTTGGCGAGTAGCCGCCAGCAGACTCCCAAACCTTTGCTGCTTTCTTTAGCTTTTCTTCGTATACATTGACATCAATCCATAGCGCTGAACGAAGAACTGGAGGCTCTACACCATCTACTAGCATTTGCAGTCCTTTGCGAATAAAAGGATCTTGCTGTTCCTCCATTGCAGACTCCAGGGCTAACAGGCCGCCACGTCTAGCTAGTTGGCTCCATGCTACCAAATCATGTGCCATTTGCTCAAAGTTATGAATAGGTGTTTTAAATACCCATTTGAGCATTTTACAGCCACGAACAAACACTGAAAGTGAGCTCTGTAGCATAACGGCACCAAGCGTGCCGCCGATAACAATCATGAATGCAGTCAGTTGAAGTAATGAACCGAGATGTCCACCTTCTAAGAATTGTCCGCCTAAAATGGCAAGTAGGGCGAGAGAGAGGCCCCCAATGCTAATTAAATCAAATTTCATGCGGCTTAATGTCCTGTTCGGGATGGCGTTAGCCATTCTGTAAGGTTGCTGCGAATCCGGCTAATGGCCTGTGTATGTAGTTGACTAATTCTAGATTCGCTAACGCCTAGCACTTCTCCAATTTCTTTTAAATTGAGTTCTTGCTCATAGTAGAGTGCCATTAGCAATTTTTCTCGTTCTGGTAAATTGGTAATAGCATTGACAAGGGCTTTTCGGAAGTTGTCTTTTTCAATAATGCGATCAGGATCTGCTTCATGATCTGGCATTAGAATGTCGAGTAAGCCATGATCATCGCCGTCAGCAAAGTCTTCTAAATACACTAATTGATGACCTTTACCATCATCTATTGTTTTTTGAAGTTCTTCAAGAGGAAGGCCCATATGACAAGCAATTTCTTTTTCACTGGCAGATCTGCCTAGTTGGTGCTCTAACTGGTGCATTGCTTGTTCGACTTCTTTTAATTGGCGTCGAACTTGTCTAGGTAGCCAATCTTGCCCTCGCAACTCGTCTAGCATTGCGCCTCGAATTCGCTGGCTCGCAAACGTTTCAAACTGAACGCCTTGGCTGGCATCAAAATGGTGTGCCGCCTCCATTAATCCCATCATGCCAACTTGAATAAGGTCATCTAATTCAACGCTAGGTGGCAATCTCATGATCAGATGATGTGCAATTTTCTTGACTAGCCCAGCGTGCTGATCAATTCGATTGAGTAATTGCTGTTTCTGATCCTGCTTATACATGAAAGTCCTGATATGCCAGAAGTTAATTCATTGTAATACAGAAGGTAAAAATGCCCGATAGCTAGCGATCAATCTCTGCATAAAACTGCCTGCTATTTGCGTTTGATCAGGTTCCAGGCGAATCAAGGCTTCTGCAAGTTGTAAACAGGCCTGACTTGCATCGGCATCTGGGAACGCAGGGAGAATTGGATGAAGCATATGGTTTGCTCTATGCAACCATTCGTCTTCAGGTACAAAGCCAAGCATCCGTAATTCCGCCTTAGTAAAGCGACTGGCAACTTGTGCCACTCTTGCAAATAATTTTCTCGCCGCATCTAAGTCTTGGACTCGACTCATTAGCAATAGAAAATCATGTTTTGCAAAGTGACTTGATAATAGTTTGATAAATGTATAACCATCAGTGATGGCTTCTGCACGATCTGCCAGCACAATGACACGTTCATTGGTAGCGAGTGCCATACTTGGCTGATTTGGTGATGAAAGTGGTCTAGCATCAACTAGCAGAAAATCAATATCTTGAACAATCTGTTCAAACTCATTAATTAGCTTTTTTTCCTGTTCGAAGGGAAGCTGTGCAATATCTCTTGTCGTGAGTGGCAAGGACAATAAGTATAAATTTTCTTGGATAGGGGAGATCAGTTGCCCAATCGATTGTCTGCCATAAAAAGCATCTGCCACTTCAAATTGATCATTTCCACCTGTCCGATGATTAATATTGCCATTGCCGGTAAATTCATCAATCAGCAAGACCCTTTTCCCTTGGGCAGCAAGTGCTGCGCCAATATTAATCACAATACTGGTTTTGCCTATACGCCCTCTGCCACCGATAAAGCTAATACTACGAGGTTGCTGTGAATGAAATAAGCGACGCAGACCACTGGCTTGATCTTGTTGTTGAAAATAGGACGAATCCATTGAAGGCTCGCTTATTTTCGATTGGAGCGTAAGACGCTAGCGCTGATGAGTGGCTCTCGCGGATTGCGGCGAACACTCGGCGAGACAGACTCGGGTTGTTGGCTGCTTGGTTGTGCTGCCATAAATAGCGGATACTCATCACCCTTTAGCTGGAAGGTATCGCCATCGGCTAGACTCTTGAATGCTCTATCTAGCAGGTAGAGTGGATTGCCAAGGTGTAAATCTTCGGGAACACGCTGTCCATTGGTAACATAACACAGTGTTAAACGATGTCGGAGCATGGCATCTAGAGAAGCGCCTAGGCTAGTCGCCTCATCAATCTTGGTTAAAATGCAATGCGTCAATGACTGGCGCTGTTCACCAATGTATCGACGAACTACATCATCTAGTGTTGCGGCATGCGTATTGGCTGCTAATAACAAAATTCTGGAGATGGGTAAACCACGACCCGCCAGCATATTGGTTTGTTCAATTACACGCTGGTCACGCTGACTCATCCCAACTGTATCAATCAGGATAAGGCGCTTAGAGGCTAAGTCCGCAAGCGTTAGTTGAAGGTCATCTTCATCTTTTACTGATACAACCGGGACATTTAGAATCTTGCCGTAAATTCTTAATTGATCATGCGCCCCAATACGGTAACTATCCGTTGAAATTAAGGCCACCTCATCAGGCCCGTATCTCAGTGTAAAACGAGCCGCGAGCTTGGCTACGGTCGTTGTTTTCCCGACACCAGTTGGCCCAACTAAGGCAAAAATCCCACCTCGGTCGATAATCTCATTATCTGGTGTTGTAGACTTTAGATTATGAAAGAGGGCATTTTTAATCCACTTTGCAGCAGTATCTGGCGTTTGATTGTCCGGTAGTCTATCTAATAACTCCCTAGATAGGCGAGGACTAAAGCCTGCGGCAAGCAGACGTCTGAGCATCTCCAGTTTTTCTGGATGATGCTGTGTCAGGTCTCCCCAAGCAAAGCCTGCTAACTGGCTTTCCACTAAGGCGCGTAGCATTTTTACTTCTTGTAAAATAGCTTCTGTCGCTAAGTTTGGTGTTTCTGTATTGCTTTCTTGCGTACTCTGGCGATTGGGTTGTCTTTGCTGTGGTTCTTCGAATAGCTCTGGTGCGACATAACGTGTGCCATTATTTCTCGGCGCAACGGGCTCTTCATAATTGTTTTGCTCAAAACTAGGTTCAGCTGAGCGGTAGTTTTGCTGTGGGTAGTTCTGGCGTGCGTCTGTAAACGGATGACTGTTTGGATGGCTCGGTGCCGGTTCAAGTGGACGAGACTCCCTGCTTCCTCCATTTCTGGTATGAGAAATTAGGAACGGCTCGTCTTCATAGGATGTTTGAGGTGCACGACCACGCGGCCGAGTAACTTGTGGCCAGTCGGGGCGTGCGTATTCATTATTCTGTTGGTTAGTCTCTGGATAGCCATTTTGGCGTTGTCCATTTGTCCTTACCGGTGTTGGTGTGGCGTTGTAATTGCCGTTGCTGGAGTAGTTATCAGGAAGATGAACATTCCCTTGGTGAGTGTGTCCGTTAACCACAGGTGATGCAGGCGTGTTGGTTAATACAGCAACATCTGTATCCGCAACTGCCATAATTTCAATGCCGCCACCAGGCATTTGACGGTTTGATAGGATGAGCGCATCCGGGCCAAGTGCATCACGCACCTGACGAAGGGCTTCTCTCGTATTATTTCCGTAAAATTTTCTAACCACCATATTCCTAACTGTAACGGATCGGGAGGCTTACCGGAAGAGGCCAACCCTGATTGAATATGGAAATGTCACGAAAATTGATCATCAGCCTCGCCCCCCAATGATCGCTACGACCTGAATGGAGCGTGTGTCAGGCACTTCTGAGTGCGAGAGTATCTTTAGCGAAGGGATTGCACGACGTAAAAATCGAGAGAGAATTCCTCGTAATGGGCCTGGGACCATTAGTACAGACGGCTGACCAGATTGCTCTCTTTGCTGCACAATTTTGACTGTCTGCTGGAGTAGGTTGTCAGCCAGACTAGGCTCAAATCCTGCGCCTTCAGCCCCTTTAGTTTGAGTGGCTTGCAATAAAATATTCTCTAAATTAGGGTCGAGCGCCAGCACCGGCAGAGCGTCAGTATCTTTAATACCAAAGCCACTATAGGCTTGCTGAACAATTGCTCTACCAAGTGCTACACGTACGTGCCCAATTAATTCTTCTGGATTTTGTTGCTTGGGAATCCATTCGGCCAGTGTTTCTAGGATGGTACGCATATCTCGGATGTGTACCTCTTCTAATAGTAACCCTTGTAGTACGCGGTGAAGAATACCAAGTGGAATGACTTTGGGGATGAGGTCTTCAATTAGTTTTGGATGCTGTTTGCCAACATGGTCTAGCAACTGTTGCACTTCTTCGCGCCCTAGCAACTCTGCCGCATGGCTTTGAATGACGTTCGATAAATGCGTGCCAATCACGGTACTCGTATCTACAACGGTATAGCCGAGCATTTGCGCTTCTTCACGTTTATTGGCATCGATCCATACCGCAGGTAGGCCAAAAGCTGGGTCTTTAGTCTGCGTGCCTGTGAGTTGTCCGTGAACGCGTCCAGGGTTAATAGCAAGCAGCATACCGGTGAATGCTTCACCCTCAGCTACTTCCACCCCTTTTAAGGCGAGGCGATAGGTGTTTGGTTTTAGTTCTAGATTATCCCGAATGTGAACCGCCGGGACTAAGAAACCCAGGTCTTGAGCAATTTTCTTTCGAATGCCTCTAATTTTTCTGAGCAACTCTCCATCTTGGTTTCGATCCACTAAAGGAATTAGGCGGTAACCGACCTCTAACCCAATCATGTCCACTGGCTGAACGTCTGCCCAGCTAACCTCAGGTACAGCCGCTGCTGTTGGTGCGGGAGGAGGTGGCGCTGGCTTTGAGGCTTCTGCCTTTGCTCGTTTGTCTAATTGATAACCGATTGCTGCAATACCCGCTGCAAACACTAAGAAAGCCATGTGCGGCATATTGGGAATAATGCCAAACAGGCCTAGCAAACCTGCTGTGATATAAAGCACTTGTCCACGCTTAAAAAGCTGTCCAAGCATTTGCGTAGAGATATCTTCATTTGTATCTACGCGGGTAACCACAATACCTGCTGCGGTTGAAATAATTAGCGAGGGGATCTGTGCAACTAGACCGTCACCAATGGTTAATAGTGTGTAAGTCTTCGCTGCATCACCAAAGGCTAGGTCATGTTGCAGCATCCCTACAAATAAGCCACCGATCACATTGAGCAGCATAATGATAATACCGGCGACGGCATCACCACGAACGAACTTAGACGCACCATCCATGGAACCAAAGAATTCGGCTTCTTGAGCAATAGTCGTCCGACGTTTTCTCGCTTCTTCTTCTCCAATTAAACCCGCATTCAAATCCGCATCAATTGCCATCTGCTTACCGGGCATCGCATCTAAAGTAAAGCGCGCACTCACTTCAGCAATACGGCCTGCACCTTTGGTGATAACGGCAAAGTTAATGACAACTAAGATAATGAAAACAAGGATACCAATGGCGTAATTGCCACCAACAAGAAAATGACCAAACGCTTCTACCACTTTACCTGCTGCATCAGGTCCAGTATGGCCGTCCAGCAAAATGACCCTAGTTGATGCCACGTTGAGGGAAAGTCGAAGTAGGGTTGTTAGTAGCAGTACCGTTGGAAAGGCCGAGAACTCTAATGGTTTCATCGTGTACAACGAGACCATCAGCACAATAATCGACATAGCGATATTGAAGGTGAATAAGAAGTCGAGGATGAGCGAAGGCAACGGCAAAATCATCATGGAAAGAATCATGATGATTAAGATAGGGCCGGCAAGTTTGCTCAGATTCAGTTTTGGCATGTCTGAATTAACTATGTTCACTCAAATAAATAACCGCCTATTGTAACGGAAGTTAACGTATATGACGGATGATATAAATGAATTTTCTTCTATCAACGCTAAAATCAATCACTAAGGCTGTAGATGCATCCTGCCTGTCGTGAATAATGCAACTTGGAAACTAAGTTGGTTTGCTTATCCGGTATTCAATATAGGTCTTAATCTTCACCAGGAGGAATCATATCCTCTGGAATAGATAGTTTAGTCGGTAGAATCGGTGTGCTACCGCCAGACTGTTCATACACTTTTAAATGATATAAGTATGCAAAAATTTCCGCTGTAGCGGTAAATAATGGAGCAGGGATGTCTGCTTCTAATTCTGCGTGTTTATACAAAGCCCGTGCAAAAGGTGGTGTACGTAACACCGGGACCTTGTTTTCTTTTCCTATATCTATGATTCGTTCTGCGATTAGAGATGCTCCTTTCGCAACGACTTTAGGGGTTTCCATTTTGTCGTTATATAAAATGGCGACAGCGTAATGCGTCGGGTTGGTAACAATTACACTCGCTGTGGGCACATTTTTCATCATGCGACGTCTAGCCGCCTCTCTTTGTAGGGCGCGGATTTTTCCTTTGATCTGCGGGTTCCCTTCCGCTTCTTTCGCTTCGTCTTTCACTTCCTGTTTAGTCATCCGCATACTTTTATAGTATTGCCAGATTTGGTAAGGAACATCTACGGCAGCAACTAAGAGCATGCCAAGTATGCCGTACAAGACAATTTTGATGCCAATAGACCAAACTGTTGCGTAAGCGAGCGCTGATTCCATTCTAGATAGTTCAATTAGCACATCTCTTTCGTGCCAAAGCGCCAAAATAGCAATTCCGCCGATTAAACTTGATTTGAGAACCGCTTTAAATAGTTCGACTAAACTACTGAGCGCAAACATGCGCTTTAGCCCATTGAGTGGGTTTAGTTTTTTTAGATCAGGAGCGAGGGGGGTGAAAGTGAAAAGCCAGCCATGCAATAGAAATGGTCCAATAATTGCGGCGAGCACAACCACGCCTAACCATGGCGCAAAAGCGATGAGCATATCCATCGATTTACGCAGCAAATTTTCCGTCATCTGTGACGTTTGCTGGTCTAACTTCCAATCAAATGTTAATCCATTGATGAGAAGTTGTTTAAAAGCTTGAATAAGCCGATCGCTAAATATAATTAGTCCGATCACCCCCCCCGCAAGCCCAAGGAAAGTACTCAGCTCTTTTGACGTGGGAACTTGGCCTTTGTTACGGGCTTCGGTTATTCGCCTGCCGGAGGCGGCTTCCGTTCTGTCGTCGTCGTCTTCTGCCATGATCGCATCTGAATAATGGGGATTAATCTGGAGGTGTTGGCTACAACGTCGACATCATACCTTGCTTGTGCGAGTGCGAAAAATAATCTCTGCAATTTTGCTACTACATTGTGGTATGTAGTGGTTGTTACTCGGTTAAAAATAAACTTAATTTGCTAACTATTATAAATACTACTATTAGTAAACGTAATAGATGGGTGTTTTGGCTCTTTGATATTAATTATTTCATATTCACTACAAACAAAAATTACCCTTGGGTTTCCGTGGAATAAACCAGATATGATTTTAGATGTACGTATTATTACGTATTGATTGGGGGGTAAATAAAGCGGAGAACGTAACAAATTGAAAATAAAGGGGTTTTGATGCTTTATTTTCTTGCGTTGCATCATAATCCGTACAATTGACAGGGGTTAATTGCCTACGCATAATCCGCCGTCACAAGCAGGTAATATTTATATGCCCTGCCTTGTTTCGCACTTGTTGGCTCAATGCGATTGATTGCTGCGAATCATTTTGGTTCCCTGCTATCGACAAAATCGGTAGTGGTTGTCCTGGAGAGAGTGGTTATCAACCGATTAGCTGCTGGTTGACTATCCTGTGATATTTCTAGTTATCACGAGTAGAAGAGGAACGAAATCCGTGGAAATTTTGTTACAACAGATCCTGAATGGACTGGTCCTCGGTAGTGTCTATGCTTTGGTGGCGCTTGGCTACACCATGGTGTACGGTATTATCGGGTTGATCAACTTTGCGCATGGCGAAGTGGTGATGGTGGGGGCAATGATCACTATCACGATGCTTAGCCTGTTTCAATCAATGGGAATCGAATTGCCTGGCGTGGTGGTATTGTTAATGGCAATGATGATCTCTGTTCCTGCTTGTATGCTGTTGGCGTACTTCATGGAGAAAACAGCTTACCGTCCTTTGCGTAAAGCACCTAAGCTAGCTCCTCTTATTACTGCGATTGGTATTTCAATCATCTTGCAGAACTTGGCAATGATGATCTGGGGTCGTGGTTTCAAATCTTTCCCAAGCGTGATCGACGTTGAGCCGATCGACTTTATGGGTGCAACCGTTACAAACTTGCAAATTGCAATTATGGTTGTTGCTGTGCTGATGATGTTGGGTCTATGGTTCTTGGTTGAAAAAACCAAGCTTGGTAAAGCGATGCGTGCCACCGCTGTTAACCAAGAAGTTGCAGGCCTAATGGGTATTAGCATTAACCATATTATCTCTATGACCTTTGTGATCGGTGCTGCACTAGCAGCTGTTGCAGGCGTGATGCGTGCAGCGAACTACGGTCAGGCAGATGCATACATGGGCGCGATTCTAGGTTTGAAAGCGTTCTCTGCTGCGGTTCTAGGTGGTATTGGTAATATTTTCGGTGCGATGGCTGGTGGTATCTTGCTAGGCGTGATCGAAAGTTTGGCAGCTGGTTATATCGGCGATCTAACAGGTGGTTTCTTAGGTTCTCACTACCAAGATATTTTTGCCTTTATCGTTCTGATTCTGGTGTTGGTGTTCCGTCCAAGTGGTTTGTTGGGCGAACGTGTTGCTGAACGTGCTTAAGAGACGGAGAGAGCACTGATGAACAAAACAACTAAATATGGCTTGCTACTACTATTGCTAATAGCACTGCCATTTATTGTAAACGCAACCCCATTCTTGGGCCCAACTTGGGTTCGTATTTTGGGTTACGCAATGCTTTACGTGATGTTGGCTTTAGGTCTTAACATCGTTATTGGTTATGCAGGTCTGTTGGACATGGGGTACATCGGCTTTTATGCCTTGGGTGCATACCTTTATGCCTTGCTGTCTTCGCCTCATTTGGCCGAGAGTGGTTTGGTTGCTGCAGCACTAGATTGGCCATTCTGGGTGATTATCCCTTTGTGTGCGATTGTTGCCGGGGTCGCTGGTGCCTTACTTGGTGCGCCAACCTTAAAGCTTCGTGGTGACTACCTAGCGATTGTTACACTAGGTTTTGGTGAAATTATTCGTATTTTCATGAATAACTTGGATCGCCCATTTAACTTAACAAATGGCCCACAAGGTATTAACAACATTAACCCGTTGCACTTAGGTGATCATTCTCTGAAAAACACCTGGTCATTGTTTGGTTTAGAAGTAACCCCTGTTATTAATTACTACTTAGTATTCTTGGCGATTGTTATTTTCGTGATTTTCTTGTCTAGCCGTTTAGAAAATTCTCGTATTGGTCGTGCATGGATGGCGTTGCGTGAAGACGAAATTGCAGCTGAAGCAATGGGTCTAAACAAGCGTAATATCAAGCTACTTGCATTCGGTATGGGTGCAACATTTGGTGGTGTATCAGGTTCTCTATTTGCTAGTTACCAAGGTTTCGTTAGCCCAGAATCATTCGTGCTGATGGAATCAGTTATGGTGTTGGCGATGGTGGTGCTTGGTGGTATGGGTTCTATCACTGGTGTGGTCATTGGCGCAGTGATTCTGTCTGTAATGCCAGAATTGTTCCGTGACTTAGTGAATGCAATTCAGCCTGTACTAGTGAATAACATCACTTTCATTAGCGAAGATACGCTACGAAATGTCCTAGATGCTTCTACCTTGCGTATGTTGGTGTTTGGTTTCGCGATGGTTTTGGTAATGCGTTACCGCCCAGAAGGCTTGTTCCCTTCTACACGTCGTCGCCAAGAGTTGCACGACAAAGATGACGAGCCGTTTGATTCTGCACACTATGTGAAAGAATCATCACACGCTAAGATTTCTGCTGATGAGCCGGATAATCGTGATACAACCGGGGAAGGACGCTAAGCCATGTCTGAAGTATTGCTAGATGTTAAAAACATCAACAAACGTTTTGGTGGTCTACAAGCCTTGACAGATGTGGCGTTGACTATCCATCGCGGAGAGATTCGTGGTTTGATCGGCCCTAACGGTGCTGGTAAAACCACTATGTTTAACGTGTTGACTGGTTTGTACCAAGCAGATACCGGCGATATGCTATTTAATGGCAAGCCATTAGATGCGACTAAGCCATACAAAGTGGTTGAAGCAGGTATTGCACGTACGTTCCAGAACATTCGCTTGTTTCATAACATGACTGCACTTGAAAACGTGATGGTTGGTCGTCATGTTCGTACCAAAGTGGGTGTGATTGGCGCGATGCTGCGTACGCCAGGTGCGAAGCAAGAAGAGAAAGAAATTCGTGAGCGTTCACGTTACTGGCTAGATTATGTAGGTATTGGCCGTTTCGCAAATGAAACTGCGAAGAACTTATCTTATGGTGATCAGCGTCGTTTAGAAATTGCGCGCGCACTTGCGACAGACCCATTGCTAATTGCATTGGATGAGCCTGCGGCAGGGATGAACGGTGCAGAAACCGAGGGCCTACGCGAGTTAATGGTCAAAATGCAGAAAGATGGCAAAGCTGTTCTGCTAATTGAACATGATGTGAAACTGGTGATGGGCTTGTGTGATCGCGTCGCGGTGCTTGAGTTTGGTAAGAAGATTGCAGATGGTGTGCCTGCCGAAGTTCAGAATAACCCTCGCGTGATTGAGGCGTATCTGGGTGCGGAAGCAACGGAGGAAGCTTAATGAGTAACATTCTTGAAGTAAAAGACCTGAAAGTTTCTTACGGTGCAATTCAGGCGATCAAAGGCATCAGCTTTCATATTAAGCAAGGTGAAATGGTTGCTCTGATTGGTGCTAACGGCGCTGGTAAGACAACAACACTGAAAACATTAGCCGGTATGTTAAAGCCTGCCGGTGGTGACATTGTTTACATGGGTAAACAGCTGTCTTCAATTAAGAACTATGACTTGATCCGTGAAGGTTTGGCATTGGTTCCAGAAGGCCGTGGTATCTTTGGACGTCTTACTGTGACAGAAAACCTAGAAATGGGTGCTTATTCACGTACAGATAGCAAAGAAGCTATTCAGGCGGATATTGATCGTATGTTTGAGATCTTCCCTCGTCTGAAAGAGCGTGCCAGCCAGTTGGCAGGTACCATGTCTGGTGGTGAACAACAGATGTTGGCGATTTCTCGTGCATTGATGGGTAAGCCGAAGCTATTGTTGCTGGATGAGCCGTCAATGGGCTTAGCGCCAATCATCGTTCAAAAAATCTTTGAAACGATCCGTGAAGTGGCTAAAGATGGTGTGACGCTATTGTTAGTGGAGCAGAATGCTAAGCTAGCTCTTCAGACATGCCAGCGCGCTTACGTGATGGATGGTGGTAAGATTACGCTTGAAGGTGATGCAAAAGAACTATTGCATGACGAAGCGGTTCAGAAAGCCTACTTGGGCGAATAATCTTCGCTTTGAGTTTTGGTTTAGCAAAAAGCCTCTGATTTATTCAGAGGCTTTTTTGTTTTAAAGATGTTGTATCTTCATGCCTGCTCTCCGTTCACGAGGGTGCTTTTGCTATCTTCTTTTTGTTTGCAAATAATAATAAATATCATTTACATATTGTAAATACAAATACAAACTATTATCATTATGTTTTGTTTGAATTGGCGCGTTGGTGATGGACTTTTCATTAAAACGAGACATTGTAATTTGGCCTGCAGTCTTTGCGGGACATGCGCTATTGATGTCTATCTTGGTCACAGTTGGTGCAGAGAAGCGTGTGCTACCAGACTTGCCTGTTGTAAATGTCTCAATCGCACCAGCCGAAATGCCCACAGAAGTAGAGAAAACAGAAGAGAAGTTGGTGAAGGAAGCAGTTCCACCAAATGCTGCCGCTAAGCCTAAAGTTGAAATGCCAATCAGGAAGGTCGTTAAACAACCACCTCCTTCAAGCAAGGTGGAAACGGTTGTTGCCGTAAAAAATAACACCTCCAACTTGGCGTCCGTAAAAGAAGAGTCAGTGAAAGATAGCGTAAAGAAGTCCACTGAACCATCAGTGGAGTCATCGACTCAGCAATCTGCAGCTAATGAAAAAAATAATTCAGACAGTGCTAATCAACAGGCAAAGGCAACAGAAAGTGCCGGTGCGCCGAAACGGGTTTCCGCGCTTTCTTATATCAGAGCGCCGCAGCCGCAATACCCTGCAGCTTCTAGTCGTTTAAATGAGCACGGCCGGGTGACATTAAAAGTCATGGTGGATGAGTTTGGACGTGTAATGGAGATTAATGTCCAAACGAGTTCTGGTTTTTCTAGGCTAGATGAGGCGGCTAAACGAGCGGTTCAGCAAGCATCTTTTAAACCTTATGTTGAAAATGGCCGTCCATTAAAAGCGTGGGCGTTAGTTCCAATTGATTTTGGTATTGTAGAAGGAAGTAGTAATGAATAAGACTGTTGTTGAAGCTCCTGGTATTTTCCACTTTCTGACGCAAGCAGATGGAGTCGGTAAGTTTTTATTTGGTGTACTTTGCGTAATGTCTGTGTTGGTGTGGGGAGTGTTGTTGCAGCGTGCGGTGAAGATGTATGCCGACAAAACAAAAGAAAAACAATTTAACGAACAGTTTTGGAATGCAAATTCACTAGAAGATGTATCGAAAATGGTGGAGGCACAACATGTTCAGCATCCATTTGCGAATCTTACTCGCACTGTGATGGTCGCTAAGCAGCAATTCTCTGGCCAAAAAGCGGGCCGTTTAGCAGAAGTGGGTGGGATGTCAGAGTATCTGACGCGAGAAATGCGAAAAGCCTTAGATGAACAATCTGCTAAGTATGAGTCTGGTTTGACTCTGTTGGGGTCAATTGCAGCGACTGCACCATTTGTTGGTTTATTTGGAACAGTATGGGGAGTTTATCGCGCACTAGTGAATATTGGTATGTCTGGTGCTGCTGGGTTGGAGCAGGTGGCGGGCCCCGTTGGTGAGGCATTGATTATGACCGGTGTGGGTTTGGCTGTTGCTATTCCTGCGGTGCTTGCCTATAACATGCTGAATCGATACCACCGTTTGGCTACTGGTCGTCTAGACGCATTTGCGCATGATTTGTATCACTTGGCACTTGTTGGTGAGGTTTCTCAGATGTCGCCTCAGAAACGTAAACTAAGTGAAGTACCTGCTGCCGCATAAGGATTGATCATGGCATTTGGAAAATTCGATCAAAACAAATCTAGTGGTGCACTGGCTGAAATTAATATGGTGCCGCTGATTGACGTGATGTTGGTGTTGTTAGTCGTCTTTATGATTACTGCGCCAATGATGAGTCACGGAGTGAAGCTGCAACTTCCTACTGTTAGCTCTAGTCCTGTCGAAGATACCCCACAGACGATAACGTTGAGCGTAGATGCTCAAGGGGTCTATTACTGGAATGATAAGGTTGTAGATAAAGCACAATTAGAAAACGAGATGAAACTTGCTGTTCAGTTACCTGTAATGCCAGTCATTAAACTTAGAGTGGATGAGGTCGTTCCATATAAAGAGGTGGCGGAAATTATGGGGGCATCTTCTCGAGCTGGGTTGTCTAATTTGCAGTTTGTAACAACGCCAAATCCGGTTGTACAAGCAAACCCTTAAGTATCATTTGCCACGAAGCTTCTAGTTTCAGCTGGTTCGTGGCGATTCATTTTTGGAGCAAATCGCTCCAGTATTTCCAGTGGCTTTTTATTTGTGCATTTCATTGTGCAGGGGAAAGCTTTGTCTATATATTTGGGAGGTTATATGCCGAAAAAGGCAAACCGCAAGCCGCAGCGTCCTTCAGAAACAGCTGCTTTACTGTTACCACTTGGCGCAATGATGGTGCTTTCTGCACCGCTGATGGCCTCTGCGGAAGAAGCAAGTGAAGTAACTACAATGCCTACAATTAAAGTCCAACAGACGAAAGAGTTGGAGAATGAAGGATATGTAGCGAAAAAGACGTCAATTGGTAAGCTAGTACAAGATCCCAAAGAAATTCCTCAATCACTGACGATTGTGACTGAACAGAAGATGGATGATCGTAATGCGGATACGCTGAAAGAAGCATTGCGTGACGTGGCGGGTTTGACATTTAACGCGGGTGAGGGAGGTCGTATCGGCGATAACATGACGTTGCGTGGCTACTCTGTCGTCGGTGATTTGTATTTGGATGGTATCCGTGATTCTGCACAATATAACCGTGAAGTATTTAACCTAGAGCAGGTTGATGTGCTGCGTGGTTCAGCATCTATGTTGTTTGGCCGTGGTTCAACTGGTGGTGTCATTAACCAAGAGAGTAAAACGCCAAAGTTATTAGATGAATATAAGACATCTGTGACCATTGGTGATAACAACTACAAGCGTGTGACCGCTGATATTAATAAGCAATTGGGCGAAACAACGGCGCTACGTTTTAATGCAATGAAGACTGATACGGATTCATTTGCAAATGAAGTTAGCAATAGCCGTGAAGGGTGGGCTGGATCTATCGGTTTTGGTATTGGCACGCCAGATGAAGTTAATGTATCTCATTATCATCTAGAGACAGATAATGTACCATTCTTTGGCGTGCCGTACTTAAATGGTGCGCCAATGGAAGTGCCATTGAATACATTCTATGGCTTGGCTGCAATTGACTATGAACGTGATAATACAGATATATCTACGGTAAGTTGGAAGCATAAATTTAGTCCAACTACTCAATTAAAAACAACCTTCCGTCATTCAGAGTATTGGAGAGATTTATCTGCTACCGCACCACGTTTAAGTGGTACTAGCACGATTACTCGCCAAAACCAAGCGAGGGGTGGAGAGGTGACAAATGATACTTTCCAAGCTGATTTGTCTACGACTATCAATACGGGTAGTTGGAACCACGAAATCCTAACAGGGATGGAGTTGGCGAGGGAAACCTCCAATACGTGGAGTCATACTTATGGCGCCTCTAGACCAAGTACCACAGTGTATGACCCTAATCCTTATCCGACGCTATCAGCTTCTTTTTACAATAGAACGACCGCATCAACTGGTAATTACAAAGGCAACACAAGCGCATTCTATGCTCAAGATATGATCCAGTTTGCGCCAGAGTGGAAGTGGTTAGTTGGCGCTCGTTTTGATCAATTAAAAGCGTATTACAACAATATTACGACAAGTAATCAGTACACCCGTAAAGATAGAATGTGGAGTTATCGCACTGGTATTATTTTTGAACCGGATGATACTGCATCTTACTACGCCTCTTATGGTTCTTCTTTTAACCCATCTGCTGATTTATATACCTTTGATGCTAGAGGGAGTAATACTCCGCCTGAGGAAAGTAGAAATATTGAGATTGGTGCCAAGTGGGACTTGCTAGATGGTGACCTATCACTGCGTACTTCATTGTCAAGAACAGAAAAGTACAATGAACGAAATACGGACGTTGATACTGCAGCAACGCAATATTTACTTTCTGGTAAGCGTCATACCGATGCCTTTGAAGTAGAAGTATCTGGTAAACCATGGAAAAACTGGGAGTTAACTGCTAGCTGGGCACTAATGAAAGCAAAGGTTGATAGTGATCCAGGTACAAACAGTACAGCTCAGGGTAAACGTCCAACAAATACGCCAAGTCATACAGCAAGTATTTGGGGTACTTATGATTTTGGAGAGGGTTGGAAAGCTGGCCTTGGAGTAGAGCGTGTAGGCGCACGATATGCGAATACATCAAATACAACTCGTGTTCCTGGCTATACGCGTTTTGATGGTTTGGTTAGTTATGAGCTAAATAAGAACGTGAAATTTAGCTTGAATGTATTTAACTTGGCGAACACCCGTTACTACGAAGGTGTTTACACTGGCCATGTTGTTCCTGGTACGCCAAGAACATGGCAGTTAACTGCAGACTTTAAGTTTTAATTCGTATTGTTTTAAACGCAAAAATGCACCCGACTCGATGAGTCGGGTGTTTTAATTGGAGGTCCTTCGATGTTGATTCGTATTCCAAATGTGCTGACGGGAGATGCATTGGCACGTTGCCAACAGATCATGATTGAGTCCGAGTGGGTGGATGGTGCGGTGACCGCTGGAAAGCAATCGGTAAAAGTTAAAAATAACCTCCAATTGCCTGAACAAAGTGCGGCAGCGACGGAAGCGAGTAAATTGGTTTTGGCGGGGTTGGCCAACAATGCTTTGTTTATTACAGCTGCACTACCAAAGAAAATTTTTAAACCGTTATTTAACTGCTATACCGGTGAACATAATACCTTTGGCAATCACATCGACAATGCGATCAGAACCCATAAAGGAGAGGGCGGGAATGTCAGAACAGACTTATCTGCCACGCTTTTTCTTTCTGAGCCAGATAGTTACGAAGGCGGAGAATTGGTCATTGAAGATACATTTGGCACGCAGCGCGTTAAGTTAGCGGCTGGCGATATGATTCTTTACCCATCTTCGAGTGTGCATCGGGTAGAACCGGTAACGAAAGGCGCCCGAATTGCCTCCTTTTTTTGGATTGAAAGCATGATTCGTGAAACTGAGCGTCGCCGATTGCTGTATGAAATGGATATGGCACTGCTGGATTTGCGTTCTCGAGAAGGCGATACAGAGGCGGTTGTACGATTAACTGGCTGTTATCATAATTTGGTCAGGATGTGGGCCGATAGTTAATTGACGTAAACGTCATGTTTAGTGATTTGAAGTGAGTTTATTGAAAATTGGCATGCCAAATTGTGATGTTTAGTGCGCAAAAAATGCTGCAATGCAATTCATTTGTCATGTCGTTGTGTTGAAGGGTGATTTGTAAGTAATTGAAAATATTAAGTTTGTGTATTTAATTTACGTAAACGTAAATATAAAAGTTTGTGCGTTGCAAAATATTGGTATAAAGTTATTCTATGGAGGCACAACAAACTGCGATTGGAGAACTTTCTTCCCCTCATAAAAAATCGAATTCGCAGCGCTTTTAAATTGCCATCTTGTCGTTTTGAATAAGGAATACCCGAATGAGACTCGCAAACAAAGTATCAATTATTACTGGTGCTGCAAATGGTATCGGCCGTGCAACTGCAGAAAAGTTTGCTAAAGAAGGTGCAAAGGTAGTTGCTTGTGACGTAAATGCTGCAGCGCTAGAGGCGTTGGTGGCAGATATTAAAGCCGCTGGTGGCGAAGCAATTAGCTTTGTTGTGGATGTAACCAATAAAGAGCAAATCGCAGCAGCTGTTCAAGGTACATTGGCTGCATTTGGTCGCGTAGATACCTTAGTGAACAATGCGGGTATCGTGATGGATGCTCGTCTGCAGAAAATGACAGACGAACAGTTTGATCGCGTGATTGATATCAACCTAAAAGGTGTTTACAACTGCACGAAAGCAGTCGTGGACCTAATGGTTGAGCAGCAAAGCGGCGTGATCCTAAATGCATCTTCAATTGTTGGTCTGACAGGTAACTTCGGTCAAACTAACTACGCTGCTGCTAAGTTTGGTGTGATTGGCTTCACCAAAACTTGGATGCGTGAATTGGGTAAAAAGGGTGTTCGTGTGAATGCGGTCTGCCCAGGTTTTATTGCAACCCAGATTCTTAAAGATATGCCTGAGAAAGTGATTACTGCGATGGAAGAGAAGGTGCCTTTGGGTCGCCTAGGTCAACCAGAAGAAATCGCAAACATCTATGCTTTCTTGGCAAGTGATGAAGCAAGCTACATGAACGGTGCCGTCATTGAAGTAACCGGTGGCTTGACGATGTAATTGAGTCTTTTGATTCAGGGAAAACGCGCCTTTATGGCGCGTTTTTTATTGTGGCTGCTCACTACGAGCTAACTGTGCTTTTAGCCCTTCAATTAATGTATCGACATGAAATTCAAACGCGGTGTCTAGCGGTTGTGTTGCCCCATTTTGCCAACGTGTAATAAACGCCTGATTTTTCATTAGAGGTAGCCACTTTGCTAGCTGGGGTGTGATTTTTGCATCTAGCAAATTCAGCCGCTGTTGAATGTCTTTTGCCCAATCTTCTTCTTCGTCAGCTGGTAATTGACCGAACTCTAAGGTCACAAAGCCAGTCATCCCTGCAACAACCGTATTGTATGCATTAACAAGTGCTTTCTCCTTAAACCCCGCATTCACCAGTACCTGCAAAATAAATTCGACTTGTGACCATTCCACGGCTGCGTTGGCGGTGAGTTGCGCGCCGACGAGAGGTGCCAAATTGGGGTGTTGCTGTATGGCATCCCGGTAGTTTTGGAACAAGTTCTTTAGATCTTGCTGCCAGTTCTCGGATAGCAGTGGCAGTAGTGTCGTTTGTAGGTGCGCCACAATACCTGCTTGTAAGGCAGCTAAATTCGGAAAATGCCAATAAAGCGCGGCGGGATAGACATTCAGTGCTTTGGCCACCTTTCTTAGACTAAAGCTAGGTAAGCCATCTTCGTCGATTAATTGAAGTGCGCATTCCAGTATACGAGACTTACTGAGCGAGGAAGGGCTGTGAAGCGGTGGACGTGCCATAGTTTTAATATCTAAATGTTTATTGGACATTGTACAGTTATTTGGCGTAATATTTAATTGTACGGTGTTTAATTAAATGGAGGGTGCGTCATGTCAAGTGTGGAATCACTATGTGTAAAGTATTTGGCTGCATTAAATGCAGGAGACCTTGAGGGGGTTTTAGCCCTCTTTGCTACAGATGGAACCGTATCATCTCCGTTATATGGGCAAATGAAAGCAGTCGATTTTTATGCGAGCCTATTTGAAGATACCGGTGCATCTGATACTCGTTTGCTGAATGTGTTTCCGCAAAGCATACAAAAACCCGCCGTTGCATTGCATTTTGCGTATGGTTGGACATTAGCAAACGGTGAGCAAGTTACTTTTGAATGTGTGGATGTGTTTGATTTAACGGAAGATCGGGAACGGTTTCAGCATTTGAGCATTATTTACGATACTGCGCCACTGCGTGCGGCATTTTATCGCTCATCTGGCCGACCGGTTGAGCATCAAGTCGGCCAGTAACAAATGCATCCTTAGAACCCTGCATCCTGCCAAAATTTCTCCAGTCGTTTGGCGGAGATGGGGTAAGGGGTGCGGAGTTCTTGCGCAAAGAGCGATACATGGAGTTCTTCTAGCATCCAGCGGAACTCTTCAAGTTTGGCTTCCGTGCGATTCATCTGCTGGTTTAGTTGTACTCTTGCCTGATATTTATTCCACCATGTTTGCAAGGTCGCCGTATGCTTTTGGTCCCTGTCTTTCGCTGTTGGATACTTCTCTAGCCGCAGTTGAATGCCTTTGAGGTAACGAGGGACGTTGGTGAGTGATGTCCATGGGGTTTGTTGTAAAAAGGATTTGTAAACTAACCGATCAAGCTGTTGACTGAGCACATTCACGAGTGGTCGTGTGCTGGCGTCAGGCTTATCTAGTTTCTGCTTGATACTCGACCATAATGGGGCGATTTCACTTAGTAACCGAAGCAGGCCTTGTGTCACAGCAGGGAGCCTTGTTCTCGCTCTTGCTTTTTGTTCTTCAAATGCTTTTTGGTGACGAGGTAATTCGTCGTCGCCAATAAAAGCACGGTCTGCAACCGCGGTAATAAAATCATCTAGTAATTCGTCGCTATTGCAGAGATTGCGTAGTTGCAAGCTAATTTGCGTCCAATTGGCGAGCCCTTTTTGCCATTGCTTAAGGTGATCTTTTAACACAATGCGTAAAAGTCTTCTTACTCCTGCTCTATGAGCGCTGATCGCTTCTTCTGCTGTATCTAGTAGCATGACCGCTACGGAGTCATCCATATCGACTAGTGCGGGGTAGCCGGTGAGTTGCGCGCCATTTTGAGTAAAGGTGAGCGACTCAGGTAGTTCTCCGCATGTCCAGTCGAGTAGCCCAGTTTGTTCTAATGGGGCTGAGACGGTTTGGCGGAAAGTTAACTGTGCAGCATTACCTAGTTCTCGCTGCAAAGCGGGTAAATCTCGTCCACAAGCTAACTCTTGGTTGGCTTCATCTAAGACGCGATAGTTCATTTGTAAGTGAGGCGGAAGCTCTGCTAGTGGCCAGTCTTCCATCTTGACCGGATGTTGCGTGCGCTTTTGCAAGGCGTTTGCCAGTGTCTCCAGTAGATCCCCCCGAACCTGCATTGTGCCCATCAGTGCTGTCACCGTATCCGGCACAGGAACACATAAGCGACGAATTGACTTCGGCAAGTTTTTGACTAGCCAAGTAATTTTCTCACGCGCCATTCCAGGGACTAGCCAGCTAAAATCGGATGGTCGGAGGGTATTCAGTATCGCTAGTGGAACCGCAACGGTCACCCCATCTAGTGGATGCGCCGGCTCGAATCGATAGGAAAGATCAAACTCATGATCACCTACTGTGATTCGATCGGGAAATAGGGTTTCGGTCACATGCGCAGCTTCATGCTGCATGAGGCTTTCTTTGCTCAGAAATAGCAGTTTAGGCTGTGTTTGCTCTGCTTTTTTTCGCCAGGCTTCAAAGCTGGTTCCGCCCACGATATCCGCAGGGAGGAGTTGATCAAAAAAGCTAACAATTCGGTCTGCATTGACTAGTACGTCTTGGCGGCGGGCCCGGTGTTCTAATTCTTCCACTTCGGCAATTAGCTTGCGGTTGTGGACAAAGAATGGGGCGCGGCTATCGTAATCAAAATGAGCTAGCGCATCACGGATGAAAATCTCGCGTGATTCAACAGGATTTATCTGCCCATAGCTAATGCGCCGACGCGGAACGAGGGTTAGTCCGAAAAGTGTTACTTTTTCGAAAGCCACTACTTGTTTGCTGCCGCGATCCCAGCGAGGATCAAACCAATACCTTTTGATGAGATGCTTTGCCATGTGCTCGACCCATTCGGGTTCGATTTTAGCAACACTTCTCGCATACAGTTTGCCAGTGTCGGTAAGTTCTGCCGCCAAGATCCACTTCGGGCGGCTTTTCTTGAGCCCGGAACCGGGTGAAACTAAGAAGCGACTACCGCGTGCGGAGAGGTAATCTCCTTGCTCTGTCAAAAAGCCAATATTGCCGATTAAGCCCGCTAGTAGTGCTTTGTGAATTTGCTCGAAAGTAGCTGGCGCATCCGCTTGGCGAAGGGATAGTTCACCTGCAATGCTGGCAAGCTGCCCATGTAGTTCACGCCATTCCCGTAATCTGAGATGAGACAAGAAATGGTCGTGGCATTGCTGAACTAACTTACGATTTGATTCTTTATGTTTGAGCGCGTCTTCAAACCAATCCCAGAGTTTTAGATAGGCGAGGAAATCTGAACGCTCGTCATTAAATTGCGCTTGTCGTTGCTGGGCTGCTTCACGTGCATCAATAGGGCGTTCGCGCGGATCTTGAATAGAGAGACCTGAAGCGATAATCAACATTTCACGCAGGCAATGTTGTTCTTCACCCGCTAATAGTAAGCGGCCAATTTTCGGGTCTACCGGCAACTTAGCTAGTTTTTCACCGAGGCGTGTCAATTGCCGTTGTTCGTCTACTGCGCCAAGTTCTTGCAGTACTTGATAACCATCGTGTACTGCGCGAGATGTAGGAGGTTCGATAAATGGGAAATCATCGACAGATCCAAGCTTAAGCGCGGCCATCCGCAAAATCACGCTTGCTAAGCTGGAGCGTAAAATTTCAGGATCAGTGAATGCAGGACGTTGCTGAAAATCTTGCTCGGCATATAAGCGGATACAAACACCCGCAGACACACGACCGCATCGGCCTGCACGCTGACGTGCGGCCGCTTGGCTAATTGGTTCAATCAGCAATTGAGTGACTTTTGCGCGTGGGCTATAGCGGTTAACCCGTGCTAAGCCCGTATCCACAACATAGCGAATACCTGGAACGGTGAGAGAGGTCTCTGCCACGTTGGTTGCCAACACAATACGTCTACCGCCATGAGCGGCAAATACGCGCTGCTGCTCTTCGTGTGAAAGACGCGCAAAAAGCGGCATAATTTCTGTGCCGGGCTTGTGGTGCTTTCTTAACGCTTCCGCAGTATCACGAATTTCCCGTTCGCCGGGTAAGAAAACCAGAATATCTCCTGGGCCTTGCATAGAAAGCTCATCACATGCTTCGACAATCGAGCGTTCCATATCCACTTCACGATCATCTTCATCTTCTGCAAGAAGTGGACGGTATCGCATTTCAACGGGGAATGTACGCCCAGAAACTTCGATTACTGGCGCCCCATTAAAATGTTTCGAGAAGCGATCTGCATCAATCGTTGCAGAAGTAATAATTACTTTTAGATCTGGGCGTTGTGGTAGTAATTGCTTTAAATAGCCAAGCAGGAAGTCGATATTCAGGCTGCGCTCGTGCGCCTCATCGATAATGAGCGTGTCGTAATTACTTAATAATCGATCGCCTTGCGTTTCTGCTAGCAAGATGCCGTCAGTCATTAGCTTGATACAGGTATCGCGAGAGAAATTATCCGCAAAACGTACCTGATACCCCACCAATTGCCCCATTGGGGATTTCAATTCTTGCGCAATTCGGGACGCCACCGAACGAGCCGCGAGTCGTCTGGGTTGGGTATGGCCAATTAGGCCATCTACGCCTCTGCCAAGCGCTAAACACAGTTTAGGGATCTGTGTTGTTTTTCCTGAACCCGTTTCGCCACAAATAATCGTGACCTGATGTTGGCTAATTGCCGCTGCAATGTCTTCCATTTTTTCGTGGAAGGGCAGATCACCAGCAAACTCTACCTTGGGTAATTGCGCAATTTTTGCCTCGCGTTGTTGAACCGATTGTTCAATAGCGGTAGTGAGTTCTGCCACCATCCGATCAACCGGTTTTTGTTCTTTGATGCGCTGGCGTATTTGGTGCAATTTCTTGCGATAAAACGCGCGGTCTTTACCAAGGCATTGGTCAATTTGTAGGAATAGCGTTTGAAGTGAATCGGTCATTGGTCAATTATCTGCTGGCTGGAAAGGGCTTACCAGCGGGTTAGAAACAAATTAAACATTGGATAAAAAATACATGCCAAATTCTACCATGCAAGGTCGGTTTACTCATTGTTTGGCTGCATTATCTTCCCTAAAATCGCCAGACTTTTATCAACTGGCTAAGGTCCCCACCATGCTACGTACTTTATTAAAGTCGAAACTTCATCGTGTGACGGTCACGCATAGCGAGCTTCATTATGAAGGCTCCTGCGCAATCGATGAAAATCTACTGGAAGCAGCTAATATTTGTGAAAACGAACAGATTGATATTTACAACATCAATAATGGTGAGCGATTCACTACTTACGCCATTCGCGCAGAACGCGGATCGGGGGTGATCTCGCTGAATGGTGCCGCGGCTCGCCGAGCAATGGTCGGTGATCTTGTTATCATCGCTACTTATGGGCAATACGCCGAGAGCGAGCTGGCAAATTATGCGCCAGCCTTGGTCTATGTAACAGAAAAGAATCAAATCAAAGGTACTGCGGGAGCGATTCCTGTACAAGCAGCATAAACGGTTTGATTAAAAGTGGCTGAGGATGCAAGAGTGTATTGCACATGTTTTGTATCCTTGGCCAATTTATCCCTGTATTTTCAGCACCTTATCTTCTCTACAAAAGAGGCTTTCGGTGCGAATCAAGTCATTTCTGCTCATCCTTTTGCTAGTGTCACATTCCATTTATGCGAAGACGCTAGTTGTTGGTGTCACCTCTTGGATTGGTGTTGCGCCACTGAGCGTGGCAGAAGCAAAAGGATATTGGAAAGAACAGGGTCTTTCTGTAGAAATTAAAAAATACACCCTCTATGAGGATCTATTCCGAGATTACAAAAATAGGAAAGTAGATGTCCTCTATGACATGACGGGCACTTGGGTAGATCTATCTCTTCAAGGGGTTCCGATTACCCTTTTGGCTGAAACCGATTGGTCAAATGGCAGTGATAAAGTCATTATCAAACAATCACTAAAGCAGATAAATACGTTAAAAGGGAAAGAGGTTGGTATTTATCTGAATAAATCTTCCGTTACTTTTTTTCTTCATACCTTTCTAAAGCAACATGGACTCTCGCTTTCTGATGTAAAACTAAAAGAGTTAGATGGCGAACCACTGGCAAAAGCCTTTATCCAGAATCAATTCCCACTTATTGTGTTGTATGACCCCCCAGCACTAACTGCTAGTAATCAAGGCAAGGGATATGTTGTCGCAGACACGTCTGATTATCCGGGTGTAATGCCGGAAGGCTTTGCAATACACCCAGACAGTCTCAATCAATTCGGGGATGAGACCTTGGCAAAGTTTTTTGGTGGTTGGATAAAAGCACGTCAATGGATGGCAGAAACGGACGATTGGAAGACTTTAGGGGCGATATTAAACAAAAAAACGTTTGCAGGAGAACCGGCGTATGACTCACTCGAACTAATCGGGATGCTGAACTCCATCAAATTTCATAGTCGATCGACGCTTTTACAAAGGAATAAAGACGGTGGAGGGATGTCTATCTACTTGCAGCAACTGACCCAATTTTTGCGGGAGACAGGGAAGCTACAAAAGAATCTCAATCTCGACACCTTGGTAAACACGCGCGCGATCATGATGGCACTATCACGTTAGTTGATTGTACGATCATTCCGTTGTTAAAGGTATTGACTAATTGGTCAATAATCTATCTATCATGATTTGTACCGTGTTCGAGTGCGTGCTACTATTTTACATTTTGCAGCAGCCTGTAAAGGCGCTGACAATGATTTGTAAATACGCACTAAATATAAGATCATTTTATGGATATGCCATATCTTCCTACCGAGCTTGCTGAGCGTCGGTTCTTACTTGATAGCGCATGGCGGCACTATGTGGCTGCTCCAGAGTTTGATCACTTTGTCGAGTTTGTGGTGACACTAAGTAGCCTGACAGAGTTTTTAGTCGCGAAACATATCTCCGGCTTAATGCAATTAGCAGAGGTATTAGAGCAACAAGCGCTAGAATTGTATGGTGTACCGCATCCTATTTCTACAGATGAACTATCCAACCTAAGCGATAAAATTGCCAGTTTAGATCATCTCCTCATTCAGCATGTAGAGAGACAAGAATTCACACAAGAACGCCGCAAAAGTAATAACGACCAAACCAAATCTGAATGGCTGGGCTTTAGAAGCGTCTGGTTATTAAGCTCAACCCCAAGCAGATGGGCAGACATGCTTCAGCAATTGGGCTATTTTGGTTTAGCTGCTACAGCACACGATTGGGCTAAGTTACCCGCGGTAACCGATGAAATGCCGATGTTGCTGATCGATGCGTCGGCGGCAGATGCCAACACTTGGCGGATGAAGGTTAAACAACTCCGCGCTGGCTATCCAACCTGCCGAATCGTTGCCTTTGGCATGAAATCAGACTTCGAACTCCTTCAAGTCTCTTTAAAAGAGGGTTGTGAGTTCTGCTTACTAGAAGATACGCCAGTCCATCAAATTGTGTCTCAGTTACTCACGCTGAGTGAAGCTGTTGAAGATGAACCCTACAAAGTCTTGATTGTAGAGGACTCAAAAACCGCCACTAAGCTGACCCAGCAAGCATTAAACGAACATCAAATTGTGACGCGTGCAATTGCTGCGCCCCAAGGCGTCTTGTCAGAACTAGCCGCATTCCAGCCAGACCTAATTCTGATGGATATGCACATGCCGGGCTGTACCGGTGTAGAAGCTGCTAGGGTGATTCGTCAACACCAACAATACCTCTCAATCCCTATCGTCTATTTGTCGAGTGAGACAGATGTCGCGCTGCAAATCGAGGCGCTGAGAATTGGTGGGGATTTATTCCTAACAAAACCATTTAACCCCGTCTTTTTAAATGCCATTGTTAAAAGTACGGTTGAGCGTTATCGGGCATTACGCTGGTCGATGTACCGTGATAGCCTTACAGGGCTCCATAACCATACCAGTACCAAGGTAGCGATTGAGGCGAGCATGCTTCAATGTAAACAGGCTGGTTCGCCAATGTCAGTTATCATGATTGATATCGATCACTTTAAACAAGTAAACGATCGCTATGGACATCCGGTCGGGGATCAAGTGATCCGTTCTTTGGCTTGGTTATTACGACGTCGTTTACGCAAAACCGATGTGGTTGGTCGCTATGGTGGCGAAGAGTTTTTATTGGGATTACCAGGCGTGAATGCGGATCAAGCACATCAGATTCTCGATAAAATCCGTGTTGACTTTGGGCGACTACAGCACCCAGAAGGTAGCTCGTTCTTTCATACCACCTTCAGTGGCGGTATTGCCGATTGTAAAATCACTGATCATATCGATGGCTTAATTAACGCTGCAGATGCTGCTTTATATCAAGCCAAACATGCCGGTAGAAATTGCCTCAAGATTTTTACATCAGGCATTTAGCCCCTTTCAGTACTGACAATCATATAGAACGATCGTACAATATGGTCTAAATCATTACTTTAGACTAACCTCTCGTTTGACATGATCGAGCCACTTCGAAAAATCATTCACATTGATTGTGATTGCTTCTACGCCTCTGTAGAGATGCGAGATGAGCCTACTTATAGAGGGATTCCTCTGGCAGTCGGTGGTGCCGCCGATCGAAGAGGCGTGATTGCGACTTGTAATTACGAAGCCCGGAAGTTTGGCGTTCGATCAGCCATGTCTACCTATAAAGCAATCCAGTTATGCCCACATCTAAAAGTCGTTCCGCCTGATTTCCCCCGTTATCGCGAAGCATCGCTACAAATTCGCGCTATCTTTGCAGACTACACAGACTTAATCGAACCGCTTTCATTAGACGAGGCCTATTTAGATGTTACCGGTGTTGATCTCTGTAAAGGGAGCGCCACCTTAATGGCAAAAGAAATCCGCCAGCGAATTGAGCAAACAGTCGGTATAACTGCCTCTGCGGGCATTGCACCTAATAAACTACTCGCCAAAATTGCCAGTGATTGGAATAAACCGAATGGGCAATTCCTGATTCGCCCAGAGGATGTTTCCGATTTTATCACCACGCTGCCTGCTGCTAAATTGTGGGGCGTAGGGAAGGTGACTGCAGAAAAACTCAGTAAATTAGGGATTGAAACCTGCCTAGATATGCAAGGCTGGTCGCTAGCGGCATTAGTGCAGAATTTTGGTAAGTTTGGCCAGCAACTCTATGACCAATGTAGAGGGGTAGATTCGAGAAGTGTCGCGCCACACGAGCGGAGAAAGTCTTTGTCGGTTGAATATACGTTCGATCAAGATCTGACGACTGAAGAAAGCTGCTTGAGTAAAATCCCTGTTTTATTCGAAGACTGGATGAAACGGATGAAAAAATCGGCTAGCGAACAGCCGCATAAAGCCTTTGTGAAAATAAAGTACGCAGATTTTAGCCAAACCACCATGGAGTGTGTTTGCGAACAACCAGATCTCCATACCTTTGAAGGGTTGTTAAAGCAGGCATTACCAAGAAAGCAGCAGGCGGTTCGTTTATTAGGGTTGGGTGTTCGATTTCACGATAAAGCACCTTTGCCAGAGGGTATACAACTACCACTCTGGCAAGATGGGGATTACTAACTTAGATTAGACGATTACTTTACTTCGGTTGCTTTCACTGGTCGGTAAAGGGATAACACCACCGATCCAGCAATTAGCAAGAAAACTACCCCGAGTGAAACCCCTACCGGAATCTTCCAGAATTCCACTACTAGCATCTTCACACCAATAAACCCAAGTACTAAAGCCAATCCAAATTTCAATAAATGGAACCGATCTGCCATGTCTGCTAGTAAGAAGTACATGGCACGCAAACCTAAGATCGCAAAGATATTACTGGTGAACACAATAAATGGATCGGTTGTCACGGCAAAAATTGCAGGAATACTATCCACCGCAAAAATCAGATCAGAAAGTTCGATCATAATTAATACGAGCAATAATGGTGTGCCGTAGCGGATACCGTTCTTAACAATAAAGAATTTTTCTTCAGCAAACTCATCAGTTAAGCGAATGTGTTTTTTCACCCATTTTAGTAGCCCATTGTTGCCTAAATCTTCTTTTTCTTCGCTGCTAAACCACATTTTAATCGCGGTAAAGACGAGGAAAGCGCCAAAAATATACAAGACCCAGTGAAAGCGGCTGATGAGCGCGCTACCCAATACAATCATCACCGCACGCATGATAATCGCACCAAGCACACCGTAAACCAATACTCTTCGCTGATACTGTGCAGGCACAGAGAAGTAGCTAAAAATCATCAAGAAGACGAAGATGTTATCAATGGCCAATGCTTTTTCAATGAGATAGCCAGTAAAGAACGCGAGGGAAACGTCGTTAGCTACTTCTCTCGTCGCCGTTTGATCTAGGTAAATCCACAAGCCTAAATTAAACAATAAGGCGATGCTAAACCAAACAGCAGACCAAGTTAGCGCTTCTTTGGTTGAAATTTTGTGTGCACCTTGGTTCTTCATTGCAAGCATGTCAATTGCAATCATCACCGCGATAATGACTAGGAAGACGATCCACAAGAGTGGGTTGTTACCTATGGTTTGCATATAATCCTCATGTAAAAACAAAAATTGATTACTTTTTACATTAGACTTATTTAGCATTAGTACAAGTCTCTGAGAATTTGTTCCGTGCAGTCTATGGAATAATTTCGCAAGCGGTTACAATCGAATTATCCCTTTTTCATGTATTCATCATCGTTAGGACATAATGACTGAACGCAATATTGTAATTACCGGCTGTTCTAGTGGCATTGGCTTGTGTGTCGCCAAAGGTTTGCAAGAAAGAGGCTGGCGAGTATTTGCAACAGCTAGAAAACCTGAAGATGTGATTCGTCTACAAGATGAAGGGTTAGAAGCACTACAGTTAGATGTGTCTGACTCTGAAAGCATCCATACAGCCGTTTCAATCATCCTTTCGCGCACAGGCGGGAAAATTGATGCCATTTTTAATAATGCCGGCTATGGTCAACCCGGTGCCGTAGAGCATCTTAGCCGCGAGTCATTAAGAGAGCAGTTTGAAACAAACCTATTCGGTGCGGTAGAGTTAACGAACCTCCTCATCCCGATCATGAGGCAGCAAGGGCACGGAAGGGTTATTTTTAATAGCTCAATCTTGGGCTTTGCCGCCATGCCAATGCGCGGTGCGTATAATGCCAGTAAGTTTGCCATGGAAGGTTTAGTTGATACGCTTCGCCTCGAGTTAAGCGGAAGCGGCGTGTATCCAGTGTTGGTAGAACCGGGCCCTATCAAAAGCAAGTTCCGCCCAAATGCGTATTTGGCTTATCAGAAGCATATCGCCCCAAAGATTGCGGAAGTAAAAGAAACGACTCATAAAGTGATTTATGAGTCGTTAGAAGCAAGATTAACCAAGCAAGGTGCCGCAGTGCCTTTTACTTTAGGGCCAGAGGCGGTATTGGCGGCGGTGGTTCATGCGCTAGAAAGTAAACGACCAAAGGCAAGATATCCTGTGACGGTGCCAACGAAAGCATTTGCGATCCTAAAACGTATCTTGCCTCAGCGCTTATTGGATTGGGCTTGCTTAAAAGCGGGCACCTAACCGGGATATATTGCCGCAGTTATTTAAGGAATCAGAACAGTGGAGCCAGTCGTTTTTCTGGCTGCTAAGTCTATCTGCGCTTGGGCGGCATCTTTTAATGCATAACGCTGGTTTACTTCAATCTTCACTTTTCCGCTAAGTACTACCTCAAAGAGTTCTGCTGCGGCTTGGTCTAAAGCTTCCCGACTTGCAATATGCGGTGCGAGTGTTGGTCGTGTCAGGTACAGAGATCCTTTTGCCGCTAAGATGCTTGGCTCAAACGCGGGTACAGCACCCGATGCATTCCCAAAACTCACCATTAGCCCACGTGGTCTTAAGCAATCTAAAGAATCATTGAAGGTATCTTTACCGATGCCATCATATACAACTGGCACGCCAACACCACCTGTCAGGGTTTTTACCGCTTGAGGTAAATTAACCTCTCCACTAATCAGTACATGGTCGCAGCCATGGGCTTTTGCTAATTCCGCTTTTGCTTCGCTCGATACCGTACCAATCACCGTTGCACCTAATGCCTTCGCCCATTGGGTGGCAATTAGGCCAACCCCACCAGCAGCCGCATGGATCAGAATCGTGTCGCCAGCACTGACGCGATATGTTTGTCTTAATAGATACTGGCTAGTTAAGCCTTGCAGCATCATCGCAGCACCTTGCTCGAAGCTAATGCCATCCGGTAGCTTCACAATGTGCTTTGCAGGGTGATTGCGAACACTTGCATAGCCACCAATGGGGCCACCGGCATAAGCAATACGATCACCAACTTTAAAGTTATCCACTCCGTCGCCAACGGCAATGACTTCTCCAGCTCCTTCTTGCCCGATGCCAGAAGGTAATGGCACAGCATATAAACCCGTGCGATGGTAAATATCTATAAAGTTTAGACCCGCCGCGTACTGCCTAATTTGAACCTCTCCAGCCGCTGGTGCTGGAAGATCAATACTAACCAACTGCAATACTTCAGGACCACCATGAGCTGAAATTTGGATTTGTTCTGCTTTCATTGAATCTCTTCCGTTTAAATAAAAAGCCCAGAGCTAAGCTGGGCTTTTATCAATACAAGTCACGTTAATGCATTTGCCTATCGGTTAGCATCTGGCAGTTCAATTTTTACTTCCAGCACTTCTAGGTTTTCTTGTTTCTCTAGGTTCACTTTAATATCGTCTGCATTAATAGAGACATACTTAGAGATAACGGCGACTAATTCGCGCTGCAACGCAGGAAGATAATCTGGTGCTTCAGATTTTCCATTTCGTTCATGCGCCAGAATAATCTGTAAGCGTTCTTTCGCAACGCTGGCAGACTTTTTCTTTTCGCCAAGAAAGAAACTTAAAAAAGACATGACTTATCTCCCGCCAAATAGACGTTTGAAGAAGCCTGGCTTCACAGCGTCTACAAAGCGAAGTGGCTTATCTTCACCTAAGAATCTTGCAACCACATCTTTGTAAGCTTCTGATACGTCAGAACCATGTAAATGAATCGCTGGTACGCCTTGGTTAGATGCTTGAAGTACGCTTTCAGATTCTGGCACCACACCAATCAAGTTCACTCGCAAGATTTCTTGAATATCTTCAAGAGACAGCATCTGTCCATCTTCTACACGTAGTGGGTTGTAACGTGTAATCAGTAAATGCTCTTTAATTGGCTCTTTGCCTTCTGTTGCTCGTTTGGTTTTTGATCCAAGCATGCCAAGAATACGATCAGAGTCACGAACAGAAGAAACTTCTGGGTTCGTTACAATCAATGCTTCATCTGCAAAATGCATCGCAAGCAGTGCACCTGTTTCAATACCAGCTGGTGAGTCACAAATAATGTACTCAAAACCCATTGTGACTAAGTCGTTTAACACGCGCTCAACACCATCTTGTGTTAACGCATCTTTATCACGGGTTTGCGACGCAGGTAGAACAAACAGGTTTTCACACTGCTTGTCTTTAATTAGTGCTTGGTTCAAATTTGCTTCATTGTGGATGACGTTAATTAAGTCATAAACCACACGGCGCTCGCAGCCCATGATCAAGTCTAAGTTACGTAGACCTACATCAAAGTCAATCACTGCAGTTTTGAAACCACGCAATGCTAAGCCAGACGCAAAACTAGCACTTGTCGTGGTTTTACCCACACCGCCTTTACCAGAGGTAACGACAACGATTTTTGCCATATTCATTATTCCTTTAAAGAACCTGTCTCAGACAACAGGTACAAGTAATCTGCTAAACAAATTTCTGAGCGAGTCAATCGCTTAAAATACTAATGGTTCCATGATCATTTTTTCGCCTTCAAGACGAATATGCGCCGCTTTGCCTGCCACATTGGCTGGAAGAGGAGTGTCTGTGGTGCGATAAATCCCTGCAATTGAAATCAATTCAGGTTCAAATTGCGTCGTAAAAATGCGAGCTTCCATATTGCCACGCGCGCCGGCAATCGCTTTTCCTCTTAAGGGAGCGTAAACATGGATGCTGCCATCCGCAATCACTTCGGCACCGAAACTCACTGCGCCAAGCACCACCAAATCACCACCTTTAGCATAGACTTGTTGGCCAGAGCGAAGCGGGCGGTCAATCACCATTGTGACACCAGCAGTTGGGACGCTCACTTCACGAACAACTTCTTTAATCACTTCTTTTACAACGGTTTCAACACGTGGTGCCGCGACAGTTGCCGGCGCATGTTGTTCTGGTGCTTCTGTTAAGCCGGCAGCTAATGCTGCATTCATTTGCTGATCATTCCCGCCTTTTGCGGCAATCGGGATCATTTTGAACTGCTTCAACAAAGGGATTAACCGAGCAAAGTCAGGCGTGGGTTGATCCATCACTAGCGAAAAATCGATAACAACAGGATCTTGACTAAAGAAATTAGGCGTTTTTGAAAGGCGATCATTGAGTTCTGTTGCCAATTCATCCAGGTTGGTTGTTTTTAAAACAACCGCGATCAAGGTCAAGGTCGCGCTTTTGAGATCGAAAATGGCTGGAACATGGCCAGCGGGTGTGGATGTCATGACAGAAAAAACCCTAAAAAAATCATTACACTTAAAGATGATAAGTTTACCGGTGTGTCATGTAATGAACAAGTTTTAACCGGCAGATTTCTATTTTTTGCGAAGACTTTTGGGCATAACTCACGGGATTCAAGATACAATATTGCGCAATAATTGTTTTTACATTTTCTTTGAAGGACTTGTCTGTCTATATGGACTTATCCCTAAGCACGCTAAAGCAACGTTTAACCAGCGCTAAAGTACTTGTTGTCGGTGATGTAATGTTAGATCGCTACTGGTTTGGCGAAGTCAATCGTATTTCACCAGAGGCCCCAGTTCCTGTGGTAAAGGTTGAATCAGTAGAAGAGCGCCCAGGCGGGGCGGCTAACGTTGCTAAAAATATCGCTGCACTCGGTGGTCAAACTGGATTGCTATCTGTTGTTGGTGATGATGAACCTGCAAGCGCACTAGAAAAACTATTGGTAGCCGATCAGATCGATGCTGGTTTATTAAGAGATGCATCACTAGTCACCACCGTTAAGTTACGCGTGATTGGTAGACAACAGCAACTCATTCGGATCGATTTCGAAACCATGCCAAGCCATGAAGTGCTTGCTGCAAAGTTGGCTGATTTCGAAGCCCGCCTCCCTAACGTAGATGTCGTGATTTTGTCTGACTATGGTAAGGGCGGCCTAACCCACATCCGTAAGATGATTGAACTAGCAAGGGCAGCAGGAAAGCCTGTCTTAGTCGATCCTAAAGGGGCGGACTGGTCTCGCTACGAAGGGGCAACGCTAATTACACCTAATAGAAGTGAGTTTAAAGAAGTTGCCGGTGGCTGGTCAAACGAAGAGGAATTAATTCAAAAAGCGAATGCAGTCAGGGAGCGTTTTAATCTAGAAGGCTTGCTAGTGACTCGCAGCGAAGAAGGGATGACCTTGTTCCTTGAAGGCGCAACCTTCCATCAGCCAACCTTTGCCAGAGAAGTGTTTGATGTGACTGGTGCGGGTGATACTGTGATTGCCACCTTGGGCCTCATGCTGGCCGCAGGTGAATCCATGCAGTCTTCTGTTGAATGGGCAAATAGAGCAGCAGGCATTGTTGTTGGTAAATTGGGTACTGCTGTGGCGCTACCTGAAGAACTCTTACCAGCATAAAAGAATTGAACGGAGAAGTAATATGTATGTTGTAACCGGTGCAGCAGGCTTTATTGGTTCCAATCTTGTAAAAGCGCTGAATGAGCGTGGCATTACCAATATTCTAGCGGTAGATAACCTCACAAAAGGTGACAAATACCGGAACTTGGTTGATTGTGAAATTGCCGATTTTCTGGATAAAGAAGATTTCATCCAGTTAGTGGCCGAAGGTGAGCTAGACGGCCAACTAACCATGATTTTCCATCAAGGCGCATGTTCAGACACGATGGAACATAATGGCCGTTACATGATGGAAAACAACTACCGTTATACGCTGAATCTGTTTGAATTCTGCCAACGAGAAGAAATTCCATTTATTTACGCCTCTAGTGCCGCCGTTTATGGCGCGACAGAAGTCTTCCGTGAAGAACGCGAGTTTGAAGGGCCATTGAATGTCTATGGGTATTCTAAATTCCTGTTCGACCAAATCATTCGTCAACGAATCGATACCCTAACCGCCCCTGTGGTTGGTTTGCGATACTTCAATGTCTATGGTCCACGTGAGCAGCATAAGGGGCGCATGGCATCAGTTGCCTACCACCTATACAACCAGTACTGGGAAAACGGCAAAATTAAGCTTTTCGAAGGATGCGATGGTTACGCCAATGGCTCTCAAATGCGAGATTTCATTTCCGTTGAAGATGTGGTGAAGGTCAATCTTCATTTTATGGATCATCCAGAGGTTGCTGGTATTTTCAACTGCGGTACAGGGCGTGCACAAAGCTTTAATGATGTAGCGGTGACGGTCGCTAATACTTGCCGACATGCAGAGGGTAAATCTATCCTGTCCCTAGAAGAACTGGTCAAAGAAGGGATTTTAGAATACATCACCTTCCCGGATGCACTAAAAGGAAAATATCAAAGCTTTACAGAGGCGGATACGGTCTTACTAAGGGAAGCTGGATATGAAGACGATTTCCTAACTGTACAAGAAGGTACTTCCCGTTATGTGGAGTCTAGACTAAAGGCAGACGGCAAAGCATAAATCTTGACCTATACCAGTAAAAAAGCCCAAGCTGATGTCTTGGGCTTTTTTACTGGTTACGGCGCAGGGTTCGGGTGCTGAGTATGTACCGCTTCAATTGCCTGCAGTATTTCTTCGCTTAGGGTGATATGAACACTTTCAATGTTTTCTTTTAATTGATCAATATTAGTCGCACCAATTAAGTTGCTGGAGACAAAAGGGCGCTGATTGATAAAGGCAAGTGACATTTGTGTTAAAGATAGCCCATATTGCTTTGCAATGGCGGCATATGCAGCGGTTGCCGCTGTGGCTTGGGGATTTGTGTAGCGACTAAAGCGCTCAAACAAGGTTAATCTGGCACCATCAGGCTTTTGGCCATCTAAATATTTGCCAGATAAAACACCAAATGCAAGTGGTGAGTACGCTAGTAATCCAACCTGCTCACGGTAAGAGAACTCTGATAGTCCGACTTCAAATGAGCGATTCAGTAAATTGTACGGGTTTTGAATACTAACAATTCGCGGTAAGTTAAATTTGTCCGCATATTTTAGGAACTGAGCCACACCCCAAGGTGTTTCATTTGAAACACCAACGTACCGAATTTTTCCAGACTTAACTAGTTCGCTTAGTGCGTATAAGGTTTCCTCAATTGCTACGGCGCCAGGGTTGTTTTCTTCTTCTTTAAACCCAAGTTGGCCGAACATGTTCGTTTTACGGTCTGGCCAATGCAATTGGTAAAGATCAATATAATCAGTTTGTAATCGCTTCAAAGAACCTTCCACTGCAGTGCTTAAGTTCTTTAAATTAAAATTTAGCTCTCCATTTCGTACATACCCTGGTTGTTTAGGGTTCTGTGCCGGTCCTGTTGCTTTGGTGGCCAGTATCCAATCCTGACGATCGCCAAACTTAGCAAAATATTCGCCAACGATCTTTTCTGTGGCACCTTGTGTTTCAGGCTTGGGTGGGACAGGGTACATTTCCGCGACATCAATTAAATTAATGCCACTTGCTTTGGCGAAAGTAATTTGAGAATGTGCATCATCTAACGTATTTTGCTCACCCCATGTCATGGTCCCTAAACCAATGAGGCTTACACGAACATCTGTTGTACCAAGTTGTTTATATTGCATCTATGCTGTGCCTTATTAAAAAAAGAGGTAATGTGACTTAGCAAGAGTACGCTAATGTTAACGCTTATATGGATCTAAAATTTAAGATAAATCGAATTAAATCTTAAATGTATTCAACATGCAGATGAAAGACTTTGCTCTTATTTGTATATGAAAAGATAACACAGTAGAAAGGCTTGATGATGTCAAAATTTCAAGGCGCTATCTTAGCGCCAATCCCTGCATTTGCAAGGCACTTACTATGGAAGATACAAGACTTGGCGAAAGTTGAGTTCGCATTAGATGCGATTAAAGAGTTTATTGATGGCGAAAAAATAGCCATTGGGTATGGGAAAAAACTAGTTGATTTGTTAGGGATTGAGAACAATCAGTTAAAGGCGTTTCACCCCCCTGTTGGTGCCCAAAGAGATATTCCCTCTAATGAATATGATTTGTGGCTATGGATCCGTTCTGCGGAGATTGGCGAATTGGTTCACCTCCAGCAGTTACTAGAAAGTAAATTAGCTGGATTGTTTGTGCTTGAAGATGTCGTTCAATGCTTCAAATACAAAGAAGGTCGGGATTTAACCGGCTATGAGGATGGTACAGAGAACCCTGTGGATAAGGATGCCTTGAATGTTGCGGTAGGGGATATGAATGACGCCTATGCTGTTTTGCAAATTTGGCAACATAACCTTAATCGATTTCATTCATTCACGCCTGAAGAGAAGGATCTTCTAATTGGAAGAAGGCTAAAAGATAACGAAGAAATAGAAGACGCGCCAGATTCCGCACATGTGAAAAGAACGGCACAAGAAAGCTTTGAGCCAGAAGCATTTATGGTTAGACGATCAATGCCATGGTCAGACGGTTGTAGTAGTGGATTAGCTTTTTTGTCGTTTGAAAAGAATGGGATGAACGCTTTTGAAAGCCAATTCAAAAGAATGCTTGGGCTTGAAGATGGGGTTGAGGATGGACTGTTTCGATTTTCGGTACCAATAAAAACATCTTACTTTTGGATACCGGAAGTTTAGATGAGATGTAAAAAAAGGCCACCCAAAGGTGGCCTCAATCGTGTCAATCAACGGAGTATCGCTTAAGACTTAGAAGTCGTGTGACAAACCAATGCTGATTGTACGTGCACTAGTATTGCCGGTGGAGGCACTTACTGCTTTGCGATTAATCTTGTCATTCAGATACTCAGCGAAAACGAGTGTGCGCTTAGAAAGTGCATAGTGTGCACCTAGTGTTAGGCGCTTTGCTTTGAAGTCATTTGTGTCTTCAATACCATCGTTTTTCTTGGCTGTAAATTGACCATAAAAAGCACGTAAGGTTACTTGAGGGGTTGCTTTATAGTTTGCAAAAAGGCCATAACCTTTGTTTTCTACCTTGGAAGCAGCATTGTTTTGCTGTTTATACAACTGGCCGCCTAAAGTTAACTCTGGCAACACGTCGTACGCAATACTTACAAGGTTGGCGGTTTCTTTGTTAGCACTGCCAGAAACAGAGGGGGCACCTGTTTTGTTTTGTTCGAAACCCCAATCAATAGATAGTCCATTACCAGAGTAAGATAATCTAGTAGAAATACCTTTGCCTGCCTTAGAAGTTGATGTGGCATTTTCATTGAGATAATACTCAACAGCACCACTGAAACCATTTAAATTAGGGCTTGTATAGTGAATGGCATTATTTTTGCGGTTCTGCTTAACGTTGATAGGGAAATTATAAACCCCATTAGTAACAGAGCTATCAGGATCTGTGTTGTTTTGCTCAAAGAAACCGTTTATACGGTCACTACCAATAAATCCATCAAACTTTGACCCAACGTTATCATATGGAGAGGTAATGCGCCCCAATTTTAATGTGCCAAGTTTTGCGTCGCTTAAACCAACGAAGGTGTCACGTGTTGCAAGAAGACCATTGCCGTTTAATTTTTTTGAGCTAGACAGTGTATCCATGCTTGCATCATCGGCGTTAATACCGCCTTCAGCTTGCCAAACGGTTTTTAGGCCATTACCTAGATCTTCTTCACCTTTGAAACCAATGCGACTTTTAAAGCTAGAAATTTTTGTCTGTGATGTGTGAGAGGTTGAGTTGAGGGTCGTTGTGTTGGCGTCAGAATTTAAAAATTCAACACCCATACGAATTTTACCGTAAATAGTCACATTGCCGCTGTCGGCGAAGACCGTTGGAGAAACGAAAACACCAGCAACGGCTAGTGCAATAACTTTACGCATTTTTAACTCCCTGTTAAAACGTGTTAGAAGGACAGAGAGCGTTATACAGAGGGGAGATTACGAAGTGATTACGTTTATGTGACGGTGAAGTCAGTTAGAGGTGAGTGTTTTAAACGAAGAGAAATAGAAAAGAAAAAAGGCTGCATAGAAAACTAGGCAGCCTTTTAAAATATTTGTGGCCAGAGGCAGAATCGAACTGCCGACACACGGATTTTCAATCCGTTGCTCTACCGACTGAGCTATCTGGCCTATTTTTCTGTGGCCGGAGGCAGAATCGAACTGCCGACACACGGATTTTCAATCCGTTGCTCTACCAACTGAGCTATCCGGCCAAACACAGAAGTCGTGCATTAAACACTAAGAAAAAGCGCGTGTCAACTATTTATGCTTGAAGCGGGTGAATTAATTAAATGAAATAAAGTAGGGAGGGGGATTGAAGTATTACTTACTAACAGGCGTGATATCAGTGGCGGTAATTGTTAATGGGAGGTTGACACATAACATCGGTACGCAATTATTAGTGTAAGTGAGCTTTTTTGTACAAAATTGAAAATTACTGTTGACACAAGTTTTTAATGTCTGCATAATGCGCATCTCTTTTGGAGGGGTTCCCGAGCGGTCAAAGGGATCAGACTGTAAATCTGACGGCACTGCCTTCGAAGGTTCGAATCCTTCCCCCTCCACCAGAAGAATGCTGCAACTAGCGGTCAGAGACGAGGTTGTGTTAAGAAATACAGTCCGAATACTCGACAGAGGTTTTTTAGGGCGGGTGTAGCTCAATGGTAGAGCTGAAGCCTTCCAAGCTTAAGACGAGGGTTCGATTCCCTTCACCCGCTCCAGGTTTCTAGTTGTGCCCATGTAGCTCAGCGGTAGAGCACTCCCTTGGTAAGGGAGAGGTCACGAGTTCAATTCTCGTCATGGGCTCCAACCGCCCTTGGTTGGGTTGTGAACTTTCGCATCTATCTATTTATAAGACGAGGTTTTGCGCAATGGCTAAGGAAAAATTCACGCGGACGAAGCCGCACGTAAACGTAGGTACTATCGGTCACGTTGACCATGGTAAAACTACATTGACAGCAGCGATCACTACAATTCTTTCTAAGAAATTTGGTGGCGAAGCTAAGGGTTACGATCAGATTGATAGCGCGCCAGAAGAAAAGGCGCGTGGTATTACGATTAACACAGCACACGTAGAGTATGAGACAGAAACACGTCACTACGCTCACGTTGACTGCCCAGGTCACGCTGACTATGTTAAGAACATGATTACTGGTGCAGCGCAGATGGATGGCGCGATTCTAGTATGTTCGGCAGCTGATGGTCCTATGCCACAAACTCGCGAGCACATCTTGTTGGCTCGTCAGGTTGGTGTTCCATACATCATCGTGTTCTTGAACAAAGCAGACATGGTTGATGATGCTGAGTTGCTAGAGTTGGTTGAGATGGAAGTTCGTGAATTGCTATCTAGCTACGACTTCCCAGGTGATGATACTCCAATCGTTATCGGTTCTGCTAAGTTGGCGTTGGAAGGTGATCAAGGTCAATACGGCGAGCCAGCAATTCACAAGCTAGCTGAAGCTTTGGATTCTTATATTCCAGAGCCAGAGCGTGCAGTTGATGGTACTTTCTTGATGCCAGTTGAAGATGTATTCTCAATTTCTGGTCGTGGTACAGTGGTTACCGGCCGTATTGAGCGTGGTATCGTTAAAGTTGGTGAAGAAGTTGAGATTGTTGGTCTGAAAGCAACTCAGAAAACAACATGTACCGGTGTTGAAATGTTCCGTAAGTTGTTGGATCAAGGTCAAGCTGGTGATAACGTTGGTGTATTGTTGCGTGGTACAAAGCGTGAAGACGTTGAGCGCGGTCAAGTATTGGCTAAGCCAGCATCTATCAACCCACACACAAAATTCAGCGCAGAAGTTTACGTGTTGTCTAAAGATGAAGGTGGTCGTCATACACCATTCTTCAATGGCTATCGTCCACAGTTCTACTTCCGTACAACAGACGTAACTGGTGCAGTTGAATTGCCAGAAGGTACAGAAATGGTGATGCCAGGTGATAACGTGTCAATCAAAGTTGCTTTGATTGCTCCGATCGCGATGGAAGACGGTTTGCGTTTTGCTATTCGTGAAGGTGGTCGTACCGTAGGTGCGGGCGTTGTTGCTAAGATCATCGAGTAATCGATAGTTGTTCACGAGGGTGAAATTGTCACCCTCCTTACAGGCCAGTAGCTCAATTGGTAGAGTATCGGTCTCCAAAACCGAGGGTTGGGGGTTCGAAGCCCTCCTGGCCTGCCATTCACTCAAGTAGTGCAAATAGAGCATTATCAATAATGACTACGATTGATAAATCAAAACTAGCCGCATCCATCTTATTGGTCGCGGCTGGTCTTGTTGTATTTTATTCGATTCACTCACTTCCAGGCTTTGCCCGTGGAGGCATCGTTTTGGTGTCTGTTGTGGCAGCTTTGGTGTTGATGTTGACGACAGAAATGGGTTCTTCGTTTAAGGGTTATGCGGCAGATTCTCTGAAAGAGGCGAAGCGTGTAACGTGGCCAACGAGAAAAGAAACGTTGCAAATGACGGGTGTTGTTTTGTTGTTTGTAGTGGTGCTTGCGATCTTTATGTCGTTGGTGGATTGGAGTTTGGGTAAATTCTTTTACTCGTTTCTATTGAATAGGGGTTGAACATGGCGATGAGATGGTATGTTGTTCATGCCTATTCAGGTTTTGAGAAGAGTGTGCAAAGAGCGCTACAAGAAAAAATTAATCGTAGCGAACTTCTTGAAAAGTTTGGTAGAATCTTGGTCCCTGTCGAAGAGGTGGTCGAGGTTAAGGGTGGTCACAAAAGTATTACCGAGAGAAAGTTTTTTCCGGGGTACGTTTTGGTTGAGATGGATATGTCCGACGAGACGTGGCATTTGGTGAAAAGTACACCAAAAGTCACTGGTTTTGTTGGTGGTTCTGGAAACCGTCCTGCGCCTATTTCGCAAAAAGAAGTAGACGATATCTTGCATCAAATGCAAGAAGGTGTTGAAAAGCCAAAACCTAAGATTCTTTTTGAGGTCGGCGAGTCGGTTCGTGTGATTGACGGGCCATTCACTGACTTTAATGGGTCTGTGGAAGAAATTAATTACGATAAAAGTAAGTTGCGTGTTTCTGTTCTTATTTTTGGTCGTGCAACACCGGTAGAATTGGATTTTTCTCAGGTCGAGAAGCTTTGAGTCTTCTTGATGAGATAAAAATGCCTCACATATTGAATGTGGGGCGTTTGTATGTAACGGGGAGCAGTATTAATTTCTGCGTTATTACCCATTTGAAGGAGTAGTATTGTGGCAAAGAAAATTGTTGGCTTAATTAAGCTACAAGTGCCTGCAGGTAAGGCAAATCCATCTCCACCTATTGGTCCAGCGCTAGGTCAGCGCGGTCTAAATATTATGGAATTTTGTAAGGCCTTTAACGCGGCTACACAAGGTGTAGAGCCAGGTCTGCCAATTCCAGTGGTAATTACAGCTTACGCGGACAAGTCTTTCACATTCGTGATGAAGACTCCTCCAGCTACTATCTTGATCAAAAAAGCAATTGGTCTACAAAAAGGTAGTCCGAAGCCTCATACCGACAAAGTTGGTAAGTTGACTCGTGCTCAAGCTGAAGAAATTGCAAAAACAAAAATGCCAGACTTAACAGCTGCTGATTTAGATGCTGCTGTTCGTTGTATTGCTGGTAGCGCCCGTTCAATGGGCGTAGAGATGGAGGGTTAATCATGGCGAAAATCTCTAAGCGTTTGAAAGAGCTTCGTTCTAAAGTTGACTCTACAAAACTATATCCAATCGAAGAAGCATTGGGTTTGATTAAAGAAACTGCATCAGCAAAGTTTGATGAGTCTGTAGATGTATCAGTTAACCTAGGTGTTGATGCACGTAAATCTGACCAGGTTGTTCGTGGATCAGTAGTGTTGCCGCGTGGTACAGGTAAGTCTGTTCGTGTTGCTGTTTTTGCACAGGGTGCAAACGCAGAAGCCGCTAAAGCAGCTGGTGCAGATATTGTTGGCTTTGAAGATCTAGCAGAGCAAATCAAAGGTGGCATGCTTGACTTTGATATCGTAATTGCAACACCAGATGCAATGCGTATCGTGGGTCAATTAGGTCAAGTGTTGGGCCCGCGTGGTCTAATGCCTAACCCTAAGGTTGGTACTGTTACTCCTGATGCAGCAACCGCTGTGAAAAATGCTAAGGCTGGTCAGGTTCAATACCGTACAGACAAAGCAGGTATCATCCATTGCACAATTGGTCGCGCTTCATTTGAACAAGCTGCTTTGCGTGAAAACCTAGGTGCGTTGATCGAGGCGTTGGTAAAAGCCAAGCCAGCATCAAGCAAAGGTGTTTACCTTCGCAAGGTCGCAGTTAGCAGCACCATGGGCTTGGGTGTGCGTGTAGATACAGCAACCGTACAAGCTTAATAAAGAATAAGTAGTGAGATCGCAAGATCTCATGCTTTGGGCTGCAAGTTAGATTTTCTAACTTGCAGATCGTCAAAGACCGCAGGTTGTTAATTCTGTCAAAAACAGAAGCCTGCGCAGATGGTGATCCCTAATGCAGGAATTTAGATTAAACACTCCTGAACTAAGGTCGCCGAGGTGAAATTCTGGTAACGGAATTTCGTGTTAATAGGAGGATAGGCCTTGGGTCTCAATCTCGAAGATAAAAAAGCCGTCGTGGCTGAAGTCGCTGCAGAAGTTGCAAAGGCTCAGACCATTGTTTTGGCTGAATATCGTGGTATCCAAGTTAGCCAACTTACTCAACTTCGTGCAAATGCTCGTAAAAGTGGCGTTTACCTGCGTGTATTGAAAAATACATTGGTACGCCGTGCTGTTCAGGGAACTTCATTTGAAGGTCTTGCTGAGCATATGAGTGGTCCGATTATCTATAGTATCTCTGAAGATGCTGTAGCGGCTGCAAAAGTGTTGAACGACTTTGCTAAAGCAAATGACAAGTTGGTTCTAACTGCTGGTTGTTACGATGGTAATGTACTAGATAAAGCAGGTGTACAAGCTCTTGCCTCTATCCCAAGTCGCGAAGAATTACTTGCTCGCTTGTTGGGTGTTATGCAAGCCCCTGTTTCTGGCTTTGCTCGTGCATTGGCTGCTTTGGCAGCACAAAAAGGCGAAACTGAATCAGTTTAATTTTAAATAAACTGAGTTTTGCTTAACGATTTTGAATTTGGAGTGATTTACAAATGGCAATTACTAAAGACGATATCCTTGAAGCCGTAGGCGCAATGTCTGTGATGGAATTAAATGACCTTGTTAAGGCATTTGAAGAAAAATTCGGTGTTTCAGCTGCTGCAATGGCAGTTGCTGCTCCAGCTGCTGGCGGTGCTGCTGCTGCTGAAGAAAAAACTGAATTTGACGTTGTGCTAACTGCAGCAGGCGACAACAAGGTTAACGTAATTAAAGTAGTTCGTGCTATTACTGGCCTAGGCTTGAAAGAAGCTAAAGACCTAGTTGATGGCGCACCTAAGACAGTTAAAGAAGGTGCATCTAAAGCTGATGCTGAAGCTATCAAGAAACAACTTGAAGAAGCAGGCGCTAAAGCTGAGATCAAGTAATCTACTTGAACGTAGCAAATCAGGCTGGCGGGAAACCGTCGGCCTTGTTTGCTTTGTACTTTTTGGTTGTGCAGTTACCAAACAACAGCCTAATTTGTCGGCCGAACAAGTAAGCTGTTCTTTGCTTTCTGCGGCATTTACCTCCTTGGAGTCTCTATGAGTTACTCTTTTACAGAGAAAAAGCGCATCCGTAAGAGTTTTGCGAAGCGTGCGAGTGTTTTAGAAGTTCCTTTTTTGCTTGCTACGCAAATTCAGTCGTACACTGCATTCTTGCAGGCGGATCAAAATCCTGAAAATAGAAAATCTGAAGGTCTGCAAGCAGCTTTCAATTCGATCTTCCCAATTGCTAGCCATACTGGTAATGCAAGATTAGAATTTGTTAGCTATACCTTAGGTACCCCTCCGTTTGATATGACTGAATGTCAACAGCGTGGTATTACCTATGCAGCACCACTACGGGCTCGTGTCAGACTAACTATCATGGACCGTGAGGCAAGCAAGCCGACTGTTAAAGAAGTAAAAGAGCAAGAAGTCTATATGGGTGAAATCCCTCTGATGACTCAAGCAGGTTCTTTTATTATTAATGGTACCGAGCGTGTGATCGTTTCTCAGTTACATCGTTCACCAGGTGTATTCTTCGAGCATGATAAAGGTAAGACACATAGCTCAGGTAAGCTATTGTTCTCTGCAAGAATTATTCCATATCGTGGCTCATGGCTAGATTTTGAGTTTGATGCGAAAGATCTTCTGTACTTCCGTATCGACCGTCGTCGTAAGATGCCTGTCACTATTTTACTTCGTGCACTTGGCTACAATAATGAGCAGATCTTGTCTGAGTTCTTCTCTTTCGATAAGGTATTTGTAAGTAGCTCAGAAGTAAAAATTGCGTTGGTGCCAGAGCGCTTAAAAGGCGAAGTTGCGAAGTTTGATATTAAAGATGCTTCAGGCAAAGTAATTGTTGCTAAAGACAAGCGTATCACTGCAAAACACATCAAAGATATTACAACAGCTGGTTTAACTGAGTTGTCAGTGCCAGATGAAATGGTTGTAGGGCGTGTGTTTGCACGTAATGTAATTGACCCATTGACCGGTGAAGTATTGGCGCTGGCAAATGAAGAAATTACAGAGTCATTGCTGAATAAGCTTCAGATTGCAGGTGTTAAAGAGCTGGATCTAATCTATACAAATGATTTGGATTACGGTGCATTTATTTCACAAACGATGCGCTTGGATGATACTGCAGATCTGAATGCTGCACGTATCGCTATTTATCGCATGATGCGACCAGGTGAACCGCCAACTGAAGATGCAGTAGAGACACTGTTCGCTCGTTTGTTCTTTGCTGAAGAAACATATGACTTATCTAAAGTAGGTCGTATGAAATTCAACCGTCGCATTGGCGTTGATGAAATTATTGGTGCAGGTACATTGTCAAATGAAGACATTGTAGCCGTCATTAAAATTCTTGTTGAATTACGTAACGGTCGCGGTGAAGTTGATGATATCGATCACCTTGGTAACCGTCGAGTCCGTTCTGTCGGTGAGTTGGCAGAAAATCAATTCCGTGCAGGTTTAGTACGTGTAGAACGTGCTGTGAAAGAGCGTTTATCACAAGCCGAATCAGAAAACTTGATGCCGCATGATTTGATCAATGCAAAGCCTGTTAGTGCTGCCATTAAAGAGTTTTTTGGGTCTTCGCAGTTGTCGCAGTTTATGGACCAAACGAACCCTCTTTCAGAGATTACTCACAAGCGTCGTGTTTCAGCACTTGGCCCTGGTGGTTTGACTCGTGAACGTGCTGGTTTTGAGGTTCGTGACGTTCATCCAACTCATTATGGTCGTGTGTGTCCGATTGAAACGCCTGAAGGTCCAAACATTGGTTTGATCAACTCTTTGGCGATCTATGCGCGCACGAACGAGTATGGTTTCTTAGAAACACCATACCGCAAAGTAGTTGATTGTAAAGTTACTGATCAAATTGAATATCTATCAGCCATTGAAGAAGGTAGATATGTGATTGCTCAGGCAAATGCTGCATTAGGCACTGATGGTAGTCTGCTAGATGAAATCGTAACTTGCCGTGAAAAAGGTGAAACGATTCTGGCTAATAAAGACCAAGTGCAATACATGGATGTTGCACCAAGTCAGATTGTTTCTGTTGCGGCTTCATTGATTCCATTCTTGGAGCATGATGATGCGAACCGTGCATTGATGGGTGCAAACATGCAGCGTCAGGCGGTTCCATGCCTAAGACCAGAAAAATCATTTGTTGGTACCGGAATTGAGCGTACTGTTGCGGTCGACTCGGGAACGGCGGTTAAGGCTGGTCGTGGTGGTGTTGTAGATTATGTTGATGCTGGTCGTATTGTTATTCGTGTGAATGATGATGAGACAAGTGCAGGTGAAGTTGGTGTTGATATTTACAACCTAGTTAAATACACCCGTTCAAACCAAAACACTAATATCAACCAGCGTCCTATCGTTAAGGTGGGCGATCGTGTTGCACGTCATGATGTGATCGCTGATGGTGCTTCAACAGATTTGGGTGAACTGGCGCTAGGTCAAAACTTGCTAGTAGCCTTCATGCCATGGAACGGTTATAACTTTGAAGATTCGATTCTAATCTCTGAAAAAGTTGTGGCAGATGATCGCTATACAACAATTCATATTGAAGAATTATCAGTTGTTGCGCGTGATACTAAGCTTGGCCCTGAAGAAATTACTCGTGATATTTCGAACCTATCAGAGCGCATGCTATCTCGCTTAGATGAGAGCGGCATTGTTCATATTGGTGCGGAAGTAGAGGCGGGTGATGTGCTTGTTGGTAAGGTAACACCTAAAGGCGAAACACAACTCACCCCTGAAGAGAAATTGCTTCGTGCGATCTTTGGTGAGAAGGCCTCTGATGTTAAGGATACATCGCTTCGCATTCCAACAGGCATGAGTGGTACCGTTATTGGTGTTCAAGTCTTTACACGCGAAGGCATTCAGCGTGATGCTCGCGCTCAATCAATTATTGATGACGAGCTGAAGCGCTTTAAGATTGACCTAGCTGACCAAATGCGTATTTTGGAAAGTGATGCATTTGAACGTATCAAAAAGATGCTTACTGGAAAAACAGCCAATGGTGGACCTAAAAAGCTAGCTAAGGGTGCGGTGCTTGATTCTGCCTATCTGGATTCAGTATTGCCTCATGACTGGTTTGATATCCGTTTAGCAGATGAAGATGCTGCTAGACAGTTGGAACAGCAAAAAGAAATTCTGGCGCAGAAACGCGTAGAATTTGATCAATTGTTTGATGAAAAGCGCCGTAAGTTGACACAAGGTGATGAATTGTCACCTGGTGTTCAAAAGATGGTTAAAGTTTACATTGCTGTTAAACGCCGCTTACAACCTGGTGACAAGATGGCTGGTCGTCACGGTAACAAGGGTGTGGTTTCACGTATTGTACCAATTGAAGATATGCCGCATATGGCAGACGGTACGCCAATGGATATTGTGTTGAACCCACTAGGTGTTCCATCACGTATGAACGTTGGTCAGATTCTTGAAACTCACTTGGGTTGGGCTGCTAAAGGGTTGGGTCGTCGCATTGATGAGATGATTCGCCAGCAACGCAATGTAGAAGAAGTTCGTTCTTTCTTAGAAAAAGTCTATAACTCAACTGGTAAAGCTGAAACGCTAGATGAGTTTACAGATACAGAGATTAAAGAACTTGCTCAAAACTTACGTAACGGTGTTCCATTTGCTACGCCGGTGTTTGATGGTGCAAAAGAGTCTGAAATTCGTGAAATGCTAAATCTAGCATTCCCAGATGAAGATCCGCGCACTCATGCATTAGGTTTTACACCTACTAAAACACAGTTGCGCTTGTATGACGGCCGCACTGGAGAGATTTTTGAGCGCCCTGTAACGGTTGGTTACATGCATGTACTTAAGTTACATCACTTGGTTGATGACAAGATGCATGCACGTTCAACTGGACCGTACTCATTAGTTACTCAGCAACCATTGGGCGGTAAAGCACAGTTTGGTGGTCAGCGTTTCGGTGAGATGGAGGTTTGGGCGCTGGAAGCATATGGTGCTGCATACACCTTGCAGGAAATGTTGACGGTTAAATCCGATGATATTACTGGTCGTACAAAAGTGTATGAAAATATTGTCAAAGGCGATCATAAGATCGATGCTGGCATGCCGGAATCATTCAATGTATTGGTAAAAGAGATTCGTTCTCTTGGTATCGATATTGATCTGGAACGTTTTTAATTTATCGAAGGACAGCCAGAACTAAACGTTCTGGCTATGTGGAGGATATATGAAAGGTTTGCTCGATTTATTCAAGCAAGTAACACAAGACGAAGAGTTTGATGCCATTAAGATTGGCTTAGCTTCGCCTGAGAAAATCCGCTCATGGTCTTTCGGTGAAGTTAAAAAGCCTGAGACTATCAACTATCGTACATTCAAGCCTGAGCGTGATGGCCTATTTTGTGCTCGTATTTTTGGTCCTATTAAGGATTACGAGTGCTTGTGCGGGAAATATAAGCGTTTAAAACATCGTGGTGTTATTTGCGAAAAATGTGGCGTAGAGGTTACTTTAGCTAAAGTTCGTCGTGATCGCATGGGTCACATCGAGTTAGCTTCACCTACGGCTCATATTTGGTTCCTAAAATCATTACCTTCTCGTTTAGGTATGGTTTTAGATATGACTCTACGTGATATCGAACGTGTATTGTACTTTGAAGCATACGTTGTGATCGAACCAGGTCTGACGCCGCTCAGCAAAGCACAGTTGTTGACTGAGGAAGATTATCTAGACAAAGTTGAAGAGTACGGTGATGAGTTCCGTGCTGTAATGGGTGCAGAAGGCGTTCGTGATTTACTTCGCGCTATTGATCTAGAGTCTGAGGTTGAAAAGCTACGTCGCGAGTTAGCCGCAACTGGTTCAGATACTAAAATTAAGAAAATTGCAAAACGTTTGAAAGTGCTTGAGGCTTTCCAGCGTTCTGGCATTAAACCAGATTGGATGGTAATGGAGGTGCTTCCTGTATTACCTCCAGATCTACGCCCATTGGTTCCATTGGATGGTGGCCGTTTTGCAACTTCTGACCTAAACGATCTTTATCGTCGCGTAATCAACCGTAACAATCGTTTAAAACGCCTGTTAGAGTTGAAGGCGCCTGAAATTATCGTACGTAACGAAAAACGTATGTTGCAAGAAGCGGTCGACTCATTGTTAGACAACGGTCGTCGCGGTAAGGCAATGACTGGTGCGAATAAGCGTCCGTTGAAGTCTCTTGCCGATATGATTAAAGGTAAGGGCGGTCGTTTCCGTCAAAACTTGCTAGGTAAGCGTGTTGACTATTCTGGTCGTTCGGTAATTGTGGTTGGACCACAGTTACGTTTACACCAATGTGGTCTTCCGAAGAAGATGGCGCTTGAATTATTCAAGCCATTCATTTTCCATAAACTAGAAGCGCTAGGTATTGCTACCACAATCAAAGCGGCGAAGCGTGAAGTTGAGCAAGAAACTCCTGTGGTTTGGGATATTCTTGAAGAAGTCATTCGTGAACATCCGATTCTGCTAAACCGTGCGCCTACTCTACACCGTTTAGGTATTCAAGCATTTGAGCCAGTACTAATTGAGGGTAAAGCAATTCAGTTGCACCCTCTAGTTTGTTCAGCATTTAACGCCGACTTTGACGGTGACCAAATGGCTGTGCACGTACCGTTGTCTCTAGAAGCGCAAATGGAAGCACGCACATTGATGCTGGCTTCAAATAATGTGCTATCTCCAAGTAACGGTGATCCAATTATTGTTCCTTCTCAGGATATTGTGTTGGGTCTCTACTACATCACGAGAGATAAAGTAAATGGTCGTGGTGAAGGTATGGCATTTGCTGATGTTGCTGAAGCAATCCGTGCCTATGAAAATAAAGTAATCGAACTAAATACTCGTATTAAAGTACGTATTCGTGAGTGGATTCGTAACGAAGAAGATGAGTTCGAATTAAAGATTTCTCGTTACGAAACAACTGTCGGTCGCGCTATTCTTTCTGAAATTTTACCTAAAGGCATGCCGTTCACTTACGTGAATAAAGCGCTGAAAAAGAAAGAAATTTCAAAGCTGATTAACGCTTCATTCCGCCGTTGTGGGTTACGTGATACGGTGATTTTTGCTGATCAATTGATGTACACCGGTTTCACTTATGCAACCCGTGCTGGTATTTCAATCTGTATCGATGACATGCTGATTCCTACAGATAAGCAGAAGCTACTTGCAGAGGCAGAAAAAGAAGTTAACGAAATTCAGGCACAATACACTTCGGGTCTTGTGACACAAGGTGAACGTTACAACAAAGTGGTGGATATCTGGGGTCGTGCAGGGGATCGCGTAGCTAATGCGATGATGTCTGCGCTGAAGACAGAAAAAGTTGTAGATAAAGAAGGCAATACTGTCGATCAAGAGTCGTTCAATGCGATTTACATGATGGCTGACTCAGGTGCCCGTGGTTCTGCAGCTCAGATTCGTCAGTTGGCAGGTATGCGTGGTTTGATGGCCAAGCCGGATGGTTCGATTATTGAAACGCCGATTACCTCAAACTTCCGTGAAGGTCTGAACGTTCTACAGTACTTTATTTCTACTCACGGTGCACGTAAAGGTTTGGCGGATACGGCACTGAAAACAGCGAACTCTGGTTACTTAACACGTCGTCTAGTGGATGTGACACAAGATTTAGTAGTAATTGAGCAGGATTGCGGCACTAAGAATGGTGTGGCAATGAAAGCCGTTGTACAAGGCGGTGACGTTCTTGAGGCGCTACGTGATCGTATTCTAGGTCGTGTCGCCGCAACTGATGTTGTAAACCCAGAGAGTGGTGAGACAGTATTCGAAGCTGGTACTTTGCTTGGTGAAGATGAAGTTGAGCAGATCGAAGCAATTGGTGTCGATGAAGTGAAGGTCCGTACCGCGCTGACATGTGAAACACGCTATGGTCTATGTGCTAAGTGTTATGGTCGTGATCTAGGTCGTGGGCACATCGTAAACGTAGGTGAAGCCGTTGGTGTGGTTGCTGCGCAGTCAATTGGTGAACCAGGTACTCAGCTTACAATGCGTACGTTCCACATCGGTGGTGCAGCGTCTCGTGCGGCGATGGCTAGCCAAGTTGAGACTAAGTCTAATGGTATCGTTCGCTTTGCCAATATGCGTTATGTAACGAGCGCTAAAGGTGAGTTGGTTGCGATTTCACGTTCCGGTGAAGTGGTCATTACCGAAGATAGTGGTCGTGAGCGTGAGCGTCACAAAGTGCCTTATGGAGCTACTTTGCAAGTAATTGATGGTGCAGTGGTGAAGGCTGGTCAAGTACTGGCAACATGGGATCCGCACACACGTCCAATTATTACTGAGTACGCTGGTCAAGTTAAGTTTGAAAACGTTGAAGAAGGTGTAACTGTTGCTAAGCAGATTGACGAAGTAACAGGTCTTTCAACATTGGTTGTTATCGATCCTAAGCGTAGAGCTGGCTCTACAAAAGGTGTTCGCCCACAGGTTAAACTGCTAGATGAACAAGGTAACGAAGTTAAGCTGACAGGTACAGATACATCAGTAAATATTACATTCCAAGTAGGATGTATTATTTCTGTTAAAGATGGTCAGTCTGTAAATGTTGGTGATGTGCTTGCACGTATTCCACAAGAGTCTTCAAAGACTCGTGATATTACCGGTGGTCTACCGCGTGTTGCAGAGTTGTTTGAAGCTCGTTCACCAAAAGATGCAGGTATGTTGGCAGAAATTACTGGAACAGTTTCATTTGGTAAAGATACCAAAGGTAAACAACGTCTAGTATTGACAGATCTTGATGGTGTTGCACATGAGTACCTGATTCCAAAAGACAAGCATGTATTAGTACATGATGGTCAAGTGGTAAATAAAGGTGAAACGATTGTCGACGGCCCAGTAGATCCGCATGACATCTTGCGCTTGCAAGGTATCGAAGCACTATCTCGCTACATTACTGAAGAGGTTCAAGAGGTTTACCGTCTGCAGGGTGTGAAAATTAACGATAAGCACATTGAAGTAATTGTTCGTCAGATGCTTCGTCGCGTTATCATTTCAAACTCTGGTGAAACCGCCTTTATTCAGGGTGAGCAAGTAGAGCGTGCTGACGTATTAATTCAAAATGAAAAAGCAGTTGCAGAAGGAAGAGAACCGGCAGAATATGAAAATATTCTACTAGGTATTACTAAGGCATCTCTATCAACTGACTCTTTCATTTCTGCTGCGTCGTTCCAGGAAACAACTCGCGTGTTGACTGAAGCTGCGATCATGGGCAAGAAAGATGACTTACGTGGATTGAAAGAAAACGTAATCGTTGGTCGATTGATCCCAGCAGGTACAGGTTTGGCATACCACAGTGCTAGACATCGTGCCGAAGCAGTTGAAAATCAAGAAGTTCAATCTACCCAAGAAGTTGACGTAGAAGTAACAGAATAAAGTGAAAAGCCTTTGGCCCCTTGCATGGTTCTTGACATGGAACTTTGCCGGGGGCTAAAATCTTTGACCTTTAGATTCGGCGGAATTTTTTATTCGCCGTGTTTTTATATTTAGGAAGAAACAATGCCAACAATTAACCAGCTTGTTCGCAAGCCACGTAAAAGTGAAGTGGTGAAAAGCAAGGTGCCTGCATTAAATGCATGCCCACAAAAGCGCGGTGTATGTACACGTGTTTACACAACAACACCTAAAAAGCCAAACTCTGCTTTGCGTAAAGTATGTAAAGTGCGTCTAACTAACGGTTTTGAAGTGATTTCTTACATTGGTGGTGAAGGCCACAACTTGCAAGAGCACTCTGTTGTATTGATCCGTGGTGGTCGTGTAAAAGATTTGCCAGGTGTTCGTTATCACACAGTTCGTGGTAGCTTGGATACTGCAGGTGTTAAAGATCGTAAGCAGTCACGTTCTAAATATGGTGCAAAGCGTCCTAAGGCTTAATTGCTGGTCGTTTTGACAGATAGGCGAATCTATTCGTCGAGTAAGTGATCTACTGATGTAGATTTTGAGCGTTAGCTCAACTGAATTAATTTGAGAGGAAGTAACATGCCACGTCGTCGCGAAGTACCGAAACGTGAGGTATTGCCGGATCCAAAGTTCGGTAACAAAGACTTGTCTAAATTCATGAATGTAATCATGGAAGATGGCAAGAAATCTGTAGCAGAGCGCATTGTTTATGGTGCGTTAGAGCAGATTGAGAAAAAGACCGGTAAAGATGCTTTGGAAGTGTTTACTCAAGCAATCGGCAATGCAAAACCTATTGTTGAGGTGAAAAGTCGTCGCGTCGGTGGTGCAAACTACCAGGTGCCTGTTGAAGTTCGTCCTTCTCGTCGTATGGCATTGGCGATGCGTTGGATTCGCGAAGCAGCACGTAAGCGTGGTGAAAAGTCTATGGGTCAGCGTCTTGCTGGTGAGCTATTGGATGCGGCTGAAGGCCGTGGCGGCGCGATGAAAAAGCGTGACGAAGTTCACCGTATGGCTGAAGCTAACAAGGCGTTTGCACACTATCGCTTCTAAGCAATAGCAAGTAAAGATTTTTAACTATTGGATAAGGTAGCGAGCCGTGGCACGTAAAACCCCTATCGAACGTTATCGTAATATTGGTATCAGTGCTCACATTGATGCTGGTAAAACAACTACGACAGAACGTATTTTATTTTATACCGGTGTGTCTCACAAAATTGGTGAGGTTCATGACGGTGCAGCGACCATGGACTGGATGGAACAAGAGCAGGAGCGTGGTATTACTATTACCTCTGCTGCTACAACTTGTTACTGGAAAGGTATGGATGGCCGTTTTCCAGAGCATCACATCAACATTATTGATACCCCAGGACACGTAGACTTCACAATTGAAGTTGAGCGTTCAATGCGTGTGCTTGATGGCGCATGTATGGTGTATTGTGCTGTGGGTGGTGTTCAGCCGCAGTCTGAAACTGTATGGCGTCAAGCAAACAAGTATGGTGTTCCTCGCCTTGCTTTTGTTAATAAAATGGACCGCCAGGGTGCAAACTTCTTCCGTGTGCATGATCAAATGCGTCAACGCTTGAAAGCTAACCCTGTGCCATTGCAGGTACCTATCGGTGCGGAAGACAAGTTTGAAGGCGTGATCGACTTGATCAGCATGAAAGCTGTCTACTGGGATGATGCTTCTCAAGGTATGAAGTTTGAATTGCGTGACATTCCTGCTGACTTGGCTGACGAAGCTAATGAATGGCGCGAGAAAATGGTCGAGGCTGCAGCTGAGTCTTCAGAAGAAATGATGAATAAATACCTTGAAGAAGGTGATTTGTCTGTTGAAGATATCAAAGCTGGTATTCGCCATCGCACTATTGGTTGCGAAATCATTCCAATGCTTTGTGGTACAGCTTTTAAAAATAAAGGTGTTCAGGCTATGCTTGATGCCGTTATTGAATTCTTGCCAGCACCAACAGACATTCCACCGGTTAAAGGTGAGAATGAAGATGGTACCCCTGCTGAGCGTAAGGCGCAGGATAGCGAGCCATTCTCTTCATTGGCATTTAAGCTAATGAATGATCCGTACGTTGGTCAGTTAACCTTCTTCCGTGTGTATTCTGGTGTTGTTAAGTCTGGTGATACAGTTTACAACTCTGTGAAGGGTAAGAAAGAACGTATTGGTCGTATTGTTCAGATGCATGCAGCGGATCGTAAAGAGATCGAAGAAGTTCGTGCAGGTGATATTGCCGCGGCCATTGGTCTGAAGGATGTGACTACTGGCGAGACACTTTGCGATTTGGATAAAGTGATTACCCTTGAGCGCATGGAGTTCCCTGAGCCAGTAATTCACGTGGCTGTTGAGCCGAAGACAAAAGCTGACCAAGAAAAAATGGGTTTTGCATTGGGTCGCTTGGCAAAAGAAGATCCTTCATTCCGTGTTCGTACAGATGAAGAGTCTGGCCAGACAATTATTTCAGGTATGGGTGAATTGCACCTTGAGATTATTGTTGACCGTATGAAGCGTGAATTCAGTGTTGAAGCGAACGTTGGTGCGCCTCAAGTTGCTTACCGTGAAACTATTCGCCAATCTGTTGAGAGTGAAGCGAAACACGTTAAGCAGTCTGGTGGTAAGGGTCAGTACGGTCACGTTGTACTGAAGCTTGAGCCAATGGGTGAAGGTGGTGGCTACGAGTTTGTTGATGAGATCAAGGGTGGTGTAATTCCTCGTGAATTTATCCCGTCTTGCGACAAAGGTATTCAAGATACATTGAAGAACGGTGTGGTGGCTGGATATCCGGTTGTGGATGTTCGTGCGCGCTTGATCTTTGGTTCATACCACGATGTTGACTCGTCTCAGTTGGCGTTCGAATTAGCTGCTTCAATGGCTTTCAAAGATGGTATGCGTAAGGCGCAGCCGGTGCTGCTAGAGCCAATGATGGCGGTTGAGATTGAAACACCAGAAGAATACATGGGTGATATCATGGGTGACTTGTCATCACGTCGCGGTATTATTCAGGGTATGGATGACAATCCGGCTGGTGGTAAAATGATTAAGGCTGAAGTTCCGTTGTCTGAAATGTTTGGTTACTCAACTACACTGCGCTCTATGTCGCAGGGTCGTGCAACCTACTCAATGGAATTCAAACACTATTCAGAGGCTCCGCGTAACGTGGCTGAAGCTGTTGTAAACAGCAAGAAATAATTTAATAAAGGATATGGCAAATGGCTAAGGAAAAATTCACGCGGACGAAGCCGCACGTAAACGTAGGTACTATCGGTCACGTTGACCATGGTAAAACTACATTGACAGCAGCGATCACTACAATTCTTTCTAAGAAATTTGGTGGCGAAGCTAAGGGTTACGATCAGATTGATAGCGCGCCAGAAGAAAAGGCGCGTGGTATTACGATTAACACAGCACACGTAGAGTATGAGACAGAAACACGTCACTACGCTCACGTTGACTGCCCAGGTCACGCTGACTATGTTAAGAACATGATTACTGGTGCAGCGCAGATGGATGGCGCGATTCTAGTATGTTCGGCAGCTGATGGTCCTATGCCACAAACTCGCGAGCACATCTTGTTGGCTCGTCAGGTTGGTGTTCCATACATCATCGTGTTCTTGAACAAAGCAGACATGGTTGATGATGCTGAGTTGCTAGAGTTGGTTGAGATGGAAGTTCGTGAATTGCTATCTAGCTACGACTTCCCAGGTGATGATACTCCAATCGTTATCGGTTCTGCTAAGTTGGCGTTGGAAGGTGATCAAGGTCAATACGGCGAGCCAGCAATTCACAAGCTAGCTGAAGCTTTGGATTCTTATATTCCAGAGCCAGAGCGTGCAGTTGATGGTACTTTCTTGATGCCAGTTGAAGATGTATTCTCAATTTCTGGTCGTGGTACAGTGGTTACCGGCCGTATTGAGCGTGGTATCGTTAAAGTTGGTGAAGAAGTTGAGATTGTTGGTCTGAAAGCAACTCAGAAAACAACATGTACCGGTGTTGAAATGTTCCGTAAGTTGTTGGATCAAGGTCAAGCTGGTGATAACGTTGGTGTATTGTTGCGTGGTACAAAGCGTGAAGACGTTGAGCGCGGTCAAGTATTGGCTAAGCCAGCATCTATCAACCCACACACAAAATTCAGCGCAGAAGTTTACGTGTTGTCTAAAGATGAAGGTGGTCGTCATACACCATTCTTCAATGGCTATCGTCCACAGTTCTACTTCCGTACAACAGACGTAACTGGTGCAGTTGAATTGCCAGAAGGTACAGAAATGGTGATGCCAGGTGATAACGTGTCAATCAAAGTTGCTTTGATTGCTCCGATCGCGATGGAAGACGGTTTGCGTTTTGCTATTCGTGAAGGTGGTCGTACCGTAGGTGCGGGCGTTGTTGCTAAGATCATCGAGTAATTGGAGTTAATGATGCAAAGCCAAAAAATTCGTATCAGATTAAAAGCTTTCGATTATCAGTTAATTGATCGTTCTGCTCAAGAGATTGTTGATACTGCAAAGCGCACTGGTGCTGTTGTAAAAGGTCCGGTTCCGTTGCCAACAAAAATCGAGCGTTTTGATATCTTGCGTTCACCGCACGTAAACAAAACATCGCGAGATCAGTTTGAGATTAGAACTCATATGCGTCTAATGGATATTGTTGACCCAACGGATAAAACTGTTGACGCATTGATGAAGTTGGATTTGCCAGCTGGTGTAGATGTAGAAATCAAGTTGCAATAAATTTGATTTGTAGTTAGAATAGCGGGCTCACTCCTAAAGTGAGCCCGTTTTTCTTTATTATTCGGTCAATCGTAACCGAACCTGAAAAGGAAATTAATATGAGTCTAGGACTTGTTGGTCGCAAGGTTGGCATGACTCGCATTTTTGCTGATGATGGAATTTCTATCCCGGTAACAGTGCTTGATGTGTCTAAAAACCGCGTGGCACAAATTAAAACGCTAGCAACCGATGGTTATTCTGCTGTGCAAGTTGCAGCAGGTGAGCAAAAGGCTAGCCGTGTAAATAAGGCGTTGGCAGGACATTTTGCAAAAGCAGGTGTTGAAGCTGCTCGCGAATTAGTTGAGTTTCCATTGGATGCAGAGGCTTTGGCTTCTTTGCAGCCTGGACAGGTGTTGTCAGTTGAAATTTTTGCTGCAGGACAGTTGGTCGATGTGACTGGTACTAGTCTTGGTAAAGGTTTTTCTGGTGCTATCAAGCGTCACAACTTTAGCTCTAACCGTGCTTCTCACGGTAACTCTATCTCTCATAATTCTCCAGGTTCAATTGGTCAAGCGCAGGATCCAGGTCGTGTTTTCCCTGGTAAGCGTATGGCTGGTCAGTACGGTAATGTAAAGCGTACAGTGCAGAATCTAGAAGTTGTGCGTGTAGATGTGGAGCGTCAATTGCTTTTGGTTAAGGGTGCTGTCCCTGGCTCAAAAGAAGGGCGTGTTGTGATTCGTCCAGCTGTGAAGGCGGGTGCATAATGGAATTGAAAGTTGTTAACGATTCAGGTGCAGTTGTTGGTGCGTTGGATGTTTCTGATGCATTGTTTGCACGTGACTATAATGAAGATTTAGTGCATCAAATTATTACTGCGTATCGCGCAAATGGCCGCTCAGGCAATCGCGCTCAAAAAGGTCGTAGTGAGATTGCTAAGTCTACTCGTAAACCTTTCCGTCAAAAAGGTACCGGCCGTGCACGTGCTGGTATGGCGTCAAGCCCAATTTGGCGTGGGGGTGGTAAGATTTTCCCTAATTCTCCAGAGGAAAACTTTACACAAAAAGTAAACCGTAAAATGTATCGTGCAGGTGTTGCGGTTATCTTGTCTCAATTGGTTCGTGAAGAGCGTTTGGTTGTGCTTGATACGCTTGCTGTTGATGCACCAAAAACCAAAATCTTCGCTGGTAAATTGAAGTCTTTGGGTCTTGATAGCGCACTGTTTGTTGCTGATCAAATCGACGAGAACTTATTTTTGTCATCACGCAATGTAGCTAATGCCTTGGTGTTGGAAGTTCGTGAAGCGGATCCAGTTAGTCTGGTTAAGTATGACAAAGTTGTGCTAACTCGTGATGCGGTTAAGCGTTTTGAGGAGTTGTTAGCATGAGCTTGAGTCAAGAACGTCTATATCAGGTTTTGTTGGCGCCACAAGTTTCTGAAAAAAGCACTCGTATTGCTGAAAAATATGAGCAAGTTGTTTTCAAGGTGACAACTGATGCAACTAAGCCAGAAATTAAAGCGGCAGTAGAAATGCTGTTTAAAGTTCAGGTTGAGTCTGTTCAAGTGATCAATATGAAAGGCAAGCAGAAACGCTTTGGCCGTACAGTTGGTCGTCGCAAAGACTGGAAGAAAGCATTTGTTTGCTTGAAGCCTGGTCAAGAGATTAACTTCGCGGCCGGTGAGTGAGGAGTAGGTTATGCCAATCGTTAAAGTTAAACCGACATCAGCAGGTCGTCGTGCTGTTGTTAAGGTCGTAACGCCAGAGCTGTACAAAGGTCGTCCACACGCAGCATTGCTTGAGCGTAAGACTAAGACAGCTGGTCGTAATAATAATGGTCACATTACTACCCGTCATATGGGTGGTGGTCATAAGCAACATTATCGCGTAATCGATTTTCGTCGTAACAAGGATGGAATTCCTGCGGTTGTTGAGCGTATCGAATACGATCCAAACCGTACTGCGCACATTGCTTTGGTCTGCTATGCAGATGGCGAGCGTCGTTACATTATTGCTAACAAAGGTCTAAAGGCTGGTGCTCAGGTAATGAGCGGTTCTGAGGCGCCTATCAAGGTGGGTAATGCACTGCCTTTGCGCAATATTCCAGTAGGTTCTACTATTTGTTGTATCGAAATGAAGCCTGGTAAAGGTGCCCAGTTGGCACGCTCTGCTGGTACTTCGGTTCAGTTGCTAGCTCGTGAAGGTTTGTACGCTCAGTTGCGTCTTCGTTCAGGTGAGATCCGTAAGGTTCATGTTGACTGCCGCGCAACCATCGGTGAAGTGGGTCATGAAGAGCATAACCTGCGTTCATACGGCAAGGCTGGTGTAATGCGCTGGTTGGGTATTCGTCCTACAGTTCGTGGCGTGGCTATGAACCCTATTGATCACCCACACGGTGGTGGTGAAGGACGTACTTCTGCTGGTCGTCATCCGGTTAGCCCATGGGGTCAAAAAACCAAGGGTCTACGTACACGTAGCAACAAACGCACTTCTAATATGATCGTGCGTCGTCGTTATTCGAATAAAGGGTAATTTTCATGGCACGTTCTATTAAGAAAGGCCCATTTGTCGATGGCCATCTGCTGAAGAAAGTGGAAACCGTGCGTTCGACTAATGATAAGCGTCCAATCAAAACTTGGTCTCGTCGTTCAACAATTCTTCCTGATTTTGTTGGTCTGACAATCGCTGTTCACAACGGTCGTCAACATGTTCCAGTTTATGTTAACGAAAACATGGTTGGTCACAAATTGGGCGAGTTTGCTTTGACTCGAACATTTAAAGGTCATGCTGCCGATAAAAAGGCTAAGCGTTAAGGGGGTTTTATGCAAGTTTCTGCTGTCTTGAAAAATGCCCGCCTGTCAGCGCAAAAGTGCCGACTGGTGGCTGACTTGGTTCGTGGTAAATCTGTTGACCAAGCTTTGAATATTCTTCAGTTCTCACCTAAAAAAGGTGCTGAATTGATTCGTGCACTTCTAGAGTCTGCGATTGCAAATGCAGAGCACAATGAAGGTGCGGATATCGATACGCTGAAGATTACTACTATTTATGTTGATAAAGGACCTTCTTTGAAGCGTTTCTCTGCCCGTGCTAAGGGTCGTGGAAACCGTATCGAGAAGCAAACTTGTCACGTTACGCTAACTGTTGGTGAGTAAGGAATAACCATGGGACAGAAAATTCATCCAACCGGGTTCCGACTGGCAGTGACCAAAAACTGGTCTTCTAAGTGGTACGCTAGTAGTCGTAACTTCGGCGCTATGTTGAACGAAGATATCAAGGTTCGTGAATATCTGAAGAAGAAATTGGCGCACGCAGCTGTTGCTCGTATTGTTATTGAGCGTCCAGCAAAAAATGCAAAAATTACCATTCACAGTGCACGTCCTGGTGTTGTAATTGGTAAAAAAGGTGAAGATATTGAGGTGTTGCGCGCTGACCTGCAAAAATTGCTAGGTGTGCCTGTTCACGTGAATATCGAAGAAGTTCGTAAGCCAGAATTAGATTCTCAGCTAATTGCGGATAGTATTGCTGCTCAGCTTGAAAAGCGCGTGATGTTCCGTCGTGCAATGAAGCGTGCTATGCAGAATGCAATGCGTCTAGGTGCTCAGGGTATCAAAATCATGAGTTCTGGCCGTCTAAATGGTATCGATATTGCGCGTACTGAATGGTATCGTGAAGGACGTGTGCCTTTGCATACTCTTCGTGCTGATATTGACTATGCTACTTCAGAAGCCAAAACTACCTACGGTATTATTGGTATTAAAGTTTGGGTCTATAAAGGCGAACAAGGTTCTCAACCTGTTGTTGCTGCAGTAGAGCCAGAGAAGAAATCTCGTAAGTCGGGGGCTAAGCATGCTGCAACCAACTAGAACAAAATTCCGTAAGCAACAAAAAGGTCGTAATACTGGTGTTGCTACTCGTGGTGCTTCAGTAAGTTTTGGTGAGTTTGGTTTAAAGGCTACTGGTCGTGGTCGTTTAACTGCTCGTCAAATCGAGGCTGCTCGTCGTGCTATGACCCGTCACATTAAGCGTGGTGGACGTATCTGGATTCGCGTGTTTCCTGATAAGCCGATCAGCTCTAAGCCAGCTGAAGTTCGTATGGGTAATGGTAAAGGTAGTCCAGAGTACTGGGTAGCTGAAATCCAACCTGGTAAAGTATTGTACGAGATGGATGGTGTAAGTGAAGAGTTGGCTCGTGAGGCATTCCGTCTTGCTGCAGCTAAACTTCCTTTTGCTACAACTTTCGTAGTTAGAATGGTGGGGCAATAATGAAAGCTTCAGATTTGACTTCAAAAAGTGTCTCTGAGTTGCAAGAAGAATTGATCTCTTTATTGAAGGCTCAATTTGGACTGCGTATGCAGCACGCAACTCAGCAGTTGTCGAAAACAAGTGAGCTTCGTAAAGTGCGTCGTGATATTGCGCGCGTACGCACAGTTCTTAAGCAGAAAGCGGTGTGAAAATGAGTGATAGCAAAATTATCCGCGCATTAACTGGTCGTGTAGTTAGCGATAAGATGGATAAGACTGTTACCGTCTTGGTTGAACGCCGTGTAAAACACCCTCTTTATGGCAAGGTTATTCGTCTTTCTAAGAAATACCATGCTCATGATGAGAACAATGAATTTGGTATTGGTGATGTGGTGATTATCGAAGAGAGTCGCCCGTTGTCAAAAACCAAAACATGGCGAGTTAAAGAGCTTGTTGAAAAGGCTCGTTAATTTGTAGTTGCAAGCGTTATTCGGTTGCAGTACAATGCTGGTTCTTTGTGGCGCGATCTTCGCGCCACATCCCTTTAACGGGTCCAAAACTAGCCGAATGCAATGGTGCAGCCGGAATAAGTTGGAGTATATAAATCATGATCCAAATGCAAAGCAGGCTAGATGTTGCCGATAACACTGGTGCACGTTCAGTAATGTGTATCAAGGTTTTGGGCGGCTCTAAGCGTCGTTACGCAACTATTGGCGATATCATCAAGGTTTCTATCAAAGATGCGGCTCCTCGTGGTCGTGTTAAGAAAGGTGATGTTTACAATGCAGTTGTGGTTCGTACAGCCAAAGGTGTTCGTCGTCCAGATGGTTCACTAGTACGTTTTGATGGTAACGCGGCAGTGTTGCTGAATAATAAACTAGAGCCTATTGGTACACGTATTTTCGGCCCAGTTACGCGTGAGTTGCGTACTGAGCGCTTTATGAAAATTGTTTCCTTGGCTCCAGAAGTTATTTAAGAGGTTACCATGCAAAAGATCCGCAAAAGCGATGATGTGTTAGTCATTGCTGGTAAAGACAAGGGTAAGCGTGGCGTAGTTAAGTCTATTCTAGACAACGGATACGTTGTTGTAGAAGGCGTAAATGTAGCCAAAAAACATGTCAAGCCTAATCCTGTAAAAGGTGTGGCAGGTGGCATTGTAGCTGTTGAGAAGCCTATCCATGTTTCAAACGTTGCATTATTCAATCCAGCAACTCAAAAAGCTGACCGTGTTGGTTTTAAGCTTTTGGAAGATGGAAAGAAAGTGCGTGTTTTCAAATCTAACGGTGAACAGGTTGGGGCGTAATAATGGCTCGTTTGTATGATGTTTACAAATCGACAATTGTGCCTGAGCTGGTTAAGCAGTTTGGCTACAAGTCAATCATGGAAGTGCCTCGCATCGAAAAAATCACTCTTAACATGGGTGTTGGTGAGGCAGTTGCTGATAAGAAGGTAATTGAATTCGCTGTTGGCGATATGCAGAAACTTTCTGGTCAAAAACCAGTGGTTACATTGTCTAAGAAATCAATTGCTGGTTTCAAGATTCGTGACAACTATCCAGTAGGTTGTAAAGTTACATTGCGCCGTGAGCGCATGTATGAGTTCTTGGATCGTTTGATTACAATTTCGATTCCTCGTATTCGTGACTTCCGTGGTCTGTCAGGAAAATCTTTTGACGGTCGTGGTAACTACAATATGGGTGTTAAGGAACAGATCATGTTCCCAGAGATCGACTACGATAAAATCGACGCTCTGCGTGGTATGAACATTACAATCACTACAACTGCGAAAACGGACGAAGAGGCACGTGCTTTATTGGCTGCTTTCCGTTTCCCGTTTAAGAATTGAGGATGTCATGGCAAAGGTTGCTTTGATTAATCGCGAATTAAAGCGTGCTAAATTGGTTGCAAAATTTGCAGCTAAGCGCGCAGCTTTGCTAGAGATTATCAACAATAATTCTCTGACAGAAGAAGAGCGTTTTGCAGCTCGTATCAAGCTGCAAGGTTTGCCACGTAATTCAAGTCCAGTACGCCAGCGTAATCGCTGCCAATTGACTGGTCGTCCACGTGGTGTGTTCCGTAAATTTGGTTTGGCTCGTATTAAACTGCGTGAAGTTGCTTTCCGCGGCGAAATTCCTGGCCTGACAAAAGCAAGTTGGTAAGCGAGGTAACAGTATATGAGTATGAGTGATCCAATTGCGGATATGCTGACTCGCATTCGTAATGCACAGCAGGCTGGTAAAGAAGTAGTGGCTATGCCATCTTCTAAATTGAAAGTTGCTATTGCGGCCGTACTAAAAGAAGAAGGTTACATTGATAGTTTCAATGTTTCTGACGATGCAAGCAACAAGCACACGCTGAACATCGAATTGCGTTATTACGCAGGCCGCCCAGTTATTGAACGTTTAGAACGTGTTTCTAAGCCAGGTCTACGCGTTTACAAAGGTTCAAGTGACATTCCTCAGATCATGAATGGTCTAGGTGTGGCTATTGTTTCTACTTCTAGAGGTGTTATGACAGATCGTAAAGCTCGCGCAACTGGCGTGGGTGGCGAACTGTTGTGCATCGTGGCGTAAGGAGAGATAAATGTCACGCGTTGCTAAGAATCCAGTTGCAGTGCCAGCAGGTGTTACTGTTGCAATTACTGCATCTCAAATTGAAGTTAAAGGCCCATTGGGTAATCTAGTACAGCCATTGACTGGTGTGGTAAAAGTTGAGCAAGTAGGCTCTGACTTGGTATTCGCTGCATCAGAAGAAACTAAACACTCACGTGCTATGTCTGGTACATTGCGTGCTTTAGTGGCTAACATGGTAAAAGGTGTTAGCGCAGGTTTCGAAAAGAAACTTCAATTGGTTGGTGTGGGTTATCGTGCCGCTGCTGCTGGTGATGTGTTGAACCTTACTTTAGGTTTTTCACACCCTGTAGCTTACAAATTGCCACAAGGCGTAAAAGCAGAAACTCCTTCTCAGTCTGAAATTATCCTAAAGGGTGCTAACAAGCAGTCTATCGGTCAGGCTGCAGCTGAGATTCGTGCTTACCGTTCTCCTGAGCCTTATAAAGGTAAGGGCGTACGCTATGCTGATGAAGTTGTGGTTATTAAAGAAACCAAGAAGAAATAATTAGGACCTGGTCATGGATAAGAAACAATCTCGTCTGCGCCGAGCTCTTAAAACTCGCGCTCGCATTGCAGATCAGAATCAGATCCGCCTGACGGTGTATCGTTCTAATACGCACATTTATGCTCAAGTAATTTCTGCTGATGGATTGTCAGTAATTGCTTCAGCTTCTTCTTTAGAGAAAGAAGTGCGTGAAACGCTTGCTAATGGTGGAAACATCAAAGCTGCTGAAGTGATTGGTCAGCGTATTGCTGAAAAGGCTAAAGCAGTTGGTGTAACTAAAGTTGCATTCGATCGCTCTGGCTTTCAGTATCACGGCCGTGTAAAGGCATTAGCAGAAGCTGCTCGTGCTAATGGTCTTGAATTCTAATTAGGGGTAATCATGGCCAAGGTAGAATTGGAAGATCGCAACGAAGGTTTGCGTGAAAAGATGGTCTCTGTTAACCGCGTTACTAAAGTGGTTAAAGGTGGTCGTATCTTAGGTTTTGCTGCACTTACCGTTGTTGGTGATGGTGATGGTGGCATTGGTATGGGTAAAGGTAAGTCTAAAGAGGTTCCTGTTGCTGTTCAGAAAGCAATGGAAGAGGCTCGCCGTAAGATGGTTAAAATTACCATGAAAAATGGTACTTTCCATCACCCTGTTGTTGGTCGTCATGGTGCGACTTCTGTGTTGATTCAACCAGCTGCTGAAGGTACTGGTATCAAGGCAGGTGGTGCGATGCGTGCAGTGTTTGAAGTAATGGGCGTGCACAATGTATCAGCAAAATGCCATGGCTCTACAAACCCTTACAACGTAGTTCGTGCAACAATCAATGGATTGCTTGCTATGTCTACACCATCAGAAATTGCTGCTAAACGTGGCAAGTCTGTTGAAGACATTTTGGGGTAATAGAAAATGACTGAAAAGAAAACAATCAAAGTTACTTTGGTTAAAAGCCTTATTGGTCGACTAGAGTCTCATCGCGCATGTGTTCGTGGTTTAGGTTTGCGTCGTGTGGGTAGTTCATCTGAGGTTTTAGATACACCAGAAAACCGTGGCATGATCAATAAAGTGCATTATCTGCTGAAGTGTGAGGGCTAATATGTTTTTAAATACAGTTAAGCCTGCAGAAGGTGCTAAGCACGCTAAACGTCGTGTTGGTCGTGGTATCGGTAGTGGTTTAGGTAAAACTGCAGGTCGCGGTCATAAAGGTCAAAAGTCTCGTGCAGGCGGTTTTCATAAAGTTGGTTTCGAAGGCGGTCAAATGCCTTTGCAACGTCGCTTGCCTAAGCGTGGTTTTAATTCATTGACTCGTGGCGATGTTGTTGAAGTTCGTTTGTCTGAACTTGCAACCCTTCCAGTTACTGAAATCGATTTGTTAGTTCTGAAACAAGCTGGTCTTGTTTCTGGACGTGCAAAAGGTGCAAAACTGATTCTTTCTGGCGCTGTTGATAAGGCGTATGCAGTTTCAGGTTTGTTGGTGACTAAGGGTGCGGCTGCTGCAATTACAGCAGCTGGCGGCTCTATCGCTGAGTAATAAAATATATGGCTAATTCCAATACGCTTTCTTCTGTATCTGGAAAGTTTGCCGATCTGAAAGCAAGGCTTCTATTTTTATTAGGTGCTTTAATTGTTTACAGAATCGGTGCACACATACCTGTACCTGGCGTGAATCCTGATGAGCTAACAAAGCTTTTTGATTCGCAAAGAGGTGGCTTGCTAGACATGTTTAACATGTTCTCAGGAGGTGCGCTTTCTAGATTTACAGTGTTTGCGCTGGGAATTACACCTTATATTTCTGCTTCAATTATCTTTCAATTGGCGGCTGAAATACTGCCGCAATTGAAAGAATTGAAGAAAGACGGTGAGGCAGGTCGTAGAAAAGTTACTCAATATACCCGTTATGCAACTCTGGTTTTAGGCGGCTTCCAAAGTTTTGGTATTGCTGTCATGCTCTTTAAGCAACCAGGTCTTGTGATGGTGGGTAAATACGAGTTTTACTTAACTACTGTAGTTGCTTTAGTAACCGGAACTATGTTCATGATGTGGCTTGGTGAGCAGATTACTGAACGTGGATTAGGTAACGGCATTTCTGTTCTCATTACCGCTGGTATTGTATCTGGATTACCTTCAGCAATTGGGCATACTCTGACTTTAGTTGGTCAGGGATCTATGTCTCCTTTGTTTGTAATTTTCTTGGTTTTGATTGTATTGGCAATTATCGCTTTTGTTGTTTTTGTTGAACGAGGGCAGCGAAAGTTAATTGTTAATTATCAAAGACGCCAAGTTGGTAATCGAGTGATGCAGGGTCAATCTAGTCATATGCCTTTAAAACTTAATATGGCTGGTGTTATTCCTCCAATTTTTGCTTCGAGTATTCTTTTATTCCCTGCAACTATTGCTGGTTTCTTTGGCTCAAATGAAAAATTTTATTGGCTAAAAGATCTTTCTTCAATGCTGGTTCCTGGTCAGCCTCTGCATATGGTTTTATATGCAGTCACGATTATTTTCTTTTGCTATTTTTATACTGCATTGGTTTTTAATCCTAAGGAAACAGCGGATAACCTGAAGAAGAGTGGTGCGGTTCTTCCTGGCGTTCGTCCTGGTGAACAAACTGGTCGCTATATTGAGTCTGTGATTTTGCGTTTAACGCTTATTGGAGCTCTGTACATAACTGCAGTTTGTTTATTACCTGAAGTATTGATGAGTCAATTTAGTGTGCCTTTTTATTTTGGTGGTACTTCGCTACTAATTATTGTAGTGGTTTCCATGGATTTCATGGCCCAAGTGCAAGCGCATGTAATGTCTCAGCAATATGAAAGTTTGTTGAAGAAAGCCAATTTTAAAGGCTCAAATTAATCATTAGGTTCAGTTATGGCAAAGGAAGAAACAATTCAAATGCAGGGTGAGGTGATTGAAAACCTTCCAAATGCAACGTTTCGAGTCAAGTTGGAAAATGGCCATGTAATTCTTGGTCACATCTCCGGTAAAATGAGAATGCACTACATTAAAATTTTACCAGGCGATAAAGTGACCGTAGAACTGACACCTTATGATCTGACCAAGGCCCGAATTACATTCCGTGCTAAGTAATTTTTGGCTAATTAAGTAGGATTTATCATGCGCGTTCAAGCATCAGTAAAGAAAATTTGCCGTAAGTGCAAAATTATTCGCCGCAATCGTATCGTTCGTGTGATTTGTAGCGATCCTCGGCACAAGCAACGTCAAGGTTAATTTGACCAAGTGTTGCCTGTTTGTATATAATCTCTGATTTTTCGTGGGGTGATTTATGGCCCGTATTGCCGGTGTAAATATTCCGAATCATCAGCATGCTGAGATCGCATTGACAGCCATTTATGGTGTTGGTCGTACTCGTGCACGTTTGATTTGTGAAAAAGCTGGTGTTGCTTTCAACACCAAAATGAAAGATGTTAGCGATGCTGACATGGAAAAACTTCGTGACGAAGTTGCTAAGTTCACTGTAGAGGGTGACTTGCGTCGTGAAATTACCATGAGTATCAAACGCTTGATGGACTTAGGTTGCTATCGCGGTCTACGCCATCGTCGTGGTCTACCTTGTCGTGGTCAGCGTACGAAAACTAATGCTCGTACACGTAAAGGTCCACGTAAGGCTATTGCTAACAAGAAGTAATTATTAGTAAGGGTTACTCATGGCTAAGGCTTCAACTGCGCGTGTGCGCAAGAAAGTGAAGAAAAGTGTAGCTGAAGGTATCGTGCACGTTCACGCTTCTTTCAACAACACAATCATCACTATTACTGATCGTCAAGGCAATGCTTTGTCTTGGGCGACAGCAGGCGGTGCAGGTTTTAAGGGTTCTCGTAAGAGTACTCCGTTTGCAGCGCAGGTTGCTGCTGAGCATGCTGGTAAAGTTGCTCAGGAGTATGGTGTAAAAAATCTAGAAGTGCGTATCAAGGGTCCTGGCCCAGGTCGTGAATCTGCCGTTCGTGCATTAAACGCCCTTGGTTTCAAGATTACTAGCATTTCTGACGTGACGCCGGTGCCTCATAATGGTTGCCGTCCGCCGAAAAAGCGTCGCATCTAATCATTTTTCGATTGGAGAATTTTCGTGGCAAGATATATCGGTCCTAAGTGTAAACTTTCCCGCCGGGAAGGCACTGACCTCTTTTTGAAGAGCGCTCGTCGCTCAATCGACTCTAAGTGTAAAATTGACGTTGCTCCTGGCCAACATGGTGCTAAGAGCGGTCAGCGTCAATCTGACTTTGCTGTACAGTTGCGTGAAAAGCAAAAAATTCGCCGTATTTACGGTGTATTGGAGCGTCAATTCCGTCGCTATTTCGAAGAAGCTGCTCGCCGTAAGGGCTCAACAGGTGAAAACTTGTTAAAGCTTTTGGAAAGTCGTCTTGACAACGTTGTTTACCGTATGGGTTTTGGCTCGACACGTGCAGAAGCACGTCAGCTAGTGAGCCATAAGGCTATTGTAGTAAATGGCCAATGTGTAAACATCGCTTCATATCAAGTTAAAGCTACTGACGTAGTTGCTGTTCGTGAAAAATCGAAAAAGCAAACACGTATTGTTGAAGCGCTTGCACTAGCAGAGTCAATTGGTTTCCCTTCTTGGGTATCTGTTGATTCTAAAAAGATGGAAGGTGTGTTCAAGACCGCTCCTGATCGCTCTGAATTATCTAGCGACATCAATGAGCAGTTGGTTGTTGAATACTATTCCAAGTAATTGATCCGGATATTACTGGGAAACGACTATGCATAGCAGTGCACAAGAATTTTTGAAGCCACGCGTTATCGAAGTGGAAAACCTTACAGCAGAACATGCAAAAGTTGTAATGGAACCTTTCGAGCGTGGTTATGGGCACACGCTGGGTAATTCGCTTCGCCGCATTCTTCTGTCTTCAATGCCAGGGTATGCGGTAACTGAAGTCAAAATCGATGGTGTTGTGCATGAATATTCAACACTAGACGGTGTTCAGGAAGATGTTGTTGACATTCTTTTGAACCTGAAAGGTGTCGTTTTTAAACTGCACGGGCGTAATTCAGTTGTATTGTCTCTTAAGAAAGAGGGGCAAGGCCCAGTTACCGCTGGTGATATTCAGCTGAGCCATGATGTAGAAGTGATCAACCCTGACCACGTTATCGCAAATCTTTCGCACAATGGTAAATTGTCGATGGAAGTGCGTGTAGAAGCTGGTCGTGGTTATCAGCCTTCTTACAATCGTGGTAAGGGTGATGAGTCTCGTGCTTTAGGAACATTGTTGCTGGATGCTTCTTTTAGTCCTGTTCGTCGTGTTAGTTATGCTGTTGAAAGCGCTCGTGTTGAGCAGCGTACTGACTTAGATAAACTGGTGATGGATATTGAAACTAATGGTTCAATTGATCCTGAAGAAGCAGTTCGCTACGCAGCAAGAGTTCTTGTTGATCAGTTGTCTGTGTTTGCAGATCTAGAAGGTACTACTGCTGAAGTCGCTCAACCTGAAGCGCCTCAGTTTGACCCTATTCTTCTGCGCCCAGTAGATGATCTAGAGTTAACAGTTCGCTCTGCAAACTGTTTGAAAGCTGAGAACATCTATTACATTGGTGACTTGATCCAGCGTACTGAGACAGAATTGCTCAAGACACCTAATCTAGGCCGTAAATCTCTTAACGAGATCAAAGAAGTCTTGGCTTCTAAAGGCTTAGTGCTAGGTGTTAAGCTAGAGAACTGGCCACCTGCTAATTTAGAAAAAGCTTAAGGGTTTTATTATGCGTCATCGTAATGGCAACAGGAAGTTGAATCGTACGTCCAGCCATCGTCAAGCGATGCTACGTAACTTAGCAAATGCATTATTGCAGCATGAAGTTATCAAAACTACATTGCCAAAAGCTAAGGAACTGCGTCGTGTAGCTGAGCCGTTGATTACTTTAGGTAAGAAGCCATCATTGGCTAATCGTCGTCTAGCGTTTTCTCGCACTCGCGACCGTGAAATTGTAACTAAACTATTTGATGTTCTTGGTCCACGTTACCAAGCACGTAATGGTGGTTACCTTCGCGTGTTGAAGTTCGGTTTCCGTCAAGGTGACAATGCGCCTATGGCTATTGTTGAGCTTGTAGATCGTCCAGATACAGCTGTTGCTGTGGAAGATTCTGAAGCTTAATAAGCTACCTCAGGTAATAAAAAAGCCCGCTTAGCGGGCTTTTTTATTACCTGAGGATTTTTATTTTAGTGGTAGTTGGTAATTGTTTTGTGTCATGATGTCTACGCCACATGGTATTTCTACCACCCAATTTAAATACTCTTCAATCATTTTTTGCCCTTTAATTGGGCTTCCATGCTGTGGCACTAACCACTCCACATCTAGTCTTCTTACCATGTCTGCCCAATAGCGTACAATTTTTTGACTACACATATACCTTTGGTGAAATGGCTTCATGTAAGGCACATGTTTCTCTAGTGATTCTATCGGTTTTCCAGCATCTTCGTGTGCGACTAAAGATGCACCCATGTCACCGGTAAAGAGTATTTTAGAAACACTGTCATAAAATTGGAAGTTACCTTCTGAATGAAGGAAGTGGGCTGGCACAGCTACGATTCTACTTGCGCCAAGTTTGAAGTGCATTCCTGGATCTGGAATAGGAATAATCCTGCCTTCTGTGCTGCCTATTGTGCAAAAGTGTGGGATAAAGCGTGACCAAATCTTTGATACTGCAACTTTACAATCTGTATGAACTAACCATTTATTTACTGAGGCAACGATATCAGGGTCTGCGTGTGAGGCAAATACATAGTCTAATTCACTTGCCTGAAAATGCTCATACATTGCCATTCTTAGGGCGTTGTATGTCATATTGCCCCCAGGGTCTATCAAGCAACCGTGTCCGTTATCTACAATCAAAAACTGGTTTGCTTGTATGGCGTGATCGGCTTCATCATCCACTAAATCTGTGAACATTAAGCAGACGTGTTTGCCATCATTGTATAGTTCTATCGCCATATTTCTTTTCCTTGATTATTTGATGATTGAAGCATGTACATGACAGTTGAATTTAGATTTATATCAAATAATATTCTGAAAAGATATGATTCTTGTTGATGGGGTCTTTGATTTACAGCAATTGTTTGTTTGTTAAGATTCGTACGAGGTATTCAGGTACTTGCTCTAGGCTTTGCCCTGTTAATTCTGCAATTGCTTTATAGTCATCTGGCAGTGCCGGGTCTGTCGGACTGTAAAGTATATGTCTAGCGACTCTATTAGCTAAAGCTACAATATGTGCTCTAGAATTTATTTTGTCTTCTTGCTCATTTAATAAAATGAGCAGTAATTCAGGAAGTTTCCAGTTTTTCGCTAATTCAACTTGAATCTCTTGAAATGTTACACCTAGTACAGTTTTTTGTGCTTCTGCGCTACGTTTACCAGGTGTTGCTTGTAAAACTCTTTGTATCTCTATTGTAAGTCTGGGTGCGGTTAAGCATAAAATTATTTCTGCTAGATCGTAGAGTAGTGCTGCGATTACTAACTCATCTGATTCAATATCATGCCTAATTTTTCCCCACAATAAAGCTAGATAACTTCCGATGTGTGCTCTTTGAATGAGTTTTGTTAAATGTGTGTGTGCTTCAAAATGTAAACGTAACGTTTCTTCAACTGTTTTTTGTGGTTGGTGTTCATGAAAGAAACGCTCTACGCCTCGCATCATGATTGCATGTGCTACGGTTGTGATTGGGGTGATGTTTTGCGTCGTATTTTTTTGGATATTTCTGAGGACTTGTATTGTCATTAAAGGGTCTCGTAGCACCACTTCTGATAATGTTTTTGCTGTTAAACTTTCTGAAACTTCATTTAGTGCTAAGAGCGTTTTCTTTGTACTTTCTAGTACTGGGATTTCTGCATTTTCAAAGTAGAGCACCCATGATTTTAAATTCGGTAAGGGTTCTTGTAACATCATGGGCTCCTCAATATGGCTTTAGTATTATTTTTCCTACGTGGCTATGTTTTGCGAGTGCTTCGTGGGCCCTCTCTGCCTCTTGTAGACTAAATGTACTACCGATTACTGGCTTAATTTTGTTCATCTTAAAGAGGTTGTTGTTAAGTCTTATTGCGTCATTTACTAACTTCACTTTTTCTACTGTTTCCAGACTTCTTAGTGTAACTGCTTTGATTGTAATTTTCTTGCTAAGTAATTTTGCAATGTCTACTTCACTTTTTCTCCCGCCTTGAAATGCGATAATAATGAGGTGACCGAATTCATTTAGTACGTTGATGTTTTTCTGGGTGTATGACCCTGCTACCATGTCTAAGACTACGTCTACTTTATAAGCTAGCTCTTTAATGAGGAGCTCGAAATCTTCTGTGTTGTAGTTTATGACTAAATCACAACCTAAAGCGTATGCTGTTTTTTTCTTTGTTTCAGAGCCAACTGTTGTGATGACTTTGTAACCTAGTCCTTTTAATTGTTGTACTGCAAAAACGCCAATCCCGCTTGTGCCTCCATGCACTAAGATGGTTGGGTTTTGATTTTGCTTGAGTGTTATTTGATGAACGGTATTTTGAATCGTTAGCGCTGCTTCAGGGTAGGCGGCAGCTTCCTCAACTGTCCATCCTTCAGGTATTGGCATGAGCATTCTTGCTTTAGCAACTACAAATTCTGCATAGCCACCACCATTTACTAGTGTGCATACTGGTTTACCGATTAATCCTGAGTTTGTTTCACTTCCTACTCTAATCACTTCACCAGAAACCTCAACACCTAGTATTGTGCTATCTGTTGGTGGGATGGGGTAATGCCCTTGCCTTTGTAGCAAGTCCATTCGATTTACACCGCATGCAAATACTTTAATTAGTACTTCATCTTTTGCTGGTGTCGGGATTTCGACCTCTGTAACGATGAGCTTCTGATCTGTTGGATTAACTTGGATTTGTTTCATGTTGCATTTTTTCTTTTTATATTGCGATAAATTGTACTTCTGTGGATTCCTAGCGCTTTCGCCGCCGCACTAATATTGCCATCATATTTAGCTAGCGCTTCTTCTATCGCATTGTCAGTTACTGTATTTAGTCCTGAAACTTCGTTGCTAATTTGCTGTTTATATGGATTAAAATTCTGTATGTAGACAGGTAAGTCTGATGTGATAATTTGTGTCTGGTCATCTGCTAGTGCGACTAGTGTTTTTAGAAGGTTGGCTAACTCACGTGCATTTCCTGGCCATTCATAGGATAGTAATTGGAGCCGAGCTTTATCGCACAATGTGATGTTTCGCTTTTTGGCTCCGCTACTTTCAAACAATGTATCAAGTAGATCGGGCAGCCCTTCTCGTTCACGAAGCGGGGTAAGATTAACAACAAAATGCTGTAATCGATAGTAGAGGTCTGCTCTAAATGTACCTTGTGCGACGGCTTCTGTGAGGTCTTTGTGTGTCGCACAGATCGGAATAAAGTCTACTTTAGTTGCTTTACCTCCACCGAGTGGGCTCACTTCTTTTTCTTGCAGTACTCTTAATAACCTGGCTTGTAAGCTAAGCGGCATATCGCCAATTTCATCTAAAAATAAAACGCCACCATCCGCTTCTTTAAGTTTCCCCGGGGCACCTTTTTTGCGCGCCCCTGTAAAAGCACCTTCTTCATAACCAAATAGTTCTGCTTCAATCAATCCTTCAGGTATTGCTGCACAATTAATTGCAATAAAAGGTTTGTCTCTTCTACTACAAGCTGCATGTAATGCACGGCTAAATATTTCTTTACCTGTACCGGTTTCTCCTAAAATGAGTACTGGAATTTCTGCATTGATTGCTCTAGTTGCTTTACTTAATTGATGTTGACTGGCGTTATCCCAGTAAATGCCTGCAGGTGCTGGGCGTGTTACTGGCGCTGGTGTCGGGATTGTTTTTGTTTTAGGCTGTGCTGTTCTAACAATGGCAGAATATTGCTGGCCATTTTTTAACTGAATGATTTGAACGATTTCTGATTGTGTGGGTACGCGTATAAATAAAGTATTTAAAGCAACGCCTTCATCTTGTTGTTCTAGGTTTAATGTTTGTTTTGCCACTCTATTTGCAAACAGTATCTGATTATCGTTGCAGATAATTAGTGCTTCTTGAGGCGTGCCGAGTAATGTTGGGTTGGTATGAAAGCGGATGTGCGCATGTTGTTCCGCTAATTCTAAAAACCAACGATGTTCAATTTGGCGAATTGCCATTTGAATGAGGCCTTTGGCATGGCCTTGCGGTAGTCTAGCGTCTCCTGATATATCTAATACTCCAGCAAGCTCTCCTTGCGGAGTTAAAATAGGTGCGGCAGTACACGATAGAACTTGATTTGGGTGTAGGTAGTGTTCACCCCCCCAAACCTCCACCATCGATTTTTCGGCTAATGCGGTGCCAATTGCATTGGTCCCTTTGTCTGTTTCACTCCAATTCACACCTGGTTTTAAAGCAACTTGCTCTGCTTTTCTTAAAAAAGTACCTTCCCCTCTGCGATCTAGGATTAATCCATCCGCATCGGTAAGCAAAATCATGCTGCCAGAGTCTGCGACGCTTGCACCTAATACATCTAATTCTGGCTCGGCAAGTTTTAAAAGATAGGTGCTGCGCTCTTTTGCAATATCGAGTTCATAACGTGTGACGGGCTCACTATTGCTTAAGTGTGAATTGATGCCTAATGCTGCACATCTTTGCCAAGAGCGCGCAATTGAAATTGGCAAGAAGGGAGGGAGCTCTCCTTTTTCGAAGAACTGATAACGGGCCTTCTTGATGGCATTGGCAGAGGGCGTGCCAGTTAATGACATCTTGTGTTCTCCTATGCTGCTTTTTAGAAATAGTAGTTAGCAGCTTGATTTTTATATAAATGTATCTGATTCGAACACGTTGGGCGAGTGATTTTTTGTGAGTTTTAACTTGTCTGTCGCACGGACTGTTGCATGTGTTGCAATTTGCAACGACGTTGTGTTGCAGTAAAAAATACTTAGTAGTTTAACTATCTGGCATTTTCTGAAAAATAATTTGGTGCGTTGCAATATTTAAAATATTTTTCCCTTTGTTAGTAAAGGGTTGAGGGTTGTTGCGATGCAAATGCCTTGAAGATGGCACGCTTTGTGCAATAGTTAATGCATGCAAAACGCAAAGACGTTCTTGCAGGACACTAATAAATCCAAAGAGGAGATGCACAAATGTCTACTATCGTTCCAGGACAATATGGCTTTAAAGTTCCATTCAAGACTCGTTACGGTAACTTCATCAATGGTGAGTGGGTTGCTCCATTAAGCGGTGAGTATTTTGAAAACATCACGCCAGTTACCGGTAAAGTATTTTGTGAAATTCCTCGTTCTAATGCCGCAGATATCGAACTAGCATTGGACGCTGCTCATGCTGCAAAAGATGGCTGGGCAAGAACATCTACTACCGATCGCGCAAATGTATTAAACCGTATTGCGGATCGCATGGAAGCAAATCTAGAGTTATTAGCAACTGCAGAAACATGGGATAACGGTAAGCCAATTCGCGAAACCATGGCTGCTGACATTCCTTTAGCTATTGATCACTTCCGTTACTTTGCTGCATGTATCCGTGCACAAGAAGGTAGTATTGGTGAAGTGGATCACAACACTTTTGCTTATCACTTGCATGAGCCATTGGGGGTGGTTGGTCAAATTATTCCTTGGAACTTCCCGATTCTGATGGCTGCGTGGAAATTGGCGCCAGCGATTGCTGCAGGTAATTGCGTGGTACTGAAGCCAGCAGAACAAACACCAGTATCTATTTTGATTTTAATGGAAGTGATTCAAGATCTACTGCCAAAAGGTGTGTTGAACATTGTTAACGGCTTTGGTTTAGAAGCCGGCAAACCATTGGCATCTAATAGCCGTATTGCAAAAATTGCCTTTACTGGTGAGACCACAACTGGCCGCTTGATTATGCAATATGCGGCTCAAAACATCATTCCTGTTACTTTGGAACTAGGTGGCAAGTCTCCTAACATCTTCTTCCAAGACGTGATGGCAAAAGATGATGGCTACCTAGATAAAGCGATTGAAGGCTTTGTATTGTTTGCACTGAACCAAGGTGAGGTGTGTACATGCCCATCTCGTGCACTAGTTCATGAGTCAATCTATGATCAGTTCATGGAGCGCGTACTTAAACGTGTGGCAGCTATTAAACAAGGGAACCCACTAGACAAAGATACTATGATTGGTGCGCAAGCTTCTAATGAGCAAATGCAAAAGATCTTGTCTTACATGGATATTGGTCGTGAAGAAGGCGCAAAAGTATTGGCTGGTGGTTCTGCTGCAAGCCTAGAGGGGGACTTGGCTGGTGGTTATTATGTGAAACCAACTGTGTTCCAAGGTCATAACAAGATGCGTATCTTCCAAGAAGAAATTTTTGGACCAGTTGTATCTGTCACTACCTTTAAAGATGAGGCAGAAGCACTTTCAATTGCTAACGATACCTTATATGGCTTGGGTGCTGGTGTTTGGTCTCGTGATATGAATACCGCTTTCCGTATGGGGCGTGGTATTCAGGCTGGTCGCGTGTGGACTAACTGCTACCATGCTTATCCTGCTCACGCTGCTTTTGGTGGTTACAAACAATCTGGTATTGGTCGTGAAACACACAAAATGATGCTTGACCATTATCAGCAAACTAAGAATCTGTTGGTGAGCTATAGCGAAAGTCCATTGGGCTTCTTCTAATCGTAGTTGTCTACTACCTCTTTTATTGTCTCCAATGAGGTAGTAGGGCTCTCTTTATGCTGGCAGTGACTGGGCGTATCACGATTTCTATCGTCGATACGCCGCTTTTTTTGAGAAGGAGTCTATGATGGCTGTTACTCAAGTAAGTGCGACAGATGCAGCGTTGGCTTTAATTACTAAATTGAAAACCCGATATGGTGAATTAATGTTTCACCAGTCTGGTGGTTGTTGTGATGGCAGTTCGCCCATGTGCTTCCAAAAGGGTGAGTTCCAAGTAGGTGACAGTGATATTTGCCTTGGCGAAATTGGCGGTGCTGAGTTTTATATGAGTAAGCCACAGTTTGAATACTGGAAGCATACTCATTTAATTATTGATGTTGTAGAAGGGCGTGGAGGAATGTTTTCTCTTGAGGGGCCTGAAGGGGTTCGATTTCTAACGCGTTCTAGGTTGTATGCAGATGATGAATGGGCGGAATTAGTTTCGGCCGGTAAGGTGTAAAAAAAGCGCGGCATTTAATGTCGCGCTTTTTTGTTGGATTATTGCTCTGTGTTTTCTTGGCTAACAGCAGTCAGTGAATTTGCGTTTGGCTGTCTTGGCGGTAGAAATAGAGCAGGAATTTCTCTTGGCCTACCTGCTCGGCCAGGGATAATGCCTGGATCAACATAGAGTGGAGAGCGAGTTGCTGCAAAACTATGGCTGCTGTACAGCATTGCTTTGCTATCTTCTAGCGGAATTGGTTTTCCAATCAGCTTTTCAATGCCTTGTAACTGCTTTTCTTCTTCTGGAGAAGCCAAAGAAATTGCGTGGCCTTTTGCACCGGCTCGTCCTGTTCTTCCGATACGGTGAACGTAATCTTCGGGCGATGTTGGTAGCTCGTAATTGATCACATGTGGTAGTTGATCAATATCAATACCGCGAGCAGCAACGTCGGTGGCCACCATGACGGTTGCCTTACCTTCTTTAAATGCAGCAAGTGCTTCTAATCGGGCGGACTGAACTTTGTCGCCGTGAATAGAAACTGCGGTAAAACGATCTTTCACCAAAGACTTTGCTAAACGTTCTGCCGCTTGCTTCGTGCGGGTGAACACCAATACTTGCTTCATCTCATGGTGGCGAAGCAATTTGGTGAGTAGCCGGTAACGCTGAGCATCCTCAACTTTGAAGAGTTGCTGAGTAACTGTTTCGGCAGTGGTGTTTTGTCTCGCTACCTCAATAATTTCTGGTTGTTTGAGTAGCTGATCTGCCAGCGCTTTAATTTCTGGTGAGAATGTCGCCGAAAATAAAAGTGTTTGTCGTTTAGATGGAAGTAATGACATCAGCTTTTTGATGTCATTAATGAAGCCCATATCCAACATACGGTCGGCTTCATCTAGCACTAGAAATTCAACTTGTGCGAGTGATATGTTCTTTTGATTCAAATGATCCAATAGACGGCCAGGTGTAGCTACCACGACTTCAACCCCATTACGCAAAGCCTGGGTTTGAGGGTCCATTGAAATACCGCCAAAGATCACAGTGCTACGCAAGGGTAAATATTTGCTGTAGTTTTGAACGTTGGTATATACCTGATCTGCTAGTTCTCGTGTCGGCGTTAAAATAACGGCTCTGACAGGATGCCTTGCAGGGGATGGGCTGGTATTTCCATATGGACGGAGTCGGTTAAGCATCGGCAGCGTGAACGCTGCTGTCTTTCCTGTTCCTGTCTGAGCAGCGGCGAGCAGGTCTGAACCTGCAATTACCATAGGAATGGCAGCTGCCTGAATGGGCGTTGGCGCGTCATAACCCTGATCTGTGATGGCGCGCATAATTTCATCACATAGGTGTAAGTCGTTAAATAGCATGCTAAGTGTATTGTAGCGGAGCGACAACAATAGACCTAGTGCTATAGCGTGAAGTACTCACTGCGATAGTTTACTTTGTGCTATTTACAACAAGCGGGCTGTAGTGGCGTGCTGTATTTCGACTATAAGTGTCTTCTCATCGCTTTTGTTACGCCTGGCACACTAGCCAAATGAGAGAGTACTTGGCGTAATTGATCATGATCGGTGATCTCGACAGTAAAGCGTAAGCTTGCTTCTGTGTTGCGAGAGAGCGTTTGCGCTGCGGTGATGTAGCATTTATCTCGACTAAACGCTTCTGAAACATCACGCAGTAAACCCGGCCGATCAGTTGCTTCTACGATAATATCGACCGGGAAGCGACCTTCTTTGAATACGCCCCAATTGGCAGAGATTAAACGCTCTTCGTCTTTTGCGGCTAAGCGTTCGAGTGTTTTGCAGCCTTGGCGATGAATGGAGATGCCTCTGCCTCTTGTCACAAAGCCAATTACTGGATCCCCTTTGACGGGTTTGCAGCATTTGGCGAGCAAGGTCATTAGGTTGTCTACCCCTTCAATTAAGATGCCTTGTTGGTTTTGCGGTGTTCTGCTTTCTCTGACCATTCCCTCTGCCGTCACCTCTACTGTTTGGGTGACTTGAGGAATTTCTAGCATCGCTTCTGATAGGGCTTTCGGACCAATTTCACCACGACCGAGGGCGGCAAAAAGTTCGTCTGGTTTTTTAAAGCCGAGTTTCTCCGCTACTCTCTCTTGGTCTAATTGACCAGGATGATATTTTTGGCGGGTTTTATCGAAGACTTGCTTGCCATGTTCGATGAGCACATCTTGATGTTGCTGTTTTAACCATTGGCGTACTTTGGCAATCGCACGGCTGCTTTTTAGCATGCCTTGACGTAACCAGTCTAAACTTGGTCCACCTTCTTTTGCTGCTAAAATTTCAACACGATCGCCATTTTGCAGCGCATAGCTTAGCGGGACGATATGTCCATTTACTTTTGCCCCCCGGCAACGATGGCCAAGGTCTGTATGTAGGTGATAGGCAAAGTCGATAGGACTTGCCCCTTCAGGTAGATCAATTACTCGGCCTTGAGGCGTTAGCACATAGACAGTATCTTGGAACAGTTCATTTTTAAACTGTTCTGCCATTTCTGTTTGAGTATCGGCATTGGCAGACTCTTTGCTGATCTCTTCTCGCCAAGCCAATAGTTGACGTAGCCAGGCAATTTTTTCTTCGTAGGCATTATCTTGATGTCCGCCTTCTTTATATCGCCAGTGTGCAGCAACCCCCATTTCTGCATGTTGGTGCATTTCGAATGTTCTGATTTGAACTTCCATTCCTTTTTCATGTGGGCCAACAACTGCCGTATGTAAGGATCGGTAGAAGTTTCCTTTTGGATGGGAGATGTAATCGTCAAACTGGCCGTGAATGGGGCGCCACAAATGGTGAACAATGCCTAAGACGGTGTAGCAGTCTTTGATGCTTTTTACCAAAATGCGAACGGCTCGAATATCGTATAGTTCGCTAAATTCAAGGCGCTTTTTCTGCATTTTGCGCCAAATACTGTAGATGTGCTTTGGGCGGCCTGCGACGTCTGCTTCGATGCCTGCTGCAGCTAGTTCATTGCGTAGTACATCTAAGACTTCTTGAATGTACGCTTCGCGCTGCATCCGCTTTTCATCTAGCAGTTGGGCGATTTTTTTATAGCGGATAGGTTCTAGGTAGCGAAAAGAGAGATCTTCTAGCTCCCATTTGACTTGCCAGACGCCTAGGCGGTTTGCTAACGGTGCAAACAAGTCCATTGTTTCTCTAGCAACGCGGGTTTGATTTTCCGGATCTGCGTATTTCAAACCGTGCATGGTTTGAGTACGCCAGCATAGTTTAATCAAGACCACACGGACATCTTCTACCATGGCTAACATCATTTTGCGCATGATTTCGATTTGTCTTGTGGCGAGCTTCGGGTCGGTAAGATGGTCGCCAGCTAGTAATGGCAGTTGTCTTACCTTATTGATGCCATCTATCAGTTTTTCAACTTCTGCACCAAAGTCCGCAAGATTTTCTTCCCAATTAACCAAGTAGTCTGGTGTGGCAAAGAGTAGGGTGGCACACACCGCGTGATAATCGAGTTTTAAATCGGCCACCATGACGGCGGTCGCGATTGCATGTTGTAGCAGTGGGAGGTTGGTAATGCTGTTGAGGCGATCTGCATAGATGGTACGTACGACTTCTGCGGCTGCACGAATCGCTCTTTGTTCGCTTTCTTCAAAGCGTGCACAAATTTGGTCGAGCTCATCCAGTAAGTTATCTGGTAAATGAGGATCAGGATTGGCGAGCGGATGAGCAACAGAGACCATGGTGTGTATTTTATTCTAGCGTCTAATCTTTATATTTTGCATGACGTCAGCCTCTCTTGCTATGCCCTTTTGTACTTTTTTAATGCATTTCGGGAATATGCAGGCTGCTTTTGTACTCTCTTGTACCTAGTTTGCTTGCTAACGTTCAGTATTGCTGATGTTTTTGCTGGAAATTGCGTTATTATTCATCAATAATGCACTGCAGCATGACAATCAATTGGATTCGATCAATCTACTGTGTTCGCAAAGCGTGATGAGGGGGATGTGTGATTAAACGTGTGATTTTTAACCAAAAGGGCGGGGTGGGGAAATCCACGATTACATGTAACTTAGCGGCCGTTAGCGCAGCAAGTGGATTAAAAACATTGGTCGTTGATTTAGATCCGCAGGGGAATGCTAGCCACTATTTGCTAGGCGATGCAGTGAATGCATTAGAAGCAACTGCTTGCGACATGTTTGATCAAGTCTTAAATGTTAGTGTGTTTGCCAAACCGGCTAATGCATTTGTCCATGCTACCCGATTTGAAAACTTATCTGTCATGCCTTCTAGTCCGAGGCTAGCTGAGTTAGAGGATAAATTAGAAGCTAGATATAAGATCTATAAACTAAAAAGTGTATTAGAAGAGTTGTCTAGTGAATTTGATCGTATTTATATTGATACCCCACCAGCATTAGGTTTTTACACCCGCTCTGCATTAATAGCTGCAGACAGATGTTTGATACCTTTTGACTGTGATACGTTTTCCCAGCAAGCCTTGCATCATTTGATGGGGAATGTAAAAGAGTTAAAAGAGGATCACAATGCTAGCTTAGATATTGAAGGCATTGTCGTGAATCAATTCCAACCGAGAGCGAGTTTGCCTAAGCAGTTAGTCGAACAATTAACGAATGATGGCTTACCAGTATTGCCGGCTTATTTAGGCGCTTCTGTGATTGTTCGTGAGTCTCATCAATTATCAACACCACTCATTTTCTTAGATAAGAAACATAAGCTAACCCAATCTTATCAATCACTGTTTGATTGTTTGGAGGCGGCACTTTAAGGTTTTTTGCACCATTTTGGCTTGCGAAGCCAAGGATAAATTCTATACTCAAGTTATCGAAAAGTTGATTGCAAGTCGGTGTTGGAAGCGATATATTCGCCCGCTTCAGATTTGCCAGCTAAAGACTTGAATAGGTGTTTGAATGACAGCAGATGGTGTGGCAGCGGTGACGCATCCGTTTCAGGTGCATGTGCTTCGGGCGAATCATCCCACTCGTCCTCTAGCGCTTTGGCTTTCATATACAGGGCCGCAAGCGGGTACATCTGGCAATGGAGAAGTGGCAGCCGCCTTTTTCGATGGTGAACATAATGCTGTGTGGCATGTACGCCAGCAGGTGCCTAACTCTTTTTGTCGTATCAACTATGAAACTGATGAGCTTCGCTTAGATGAGTCAACCTTAACGCCTGATCAAGTTTCTGGTTCTGCCCCTGGTAATAATTGCCATTTGTTTTGGGATTTGCAAATGCATCCTTTGACTGAGCAATTGCAATCGAATCCTTTACTTTCTGTCGATACCGAGTCGGTTCAATCACACTTAATGTTTAATGGCACGATCTGGTTAGATGGTGAACCCATCGAGGTGCGTAGTTGGTTTGGTAGTAGGGTGGATGACCAAGGGCAAAAAACATTTAGAAGACTAGCTTGGGCACAAGTTGTTGGGTTTGATAATAATCCGCATGCTTTTTTTGAGTGTTCTACACAAAGAATGATGCTAGGTGCAAAATGGTCTCCTTGGATGAGTATGTTCACCCTGACCTATGCGGGAAGTGTTTACGCAATCAATAGTCTGTGTGATGGCATCATGGAAGATAATAATTCCGGATCGTTGGTTTGGCGGTTTGATGCCAAGCAGGCGGGGGTGAGAATTCAGGGGCAGGTACAAGCGCCTGCGGCCTTTTTTGCCCGGTTTACGATGCCTGGCGTTGGCGCGAAAGATGCGGTTATGCATACGAAATTAGCCAACTGCATTGTTACGCTGACTCGTCCTGGAAAAACACCTGCAACGTTGTCTTCATTGCATCGAGCTTCTTTTGAAATGTCAGGTGAGAAACATTGTCTAGGTGTGTCAGTGGTGACGTGTATGCCAGAAACTGGCCTTGCTTGATCTCATTTTACTGATTTCATACCTGCCATCTTTTAAATCAATCGAGATTGCCCCATCCGTTGCACTTGTCCATGTTCTGACATTCTCCATTTTAAAGCGATCAACGACTTGTCGATTAGGGTGATGGTAGTGATTGTTTTTTCCCGCCGTAAAAATGACTTCTTTGGGTTGAACCGTTTGAATCCATGCTAGCGATGAGGAAGTTTGGCTTCCATGGTGGCCTGCAACCAAAATGTCACTTTTCAATTGTTCTTTGGCCCAGTTTGCCATCATGCTATTTTCTTCTGGAATCTCTGCATCACCAGGTATAAGTATGGCGCCAGACTTGGTGCTAATTCGAAGTACGCAACTTTTGTGGTTGTCCCCGATATTTTCTGCGTCGAGAATCGATTGATCAGGGGATAAAAAGGTAAAGGCAACATCATCCCACTTCCAATTTAAACCAGTTTTGCACGTGACGTGATGTCCCTGAATCTTTGACAGTGGGTGTTGGCTGTCTAGCGAGGTATAAAAATTAGACACAGGCAGAGTTTCTAAAATACTTTTCGCCCCTCCGCTATGATCGTTGTCATTATGGCTGACAACTAATCCTGACAGTTGGTTTACCCCTTGTTGTTTCAGAAACGGAAGAATGATGTCCCGGCCACTGTCTTTGTAAGTTTTAAATGAGGGGCCCGTGTCAAAGATGATGTCATGTTCAGCTGTCGCTATATAAACGGATAAGCCTTGGCCGACATCTAGTACGACGATATGGACATCCCCAACTGTTGGCCGTTGGGTGGTTGGTAGAAAGATCGGGGAAATTAACAAGAGGGCCGTCGACTTGCCTGGCCATCCCTTTGGGGTGAGTAGTAAGATTCCACCCAAAGTGGCGAGTATGGTTAGGCTAATACTGGGTGCGGCAAATTGGATACTAGCAAAGCTTAGCTGTCCTAAAGGCGTGATGATCCACATAAGGCACGTCATTAGTTTCGCGGCAAGAATGAGGAGGGGATGAAAGATTAGTCCCGCAAGTGCAATAGGGGTGATAAAAATACTGACAACAGGGACGGCGACTAAATTGGCAATCGGAGAAATAATCGAAAACTGTTGAAAGAGTAAAAGTAGGGCGGGCGTTAGAATCAAGGTTAATCCTAATTGCGTGCGTACCCAGATGGTCATTTTATGAGGTGATATTAAATAACCCTCACTGACCCATAATAAGGTAGCCACAGCGCCAAATGATAGCCAAAAGCCAGGTGCGAGCACGGATAACGGGTCAATTAATAGAATTAGCCAAAGTGCACATGCCAATTGTGGAAGGGTTTGAATATGGCGGCCACTTAGTCGAATACTGCCAATAATCAGTAGCATGAATAAGGTTCGTTGTGCCGGGACCGACCACCCGGATAGCACCGTATACATCGTCGCCAAACACATGCCGGAAATTAGCGCGGCGGTTGGTGCTGGGATGTGGCGACAAAGATAGGCTGACCGTTTCCAGAGAAATAGGCTGAGTTTGCTCATTAACCAAGCAAATAGGGTGATGTGTAATCCAGAGATAGACACTAAATGCGTGATACCTGTCTTTCTAAATAAATTCCATTCGTCCTGACTAATATATTGCTGATCACCAATCGTGAGTGCGGTAATGATGCCAAACTGTGACTCGGATTTTAGTGTTTGCTGGATACTTGCTAGGAAATAATGTCGCATGCGAAGTAATAATCTATTCCATGCGTAACTTTCTTGTGCGGTAATTGGGGCATATTTTTCCACGTAGGCTTCTGCTTGAATACCTTCTCGAAAACTCCACGTTTCTTTATCTTGTAGCCCCGGATTTAGTTGTCCTTGGATGGGGCGAATTCGTAGCGTAAAACTACCGTACTCACCAGCTTGCCATTGTGGAAGCGATGCGCCTCTTTCATCTGTTGCAGATATTTTGATTAAATGAAGCGCTTCCGGTAGTTGCTCGGATGCGTCAACGGTGAATAAGGCGGAGCGATAATGTGGTTTGACGACAGGTATAGAGGCGATATGGCCAGTAACCGTAAATGCCTGATTGAGATGGTGGTCGAGAAATTCTGAGACAACTATTTGCTGGTGCTGCTGACTAGCTAATCTTGGGATTGTAGTCCCTAGAGCGAATAATATGGCCACACCAGCGATTGTCAGTGAGCGAAAGTGTTGCTGCAGAATACCAGCGCCAATAATAACGAAAGCCAGTAAAATAGACAGCCAAGAGAAGGGTGGCAAACTAGGTAAGCATAGCGAAATGACGACACCAAGTAGCCAACTAGCAACAAATAAAAGCATTTATATGACAAATGAAAATATGATAAATGATTTATCTGCTCAATTGCCACTATTTTCTAGTGCTGCGCTGTCAGAGTTGGGTAAAGAGATCTCTGTAACGTATGGGTTTGAATGGTGTTCTCAGGCGGAACCTTCTGGCGATCTAGCATTTTGGTTGATGCTGGATGAGCTAGGTTTGCAATTAATGTCTGGTGGTCCGCAAGCCCCAGGCCCTTTAAAAGTCGAGTTTGCAGAAGGTGCGCATGAACATCGTCGCAAATTTGGTGGTGGTGCTGGCCAACCTGTTGCAAGGGCGGTGGGTGCTAAAGCGGGCGAGCAACTGACAGTGTTGGATGCCACTGCTGGACTGGGTGGGGATGCTTATGTGTTGGCTAGTCTAGGGTGTCATGTCACTTTATGTGAGCGCACTGCCTTGGCGGCAGCATTGCTCGAAGATGGTTTACGCCGAGCGATTCATGATGCTGAGGTGGGCCATATCATCCAACGGATGACGCTAAATCATGTGGATGCACATGAGTTTCTTGCCAAACAAGCGCCTGCTTCATTTGATGTGGTTTTTCTTGATCCCATGTTTCCAGAAAAGGGGAAGCAAGCAAAAGCCAAAAAAAGCATGTTTATTTTTCAGCAGTTGCTAAGTGGCGACCCAGATGCGGATAGCTTATTAGATTTGGCTAGACGAGTGGCGAAGAAGCGAGTGGTGGTGAAGCGGCCAAAACAAGCGCCTTTTCTTGCTGGGTTAAAGCCTTCAGGGTCTCAATCTGGAGAAAGTACGCGCTTTGATTTATATGCACCAATCAAACCATAAAAAAACGCCAGCAGAACTGGCGTTTTTCTCAGTCGTTAGACGACGCTTACATCATGTGCTGACCACCGTTAATAGCAAGGTCTGCACCAGTCATAAAGCCAGCATCTTCGCTTGCCAAGTAAGCAACCAAACCTGCAATTTCTTCTGGCTTGCCTAAACGGCCAACTGGAATACCAGCAATAATTTGATTACGTACTTCTTCTTTTACCGCCATTACCATGTCGGTACCAATGTAGCCTGGGCTAATGGTGTTAACGGTAATGCCTTTTTTCGCAACTTCTTGAGCCAATGCCATGGTAAAGCCGTGCATACCTGCTTTTGCTGCAGAGTAGTTGGCTTGACCAAACTGGCCTTTTTGTCCATTAATTGAACTGATATTAATGACACGGCCCCAGCTCTTTTCCAACATGCCTTCGATCACTGGTTTGGTTACATTAAACAATGAGTCAAGGTTGGTGGAAATTACTGCGTCCCAAGCATCCTTCGACATTTTGCGGAAAGTGCCATCACGAGTAATACCGGCATTATTCACAAGAACATCGATTGAGCCTAGTTCTGAGGTGAGCTTCAGAATGGCAGCTGCTGTTGCATCTGTATCGGTTACATCACATTGATACGCGTAAAACTGATAACCCTCTGCGGCTTGTGCTGACAGCCATTCCGCTTCTTTCCCTGGGCGGCTATAAGTGGTTGCTACTTTAAAACCGGCATCTGCTAATTTGCGGCAGATTGCTGTTCCAATACCACCCATACCACCAGTGACTAAAGCAATTTTTTGTTGTGCAGTCATGTTCCTCTCCAGGTAACTTTGTCTAGTTTAATGGCGCGAAATCGCGCTTTTCAGGCTGGAGGCCCAAAATCATCCTAGCATGCAAACATGACATCCGAAAGGCGACTTTTACAACTTTTGCCGAAAAATTGCGTTAAGGCCTGTGCTATCCTCCAAACATTGATGAAATTTGGATGCCATGATGCATAAAGTTGTCTTTCTTGACCAAGGATCTTTGCCTGTACCTCTCCCAACGATTCCCTACGAGGTTGAGCTAATTACATACGACAAAACGTCGTCAGATGAAATTGTTGAGCGATTAACAGGTGCTACGGTTGCTATCTTAAATAAGGTAAAAATGACGAGCGAAATACTCGCTCAATTGCCAGATTTAAAATTAATCGCCGTCGCCGCGACAGGGACAGATAATGTTGATGTGGCATGGTGTAGAGCGAATGGCGTGTACGTATCGAATATTCGAGGCTACGCATTGCAAACCGTTCCGGAGCATGCACTGGCATTGATATTGGCTTTGCGTAGAGCATTGCCTCTCTGGCAACAACGGTTATCTGAAGGCACTTGGCAAACGGCAGATCATTTTTGTATGTTTGATCAACCTATCTTTGATATTGCCGGTAGCACCTTGGGTATCATCGGCAGAGGCGAGTTAGGAAAGGCGCTTGCTGCAAAAGCTGAAGCACTAGGGATGAATGTTGTTTATGCAGAGCGTAAAGGTGAAACGACGATTCGAAACGGGTTAATGTCATTTGAAGACGTACTTAAACAGAGTGATGTAATTAGCCTGCACTGTCCGTTAACCGCAGAAACCAAGCATTTAATTTCTAATGATGAATTGGCGATGATGAAATCATCCGCCATTCTAATTAATACCGCGCGTGGTGGCTTAGTGGATGCAGAAGCATTAATTAGCGCTTTGCAACAAGGTAAAATTGGTGGTGCGGGGATTGACGTGTTGCCAGAAGAACCACCAAGAAAGGGTCATCCATTGATTAATGTGCAGTTACCTAACTTGATAGTGACACCGCATGTGGCATGGTCAAGCCAGCAAGCAATGAATGGCTTGGCAAAACAGCTAGTTGGCAATATTGAAGCATTCTTCAATGGCACCCCCAGAAACACGGTGAAATAACCATCCAGATTTTACGATTAAGGGGGAGTTTGAACTCCTCTTTAATTGCATCTACACTAGGTAAATATAAAAACTTTCGGCATTTAAAGTGAGTCACACTTTATATTGAGAACAGTCAGAATGCGAGGAAGCCGATGACACAAAAAACCCTCCCCCTAACCGAAGATCTCTATCACTATTTTATTCAGCATTCAGTGAAAGAGCACCCGCTGCAAAAAGAGTTGCGTGAAGATACGAGTGACATGGTGATGTCCCGTATGGCGACAGCACCTGAACAGGGGCAATTGCTTGCACTATTAGTCAAGTTGCTTAATGTGAAGCGTTATTTAGAGATTGGCGTTTTTACCGGGGGGAGTAGCTTAGCAGTTGGGTTGAACTTACCCAGTGATGCATCGATTGTTGCACTAGAACGTCGGGAAGAATACGCTGAAATTGCGCAAGTATTCTGGGACAAAGCGGGCTTTTCTGATCGGGTCGATTTACGTATTGGACCAGCGGTTGAAAGCCTGGCAGAACTTGAAAGCGAAGGGGCTGCCGGCTCTTTTGATCTAGCATTTATTGATGCCGATAAACCACATTATCCTGAATACTATGAGTCATGTTTAAGGCTGGTGAAAAAAGGCGGCTTAATTATCATTGATAATGTGTTTTGGCATGGCAATGTGGCAAAAGAAGAGTTCGACGATAAAGATACTGAAAGCATGCGCGAATTTAATAAAATGGTGTACGAAGACGAGCGTGTTCAAATTGCAATGTTGCCATTAGGCGATGGCATGACCTTGGCTTATGTGCGTTAAGCGTGTCAGCCGTTGTAACATCGGCTAAAATAAGCCATTGAAAATTAAAATAGAAAGTCTCATTGATGACGACAATTGTAGTCGTTCGTAAGCATAATCAGATGGTCATTGCTGCTGATAGCCAATCTACATTTGGTGAAACAAGAATTTCATCTGGTTTAGATGCTGCTTGGAATAAGATTTTTTCCATCAAAGGTTCTTACATGGGAATCTCTGGCAGTGCAGCCCATGATTTAGTGATGCAGCAGTTATTGAAAAAGCAAAAATCATTGGCGTTAGGCAGTCGGTCGGAAATATTTGAGACCTTCCGAAAACTACATCCAAAGCTAAAGGATGATTTCTTCTTAAATCCCAAAGAAGAAGAGGACGATCCCTACGAGTCGAATCATATGTCTATCTTGCTAGCCAATCCCAAAGGGATTTTTGGTGTGTTTTCAATGCGAGAGGTGTACGAATATACCCGTTTTTGGGCGATTGGTAGTGGGCGTGAATTTGCAATTGGTGCTATGAATGCCGTTTATGACCAATGCGAAACAGCCGAAGAGATCGCTAAGATTGGCGTTGAAGCAGGTTGTATGTTTGATATTAACTCTAGCCTGCCGATGACACTGTATTCCGTGACATCAGAGAGTGAATCGCGTTAATCCCTCGTTGAATAGCGTAAATTACCTATCTGCAATCTACTCTCGGCAGGTAGGTTTTGTTTTTTTAGTGGAATGTATATGTCTGATCAGTTACAGCGTTTTATTTTTGATAATGCACCATCTCGTGGCGCCATCGTTAAATTAGAAGAGTCTTGGCAAGAAGTCTTAAAGCGCCATGAATACCCTGCGGTGTTAAAAACCATTCTGGGCGAATTGTTAGCGGCGAGTGCATTATTCTGTGCAAACTTAAAGTTTGAAGGTAGCTTGATTTTACAGATTCAAGGTGTAGGTCAGTTAAAGCTTGCCGTAGTGGAATGTACTTCCGATTTGGTGGTGCGAGCTACAGCCAAGTGGGATGGCGAACTTGCCGGCTTAAGCTTTTCGGAAATGGTGGGTAATGGGCAGTTTGTGATTACCATTGACCAAATCGGTGTTGCACAACCTTATCAAGGGATTGTGGCCTTGGAGGGTAATACCGTTGCTGAAGTGCTTGAAAACTATATGAAGCAATCCGAGCAGCTAGATACCCGCCTAATGCTGGCCTCTAGTGAAACGAGTGTCGGCGGGCTTTTGGTTCAAAAGCTGCCACAAGGACATGGAGAGCCTGAAGATTGGGAAACCGTTGGCCATTTGGCTCGCACCTTAAAAGCAGATGAGTTATTGAATCTAGATGCACAAGAAGTGCTTTATCGTTTATTCAATGAATATACAGTGAAGTTGCTAACCGAGTCTGCTGTCGAATTTGGCTGCCGTTGTTCAAGAGACAAAGTGGGCAATATGATCAAGATGATGGGACAAGAAGAGGCGGTAGATGTCTTGCAAGAGCAAGGCAGCATTGAAATTTCTTGTGAGTTTTGTCGTACTCGCTATGTATTTGATACTTCAGATGTGGTTGCTTTGTTCTCTGGTGATGAAGGGGCTGCTGGGGCTACTGCGCATTGATCAAATGACTTTGCTAGCAACAAAAAAACCATCTATTACTGGAAATAGATGGTTTTTTTATGCGCATTACAAAATCTAGTTGTAATGTGATTTCATTAAGCCTGTCGGGCGAGGGGCACTAACAGGCTTAATTGTGGGATAGACTTACAGATCGCCTTCAAGATCCATCTTGCCGTCACCGCCAGCTTTCCAGCCTTTAGCTGCTTTTTTCAGCTTTTTGTATAGTTCTGGATGCTGTTCTCTTAGGTATTCAACAATTTCGAAATCTTCGCGACGAACTTTACTTAGATCCAAGTGTTCAACGTGCACAAGACGTAATAACTCGCGAACTGGTTTTGGAATGTTACGACCGCTTTCGTAGCGAGAACCGCCACTTTGTGTCACACCGATCTTTGTCCAGAACTCTTCTTGGTTCAGACCTAGTTTTTTACGAATATCTCTAGGATTAGGGATTTTATCGAATAATTTCATGGTGAGGTCCTTGATCCAGTAGTTGCCTATTAAACACATTCATGCCTGTAGACATCAATAAGAGTCAAGTTCGAAATCCAGGCACCCATGATTTCTATATAGACCAAATTTCTTGCAAATGCAATAAAATTATGACGGTGAGGTGGCGAGCCGTTCCCCCGGCACTTGCAGTTAACTGTTATGGCTGCTTCCTTCCGGACCTGACCAGGTTCCAATCTTGCAATGCGGGGCGGCCCACCATTGATACAAGCCCGTGATTATCTAGCTAAATTTCTTAAAAAGCAATTCTTTTAATGCTGTTTATTCAAAAAAAATTATGATATAAATCAATGTCATATTATTTCGACATTTCATACGTAAACAACTGACCAGATGGTCATGCTTTAGTGCTTTGTACTAGGTTTTAAGCCGTAATTTCTCATTCGGCTCTCGCTTGAGCGGGAGTGAGTTTTTGTGTGATATTCGTAATGAATATGTAAATATATTGGCGCATGCAAGTGTTTTTTCAGTATTAATTTGATGTATGTAACGCATGCCCCTTTCTTTGTAATAAACTTACTCTCAATAAGGGTAAGATCGACATTTGTCGATGAATCGTTTGTTAGGCGAAAAAGTACAATATGAATATTCAGCAAGGGCTCATCTTTGAAAAAACCCCGCAGGGTGAAGACGAGGTTCGTACTCGGGGGCTTCAATTAGATAGAAATGCCAGGTTGGTGTTGATCTTGATTGATGGCCAGATTAGTGCTGCTGAATTAATTGAAAAGCTACCAGGCACAGATAATGTCCCTGCCTATATTGCTTCATTATGGCGAGATGGGCTGATTGCTCCTGCCGGAAGTTTTGGTCCCATCGATGAGAGTCCTGTTCTTGCCCCGACGAGTGTGCATGAAGAAGGGGCGGCTCATGAACTTACCGCATCTGCCATTCTAGAAGAAAGAGTAGAGCCTAGCTTTCTTGTTGCTAGGCCAATGGTTGATACATCGAAACCGATTACATCGTCGCAGCATCCTTCATTTGGTTCATACAAACCGATCAATACAAGTAAGATTGATAGTCAGTTTCCTGCATTTGAGCCTGCGCCAAAGCCGATAAAAAAAGAAAAACCTAAACTGACAATCCCTACTATTTCTGTGCGTCGGTTATTTAAACCGCTGATCATTAGTGGCGGTGCCATTGTTGCTGTTAGCGTCCTAGGTGTGATCGGGATGCAATTTGTCACCTTACCTTTGCATCCAACTGCAATTAATCATCACTTAAATGCAGTATGTGGAGAGGCGCCGAGCTATCAAGGTGTGCGACTTCAACTACTACCCTCGGTCAATATCAAGGCCGAAGGTCTTACTGCGGCTGGTGCGTGCCCTGCGATGTCAGAGTTAGGGGTTGGCACATCGTTGTCTGGTTTATGGGCAGAAGATACAGAGCTTACCTCTCTCTCTGTTAGTGGGGTGGAGGTGCAATCCGCTCAACTTATGGATTTACTGGAGGGTCTGCATGTTAGCTATCCGGCGACATTACCCGTGGACTTTAGTAACATTAAAATTGGCACTTCTGTCGGAGAGATGGCGGGTTTGTTTGGTTCTGGCAGTATTGAGAATGGTCGTTTAACTAAACTGAATTTGTCGGATTCTGATAAAACGGTTCAGGTAGAACTAAACCGTTCACCGGTTGGATATCAGTTTAATTGGGCTGCGCCACAAATGTCGATTGGTGGCATTGTAGTAAACAACGCGGATGTATCTGGTTTGTGGGCAAAGCAAGGTGTTGTTATAGAAAAACTGACTGCCGTATTAGATGGCGGAAAAATTTCTGGCTCTGCAAGAATTTCACAATCTCCTGATATGTTAAGTGCTAACTTAGGGATTAAAGGGGTGCCATCACGCACTTCTTTGTTTAAGTCGTTGCAATTAATTTCAGATGCCGATGTGTCTGGCAATCTTCAAATGCAACTAGGCTTGAATGCCACTGAGCCTCTTCTAAAACGAATGGCACTGACTGGTCAGATGAGAATGACAAACGGCAGTTTGTCTGGTGCTGACTTATTAGACGTAGCTCAATCGGATCAAAAAATGTTCCAGGCGAGTGGGCGAACACTATTTCTTTCGCTATCCACTCAATTGTCTCTTAGTGATGGTAAGTGGAATTTATCTAACCTGAGTCTGATTGGTGCGGCCGTCGAGGCGAATGGCGCACTGGTTGCGGATGGGGAAAAAATTACCGGTAATTTGTCTATAGCCTCTAGCAAGCTTCATTTGCCAAATAGTGGCTGGCAAGTAAATGGTATTCCTGGTGCTTGGAAGTTTATTCGACATGGCGGAGTAAAGTTGCCTGTTTCAACTGTCGATACTAGTAAAGCTTCTACGGAAGTGGCGGATACAGTCACAGATACAGATCAATAAAAAGCACTGGATAGTGCTTTTTATTGAGGGGCTATCGCTAGCCTTCCAGTTTTTCTAAGACTTTGAAAGCAAATCTTCCATAATTTGCGTGATTACTATTATTGGTGGTTAGCTCTATCTTGTATTTCTGCTTGCCTGCTTGAAGTACATAAGGCTTCGCTGATTGCCAGACTTCAGAGTTGTTAGTTAGTAAGTTTCGAGGTAACTGGGATTCGCTATCCTCGGTTAAGTAGACGGCTAGGTGTGATTCTCCTCCATTTACTAAGGAGAGAGAAACTAACCTTGCTTGATGGGTGAAAAGCTCGACACCAATTTTCAATAAATTATTACGTTGGATTCTTCTAACGATGCCAATAAAAAATAAGGTGTCTTTTTTGATGCCAACTAGCTCACCTATTTTTACGCCTTTAGGTAATTCTCCATCTCCAACAATTCCCACCCCACTTTGGCTTTCGTCCAATAGACTCCAGTTAGTGAGTTCTTTCTCGTCAAATAGTGGTGGCGATTCGGTATGACCCCCTAGTGATTGGCCAACGCCACGACGTTTTAGAATATCGTATTCAATACTAGTAGGTTTGTCAGTGCTTTGGGTGCCAGTAGGCGGGGTATATTTACCTTCTAGCAATTCAAAAATGCCGTTCAGCCCAAACTTAACAACGGCAGGTTTATTAATGGGTTTACGCTCAAATTTACGGTTTGGATAATTTTCTTTAGACCAGCAGTGTGCGGCTTTGTCTAAAGCGGCTAGATCGTGCTCTACACTAAATCGTTCACTCAAGCTAAGGTGGACAGGCGTATCGCCCTTTTTCACGCGTTGCATGGTGACTTGCATTGCATCGATTAGAGGGGTGGTGTTTAGATAGCGATAACCTGCATCGATCATGTTTCTTCGTAATCGATGTGCCGGCTGGTGTGCTTCTAAATTAATTGCATAAATTTGTTTATGCGGTTTGATTTCTTTTTCTAATGAAAGAGACAGTAAGTTTGCTTGAAGCCATCTATCGAGTGAATCGATTTGCCCTGGCGTCATTGTGTCGGTTTGCGCAAGATTGAGTAGATGAGGGCGAAGAAAGAGCGATTCGCAACTCACCGTTCTGCCATGTACGATGATCGTTTCTTTCTCGTACTTGTTTTGCTCTGCAAGCGAAAACAGACGGTCTAGATTACGCCAAATTTTGTCGTCAATTGGTTGGTATAAGATGCTTTTCCAGCGTGCCTGTTCTGTAAAACCAAAGATGGCTCGAATCGTAATTTCAGGCATTTGCTGAACGAGCAGTTTACCGCCTTTTCTTTGGATTTCTTGCAGCAGAATGCGATAACCATCTGACAATAATTGCCAATAACCCGCAATCGAGAGGATCATTTGGCGGCTGGTTTTAGGGTGAAGCACAATATGCCGAAGTGCGTCGGTTTCTAGGCCGCGTTGGATAGACTGTGCTTTGTCATCAATATATTTTAGGGTGCGAAATCGCTCTTTCGCATTGATGCTATCGTTTTCGTTTAGGTCTTTTATCGATTGTCGAATTGCTTGATGAGCAGTGCCTATTTCTTGCGTGGTGATGTTGTTCATCATCTGGGTTGCTGTATCCAGATTATAAACTTCCCCATCTTTGGGTTTTCTTAATAAGGCGGTGACTAAATCTTTTAATTCGATCATGTGGTCTACTTCTTCTTATCTGGCTTATCAATTAGCTTGCCCAAATCGCTAATTTTGCCGTGTTGAAATCAACTAGGTACGACGCTGTTTTTTCGCGCCTAAATCATATTATGCAAGCGTGATGCGCTGTCTGATGGACTGCGAAAAGACCACTTGGTTCATCATCGATTGCTTATGATGGCGGAGGTATTCATCAATACGCTCAGTATATATTATGCTTTATGCATATTGCTATCAAAATGCATAAAGTCAACTATCATCATAGAAAGCGAATTGGCGTTTCGCAAGGTTATTTATACGCTGGAATTGACCATTAGCCCTGCTTGATCAGCTTTTGGAGTCTTTCTGCTGCCGCTAGCAGGATATTTGTCTCTGCTGTATAGGCAATCCGAATGTGCTGGCTTGCTAAGTGCGAGCCAAAATCGATGCCAGGGGTGATGGCGACATAGGCTTTTTCTAGCGCATTTTTAGCTAATGCGTAACTATCTTCTGCAATATGCTGGCAATCAGCATAAAAATAAAATGCGCCTTGTGGATCTGCATGAATTTGAAATCCAATATCTAGTAAGGCGGGTTTCAGCGCGGCTTTTCTTTCAGCAAAGATATGTCTTCTAGACTCTAATATTTCGATGGTGGTCGGGGTAAATGCTGCAAGTGCTGCGTATTGTGCGGGGGTTGGTGGGGCAATAAATAGGTTTTGTGCCAGTCTAGTGACCGCATCTAAATACGCATCTGGCACTACCATCCAACCGAGTCGCCAGCCGGTCATTTGAAAGTATTTGGAAAAACTATTAATTACAAATAGATCGTCTGAAATAGCTAGCGCTGTTTGTGGCTCAAACCCATAAGTTAATCCTTGATATATCTCATCAACAATAAGGGTGCCACCTTTGTGAGCACATGCTTGATGTAGTGATTGAATTTCTGCTTGGCTTAGCACCGTCCCTGTCGGATTGGCCGGAGAGGCGACAAGTGCTGCCACCGTTTTATCTGTCCAATACTGTGCAATGTCTTCGACTGTGAGTTGATATTTGCTATCTGGACCAACAGGAATATTGATGGGAGTGCCTTCTAGCGTACGAACAAAGTGCCGGTTGCAAGGGTAGCCTGGGTCTGTGAGCAATACTTCTGATCCGGATGAAACGAGTGCACCAAGCGCAAGCATGAGTGCGCCAGATGCGCCTGCAGTCACCACAATTCGCCTTGCCGGCACATTCACTCCGAACTTATCTTTGTAAAACTGTGAAATAGCTTCCCGTAGTTCTGGAATACCTAATGCCGGAGAGTACCCTGTTTTGCCTGACTGCAACGCTGCGATACCCGCTTCGACAATCGTTGCGGGGGTGGTGAAGTCGGGCTCGCCAATTTCCATATGAATCACATCGTGCCCATCTGCTTGAAGTGCCTTGGCTCTAGCTAACAGTTCCATAACATGAAACGGGGCGATGTGATTTAGACGTTCTGCAAAATGGCTCATGGGGGTGACTTCTATATTAGTTACTTTGTTGATGCGGAATTATTCTGGCTGAGGTTAACCGCTGGCGTGCGTTCTTCGGGGAGGTCTTCCCCTAGTGTTTCCGTCTCTAGCATAAATTCCTCTAGAGATTTTTCTGGCGTTAAGCGTGCTGCAGGTGGGAGCAATGTCGTATCAACATCTAATTCACCCTCAGAGGTTAATCCAAATGCGTAATCTCCTAGTAGCCAGACACTCCAGAACATAGCGATGAGGATGCCATTGACTGTTTTCAATAAGTTGGGGCTTAGTCGACTAGCTAAACGTAAATGGAAGTAACTCGTTAGCCCTATACCTATTCCATATAGGCCTAGGTCGAGCCATTTGGCTAATTCGGGGGCGTTAAAGGCGAAGGCAATAAAATGCTGAAGTTTGATCGCCAGCAGTAATGAAAGTAGTGCAATTGCACCGATACTTCCGTGAGTAAAGAATAAAGCTCGGCCCGCAAAAATCCTGCCGATAATCCCCCAGATGGTTGCCCAAAGTGGTAGCCCTATCAAAATAGGCGCTAGCGTCAACAAAATATCTGGGAGTGCTTTAGGCGCAAAGCTATTCCAGTATCCATCAAAAGCCGCTTCGCCAATGTTAAGCAGAAATAAGGCAAAAAAGATGAGCTTTTTATTTAAGGTTGGACGAAGTAAACGCGCAGGGTCGATAGGGATGGTGGGTGGGAGTACGGTATCTTCTGTTCGAATGCGAACTTCACTCTCACCTAAGCGCAACGTAAGATCATTGCCAACCAAAATTGACTTGATTGGCCGTTCTTCGTGCCATGTGCCATTTTCACTCACGCAATCTAAAACACCTAGTTTCCCATCCTCATTTTTTTGAATGGAAAGGTGCAGCAAGGAGACGGTTTGATCGTCGATAATAATTGTATTTTTATAATCGCGACCAATCGTGATGGGCAAGTCGACTAATCGATAGCGCTCAAACACTTTTCCATGCGTGTCGAGCACTTCTACAAAGACTACTTCTGCCATGCGAATGCTCCTACGTATTGGTATGCCAGTTTTCTGGCATTCATAAAGCTAACTCCAGATACTTGGTAGGAACTAATTAAGCCTGCATGGTTTTGATTGAGTGTCGCTAGTTTAACGATCATGTCGTATAGACCGGGTAGGCGTTTATATGGCCGAACACAAAACGCCAATTTCATTTTTAGCCCATTAGGATTGACAAAGTCTGTTTTGCAATCGAATTGCCCCATGTCCTCTGGTGGGCCGCCCATATCATCATAGGGGCGAGCAAAAAACTGTTGGTACAGGTTGTAAAAACGAAGTGGGCTTAATTTGTCTGCACGAATAAAGTCGTGCTGAAACTCTAGTTTTCCAGTGCTGTAATCACGGTATAAGAATAGATCGTCCTCTGTTGAGCACTGTTGGGAGAATCGCTCGAAAACACCGCCAGAGGGTTGATCGGTATCGGCCCAGCATTTTGAAAAATCACCAAGCGTCACTGGTACGCGATAACCATGGAAATTCGCGGTTTGCATCGGTTGTTTGGTAATGGTGTTGGCGATATTGCTTTGATTGTTGATTAATTGTTGGCGCAGCCATTCAATTGGGTGGGGGTGGGTTTGTGGCGGTCGCTTAATTAATCGAAGCGCGTAAACAGATGGGATTAGGAAACCAATTTGGTTACCCGCCGTTGCCACGTTAATACCCACTACTTTTCCATCCGGCAAGATGGCTGGGCCACCACTCATGCCGCTATTGATCGCTCCGGTGTAATGGATTTTCTCATACAGGCTACCTGTAAGAAGCCCGTTATATGTTCCCTCTACAATAGTGAAGCCAAGATCGTGTGGCGTGCCAATTGCATACACCCTGCTTCCCTTAGGTTGTGGAGCAGGATTGATTTCAAAAAATTGTGGGCTACTCTTATTGGTGGATAGCAAGGCTAAATCATGCACTACGTCAAAGTTGACTAGTTTTAGCGGGCGGCTTTCGCCATCGTCAAAAAAAACTTCGCCTCGATAGAGATCTGGTCGAAAGACTAAGTCGGATATCACGTGGTAATTGGTAATCAGTAGTCCTTGGGGGCTAACAATAAAACCGGAGCCTAATGACGCTTTCGCGTTAGAGCTTTTTTCAAGGATACGAATTTGTGCAATTTTTGTACGGCTATTCGCAAAAACTGCCTCAGTTGCGGGTTCTTCATTCGCAACGGCAGTTTTTGCAGAAATGCCTATAATCAGGACAATAATCGACCAAATTATCCATTTGGTGCGTTGGAAAAGGGCTATCATCAACGGTGTATAAATGTCTTTTAAAATGATTTTTCAGTTGTAATGGTGGTCACTAAGAAAATTTAGCGATTAGCCTAGCCGCATGAGATTGCATTTGGGATAACGCAAAGCACCTAGTTAAGCAACAAAGCATTGTATCCCTTTACGAAGAGGAATGCAGGTTTCAAATTGTGCTGACGGTCAAAGCATCTGATAGACGGCTCCACCAGCGTCTTGGTGCCAACATAGCGCAAACTTAACAAGTTATTGAGTAAACGGATTGGATATTCTAGATCGAATTTTGCACCGTGATCTAAAGGCTGGGCCTGAAGCAGGGCTTGGCTTGGTAGCGCGTTGCTTTTTGCTATTCGTATTGCTGGTTGGATTTGCTGCTAGCTTCTGGATGGCTTGGTATGTGCATAGTGAGCAACGTGCAGACGCTGAAATTTACTTCCATCAACAAACCAATAAAATTGAAGCCGCCATTAAAGATCGAGTTCAACGTTATGAACTTGGTTTAATGGGAGCTAGAGGGTTGTTTTCAGGCAGTCAAAAGGTATCTCGAGCAGATTTTCGAGATTACCTACGCATGGCTGAATTTTACAAAAACTTTCCTGGCGCCATTGGTTTAGGATTTGTTAGGCATGTCCCGAAAGATATGTTGGGCATTTATTTGCAGCAGCTAAAACAGGAGTCTGGCTTAGATGTAAAAATGCCGTCTCGATCTAGCTTAGAAGAATATGACTTGGTCGAGATGTTGGAACCGATTGAGCATAATCAAGCGGTGATTGGTTTTAATTTAGCAACTGAGCCGTTTCGTCTAAGTGCCTTGATGGAATCGGTTAAATTAAACAAAACCATCATGACAAAACCCGTAATACTTGAGTTTACCAAAGAAAAAGAATTGGGTTTTTTATTGATGCTGCCAGTATTCCAGGCAACGATGCTGGTTGATTCTTTTGCGGATCGTCAAGAGGCTTTGCTAGGTTGGGTATATCTTCCAATTAGTGCGCCAAGGTTATTGGGCGATATCTACACCGATAGTGGTAAGCAAATTGATGTAGAAATTTTTAGCGTACACAAGGGTAAAGAGACGCTGCTATTCGAAGCTGATGGCGCAAGAGGCAAAGAGGAACACGCTGACGATTATTTGAAAAATCGGGCATTTGTGGCCAATAGAGATCTGCAGTTTGCCGGCGCTCATTGGCGATTAGTAACCAGTGCCTATTCGACGATTGATGGACGTTTTAGCGAAAAGGTCACGATTGTCACCGCTACGGTTGGTTGTGTGATGTCGCTGCTCTTGTGGTTGCTGCTGTTACTTGCCCTGAAAACTAGACAACATGCAGTGGAACATGCCGCCAAATCATTATTGTCTCTCCAGCATAGTGAAGCACGCTTTCGAATGATTGTTGAAAACATGCCAATTGGTGCGGCGCTGATGGATGGTAAGCGCATGATGCTAAATGCGGCGGCTGAAAAAATAACCGGGTTTGGTCGCTCGGAAGTGATTACGAAAGCGGACTGGGCCAAAATTTTGTTTGCCGATGTTGAAACGGATCCCGTCGATAATTTAGATGCGCTCAAGCAGTCTCAACAATATTCAGATCGAACCTCGCTCATTATTCACCGTAAAGACGGAGAGCAGAAGCAAGTTGAAATCACTCACTGCGAGTGGGCGTTTGGCGAAGTTTGGTTAATGTTAGACGTGACCGAGCGCTTGCAAAACGAAGCGCGTTTTAAAGTCATGTTCGATTACTCCCCAAACGCACACTTACTACATTCAGATAAACATGGCATTTTAGATTGCAATCAATCAACGCTGGATATGCTTCGTGCAAAATCTAAACGCGAAGTGTTAGGTAAGCATGTCTCTGTCTTTTCTGCGCCGATTCAAGCAGGCGGGCGGGCGCGAGATGAAGCGCACTTAGAAAATCTACACATGCTGATGCTAACGGGGCAAGCTAGGTTCGATTGGATTCGTAAACGGGTAGACGATACCGAGTTTCCATGCGAGGTCACTGCAATTTCTCTTAACTTACCCGGTCATGATGGCGATGTGATTTTATCAACCTGGATAGATCTTTCTGGCCGTAAAGCGCAAGAGCAATTGCTCATCGAAGCTAAAGAAGCGGCAGAAGATGCGACTAGGGCGAAAAGTGAGTTTCTCGCAACCATGAGCCATGAAATCCGGACGCCAATGAATGGTGTACTAGGGATGGCTCAGTTGATGAAAGATACCGATTTAGACGCCATTCAACGACAGTACGTAGATACCATCTACGACTCAGGTAAAGCATTATTGGGTATCTTGAATGACATTCTGGATTACTCAAAAATTGAGGCGGGACGTTTACAGTTAGATATTCATCCGGTCGATGTCGGAATGCTTTGCCAAGGCGTCTTAAGTTTACTCATGCCACGGGCGCACGAGCGCCAAGTAGAATTATCATTTGAACCAAGCAATCTTCCGCATGCATGGTTCAAACTAGATTCTGGCCGACTGCGCCAAGTGCTGCTCAATCTTGTGGGTAATGCGATTAAATTTACCGAGCAAGGCAGTGTTCAACTAAAAGTAGAAACGATTCAGGTAGATAATCAACCTTCATCACTTCGCTTCTCCGTTATCGATACGGGTATCGGTATTTCAGAAGAAGCCAGATCAAGGTTATTTCAACGCTTCTCTCAAGCAGATGCTTCAACGACGCGCCGTTATGGGGGTACAGGGTTGGGGTTGGCTATTTCAGGCCGTTTGGTTGAAATGATGGATGGCGAAATCCAAGTGGAAAGTGAATTAGGGAAGGGCTCTACCTTCCATTTTACGATTTCGCCAGAAAAAGTAGAGGCGCCAAAACTCGCTCATGAATCCCCTGTGGGTGCAGATGATCATGGGTTGACCGGGTTAAATGTCTTGTTGGTAGAAGATAATCCGGTAAATGCACTCGTGGCCAAACGCTTATTGGAAAAAGTAGGGTGCCAAGTCGCTACTGCTGGGAATGGCGAAGAGGCCTTACAGCTTGTTCGTGCTCATGCGTTTGAATTGGTGTTGATGGATGTACAAATGCCGGTGATGGATGGCTACGAATCAACCCGGCAAATTCGCCTAGATGGCTATGAAAAATTACCGATTATCGCGCTGACGGCAAACGTCATGAAAGAAGACGTGGATGCATGTTTGGCCGCAGGGATGAATGATTTCTTACCCAAACCATTAGCCGCAGAGGCGCTCTTTGCTACCTTAAAACAGTACGCGAATCGTCCAAAAGCAGATGAACATAGCTAGTTCGGGCAATATGTTGCGCTGCTGAAATTTCCTAATCATAAATCCCTAAACCACCCATCCTCTCGTGTATAATCAAGGGTTTACATTTGCTACATGAAAGCAGGCAGCGAAAAACGTTGCCTAGAGGAATACGATGGAAGCTGAATTTCTAAACGCCATCCAAAATACCCTAGATGATCTTAGCGAGCGTACCTTGTCGCTAAGGGGGTATCTTTGACTACGACCAAAAGGTCGAACGCCTAGAAGAAGTAGACCGTCTACTAGAAGACGCTGCTGTCTGGAATACGCCAGAAAAAGCCCAAGAATTGGGCCGTGAAAAGAAATCCCTAGAAAACGTCGTGCTAGTGATTAAACAAGTGGATCAAAGCCTGAAAGATGCGGCTGACTTGTTCGAACTAGCACGCGAAGAAGAAGACCCTGATACGATCGAAGCAGTGCAGGCAGATATTGCCTCTGCACAAGCTGAAATCGAAAAACTCGAATTCCGTCGGATGTTTAACCATCCGCAAGATCCAAACAACTGCTTCTTGGATATCCAATCTGGCGCGGGCGGTACCGAGGCGCAAGATTGGGCAGGCATGCTCTACCGTATGTACACCCGCTATGGCGAGCGTAAAGGCTTTACCGTCGAAGTGCTAGAAGAGTCCGAAGGTGAAGTGGCTGGTATTCAGAGCGTGAGCTTGAAGCTAACTGGTGAATACGCTTACGGCCTATTGCGTACAGAAACCGGTGTGCATCGTCTGGTGCGTGTGTCGCCGTTTGATTCTAACGCGCGTCGCCATACCTCGTTTGCGTCTGTGTTTGTTTACCCAGAAGTAGACGATAGCATCGAGATCGAAATCAACCCTGCTGATTTGCGTATCGATACCTACCGTGCGTCCGGCGCGGGTGGTCAGCACATTAACAAAACCGACTCTGCGATTCGTATTACACACATGCCAACCAACATTGTGGTGCAGTGTCAGAACGACCGCTCACAGCACAAAAACCGTGCCGAAGCGATGAGCATGTTGAAAGCGAAGTTGTACGAGCTAGAGTTGCGTAAGCGTAACGAAGAAAAGCAAGCGCTTGAAGCCGGCAAGTCAGACATTGGTTGGGGTCATCAGATTCGTTCATACGTGTTCGATCAGAGCCGTATCAAGGATCTGCGTACTAGCGTGGAAGTCGGTAACCTGAAAGGCGTGATGGATGGTGATATCGACATCTTCATCGAAGCCAGCCTGAAGCAAGGTGTGTAAGTCATGAAAAAATTATTGGTAGCTCTGGGTGTACTGGTGGCGCAAGCCGCCTTTGCGCACGGCACGCATGGTAGCGATACCAACGAGTGGCCAGCAGGGCTGAGAAACTATGGTGGTGAGCCATCGCGGGCAGCGGCAAAAAATGTCGATGTAAAAACTGCATGGGAAACCACCTTTGCCGGAGAATTTGCTAGCCACCCTTGGTTGGCTAGCTTCGGTAAGCAGCGCTTATCTGAACTCACCAGCTTTAACAGCCGCATGTATGTGCTGTACGAAGGCTGCAAACCAGAAGATTGCGAAGGCGAACGCTACTTAATGCTGTTCGACCCAAATAGTGGAAAAGCCTATGGCGCTTTCCGGACGGATGCCCAATCAGAAACAAAAATTCACTGGTTAGGTCAACCGGATGAGCCCATCCAGACTTATATGGCTAGCCACCTATTTGAATTTGCAGAAGCACACTGAATATATTGAAGAAAGCGTAACATGACCGCAGAAAATCAAACCCCAGAAACTCAAGCCCATGTGGACGATAACCAAATCATCGCAGAGCGTCGTCAAAAGCTGAACGAACTGCGTGAAAAAGGCCCTGCTTTCCCGAACGATTTCAAACGCACTCACTACGCAGGCAAGCTACACGCCGCCCATGGTGAAAAAGAAAACGAAGCGCTAGAAGCAGAAAACATCGAAGTCGCCGTTGCTGGCCGCATGATGCTAAAACGCGTAATGGGTAAAGCGGCATTTGCCACCTTACAAGATATGAGCGGCCGTATTCAGCTATTCATTGGTATTGATAATGTGGGTGCCGATATCCTAGGCCAGTTCAAACACTGGGACTTGGGCGATATCTTGGCTGCAAAAGGCGTGTTGTTCAAAACCAAAACTGGCGAATTGTCAGTTAAAGTAACCGAACTACGCTTACTGACTAAATCACTACGCCCGTTACCAGAGAAATTCCACGGCCTAACCGATACCGAACAAGCATACCGCCAACGTTATCTAGACCTGATTTCTAACGAATATTCTCGTACCACCTTTATCAACCGCTCTCGCATTATCCAAGGCGTGCGTGATTACATGGTGAATGAAGAGTACCTAGAAGTCGAAACCCCAATGATGCACCCAATCCCTGGTGGTGCAACGGCAAAACCTTTCGTGACGCACCACAATGCGCTAGATATGCCGCTATACCTACGTATTGCGCCAGAACTCTATCTAAAACGCCTAGTAGTGGGTGGTATGGAGCGTGTGTTCGAGATCAATCGTAACTTCCGTAACGAAGGCATGAGTACTCGTCACAACCCAGAATTCACCATGATGGAATTCTACGAAGCTTACGCTGACTACCATCGTATGATGGAAATGACGGAAGGCGTTATCCAATCGGTAGCCAAAAAAGTATGTGGCACAACCCACATTCAATACCAAGGCAAACCAGTGGACTTGTCTCACTTTGATCGTCTAACCATCGTTCAGGCAATCAAAAAATACAACCCACAATACACCGACGAACAACTGCAAGACCGCGCATGGTTGAAAGAAGAAATCAAACGTGTGGGTGGCAAACCAGTACTAACCGATGGCATCGGCGGGTTGCAATTGTCACTGTTTGAAGAAGTGGCAGAAGGGCAATTGTGGAACCCTACCTTCATTATCGACTACCCAGCAGAAGTGTCTCCACTAGCACGTGCTTCTGATACGCAAGCCGGTATCACCGAACGTTTCGAGCTATTTGTGGTTGGTCGCGAGTTGGCCAACGGCTACTCAGAGTTGAACGACCCAGAAGACCAAGCAGACCGCTTCATGCAGCAAGTAGCACAAAAAGATGCCGGCGATGATGAAGCCATGCACTTTGATGCTGACTACGTGCGCGCACTAGAGCACGGCCTGCCACCAACCGGCGGTTGCGGTATCGGTATCGACCGTTTAGTGATGTTGCTGACCGACGCTGCAGCGATTCGTGACGTAATTCTGTTCCCGCAAATGCGACCAGAATAAGCTACATAATTGTCAGAAATGAAACCCCGTTAGATGAAAGTCTGACGGGGTTTTTATTTGGGATTGAGATTTCTTAGACATTGAAGTGACAAATGAATATCAAAATGTAAAGAATATCTTCTTGTCTGGAAAATGTTAAATGGCTCACTTTTATTAGGCATCTATGCTATTGTCAAAACATAGACAAGATCGAGGATGCGATCATGAAGTTTCTCAATCTAGAGAATATCTCTTGGCAAGAGTTGAGTGCAGGCGTTAGTCGCGCGGATGTGTATATCAATGAAATGGGCGGAGGGGTAAAGCTCTGGAAAATGAAAAAGGGCACATCCTTTGAAAACCATTCGCACAATGGTTACGAATATATCTATGTAATTAATGGGGTCTTGTTGGTTGGTGGTCGATGTGTTGGGGCAGGGGAGTTCGCGCTAACGTTCAAGGGAGAAGAGCACTCCGCCGCCGCTTTGGAAGATACGACCATGCTAGTTACTACTGAACGTTCTAATTCCTAGGTGAATTTCTTATTTTATTTCAATTGCTTGCTGTGTTGTTGTCTCTCGTCTGTTAATCAATTAAACGGTCTCTTATTTTCATCGTTTGTGTATCAAATAGTCTCTTAGGCTACTGTTCGCTTGACAACTAGACGACTGGTCTAATATTATTCGCCCCATGATGAAAGATACCCCCCGCACTGATACAAAAGAACATCTGCTGGATACGGCGGAAGCCATTATTCGTGGAAAAGGCTTTTCTGCTGTTGGCTTGGCAGAGATCCTGCAAACCGCTGGTGTGCCGAAAGGGTCGTTTTATCATTACTTCAAATCTAAAGAAGGGTTTGGAGTGGAATTATTGGCAAGATACTTTGAGCAATACGGTGATCGGCTTCGATTACGTTTAGCTTCAAACGAGTTTGCGAATGGCCGTGAACGGTTGATGGATTATTTTCAGCGTTGGACATCCGCAAGTGAGTGCTCGGCAAATGCTTCATTTTGCTTGGCGATTAAACTGGCGGCAGAAGTGTCTGATTTGTCTGAGCCAATGCGAGAAGAATTAGAAACCGGAATGTCGCGGGTGATGCAGGGCATTGCGGAGATGATTCGGGTTGCGCAAGCGGATGGCTCTGTACCTGCCGCATTAAACCCTGAAGATACCGCGCAATCACTTTACAGCTTATGGGTGGGGGCGAGCTTACTTTACAAAGTGCAGCAATCGTCCGTACCAGTGAAACTCGCCATGCAACAAACAGAATGGTTGCTTGGCAAAGCATAATTCAATAATTTGAGTAGCGATAAAGTTACCAATCAATGTAGTAGTCCATCAAAAGCGATGGACTTTTTTTGAATAAGTTTATAGACGACTGGTCTATTTTATTGATGCAGTTGCAACTTGGGGATAATCAAATGAGTTTGGATAAATTATTTACACCACTACAAGCTGGTGCAGTGACCTTAAAAAACCGTATTACCATGGCGCCGCTTACCCGTTTGCGTAATCGTGAGCCGGGCGATGTGCCAACAGACTTGGCGGTGACACACTATGCGCAACGTGCTTCTGCTGGTTTGATCATTGCAGAAGGTACCCATATTTCTCCAACCGCCAAAGGCTACGCTGGCGCACCAGGCATTTATAGCGAAGAACAAGTAAATGCATGGAAGCGCGTTAACGAAGCGGTACATACGAAAGGCGGCGTGACGTCTGTCCAGCTTTGGCATACTGGTCGCATTTCTCATACCGATTTGCAGCCAAATGGCGAATTGCCAATTGCCCCATCTGCAATCGCCGCCGATTCAAATACCAATACACGTGATGCAAATGGCAATCTGCAACGCGTGCCTTGCAGCGCACCACGCGCGATGGAAGTAGCAGAGGTAGAAGACCTGCTGGAAGACTATCGCAAAGCAACCGATAACGCTCGTCGCGCTGGTTTTGATCTGGTTGAAATCCATGCTGCACACGGTTACTTGTTGCATCAATTCTTGTCACCAGAGGCAAACCACCGTACGGATAATTACGGCGGCAGCGTAGAAAACCGTGCTCGCTTAGTCTTGCAAGTTGTCGATGCCGTTGTGGGTGAGTGGAGTGCAGATCGGGTAGGTATTCGTATTTCGCCACTCGGTATTTTTAATGGTCTGTCTGATGTTGGCCAAGAAGAAACCGCATTGTATTTAGTCGAAGAATTAGCAAAACGTAAACTAGCCTATCTTCATATTTCTGAGCCAGATTGGGCGGGTGCACCGGCGTTTACCGAAGCCTTCCGCCAAGCAGTGCGTCAGCGCTATTCTGGCGTCATCATTGCCGCGGGTGGTTATACCGCAGAAAAGGCAGAGGCAGCGATTGCGAGTGGTTTTGCGGATGCGGTGGCATTTGGTCGCCCATTTATTGCCAACCCAGATTTGGTCGAGCGCTTTGCGAGTGGTGCCGCGTTGGCGGAAGTGAATTTTGATACCGTTTATGGTGGTTCAGAAGTGGGTTATACCGATTACCCAGCGCTAAGCGAATAATCTCCTTCGACCTCTCTCCTGTCGAAAAGCAAGGCCCCGTCTAAAAGATGGGGCCTTGCTTTTGTGAAAGACTGCAATCTACTCATCCTTTATTGAGGCAGTTTGATAAAATAGCAGCATCAAACCATAGAGAAAAGTCATGCCCAATTTCGTTTTAGATGCGTCTTCACAGCAGGTGTTAGATAGTGCAAAACATCTGGCGATGAGCCATTTCAATGCGGCAGATGCAGAAACCTTAGAGTTTGCTTACCAAATTGCGATGTACCATTTTGTATTAGGGCAAAATGAAACGGCGTTGTCACTCTTGCAACCTTTTAGCGGTATTTCGTTTTCTGGCGATTTTAATATCTGGACGTTTGTTGAATATGCGTTGCTGTTAACCGCATTAATTGCCGAACAACAGCAAGATGAGGCAGGCAAGGAAAATGCTGTCCGAGCGATCTATACGGCAATTGAAAGTGAAGAAGATCCTGAAGGTGCAAAGGAATTTATTGCCGAATTATGTGATCGTGGTGCGGAATACGGTGCTGAAATTGAAGAAGCCATCGCACAAAATGATCCATTAACAGAAATCTGGGCGCGTGTGTCTCAGGTAATCGATTGGGTATATGTGGCAATGCATAATCGTTCAACCCAATTTACCCATGAAGCGGTATTGGCAGAAATTGCCTCTGAACAAGTAAAGATTGTCGAGCTTGTATCAAAAAATGGATTGCAGCATGTTTATCCATTCTCCCAAATAGAGTCTGGTTTACATTAAGCGAATGAGCAACAAAAAGCCCGATGTAGCAAACTACATCGGGCTTTTTTTACGAGCTTTCTGCAACTACTTACTTCGTATGTGCATCAACAAATGCTTTGATCGCTTCTGCACTGGCTTCCATCACTTCAGAGCGTTGTGGCAAAGATTCGATATTTTCGTAAGCAGCAGGGCGAGCAGGTTTACGGCCCAATGCTTCGATCATGGTTGCTTCGAATTTTGCTGGCAGTGCGGTTTCCAGGCACAACACCGGCACATTCACATCACGTTTTTCAAGCGCTACTTTGATACCGTCAGCGGTGTGAGTATCTACTTCAACGCCAAACTGATCCCATACTTGTTTGATCGTCACTAGGCGGTCTGCATGGCTGCTGCTGCCAGATACAAATCCATACTCGGCAATTTTGGCAAATAGTGGCGAATCAGAAAGATCAAATCCACCTTCTTGGTCTACCTTGCGGAATAGTTCAGCGGTCAGTGCTGCATCACGGCCAGTCAGATCAAAAATGAAACGCTCGAAGTTAGATGCCTTCGAGATATCCATTGATGGGCTGCTGGTCTGCTGGGTTTCAGCAGAAGAGCGAACGCGGTAAACACCTGTACGGAAGAATTCATCCAGTACATCGTTTTCGTTCGTAGCCAGGATTAGCTTCTCGATTGGTAAACCCATCTGGCGTGCAATATGGCCAGCACAAATATTACCAAAGTTACCACTTGGTACAGAGAAAGACACTTTCTGACTATTGTCAGAGGTCACCGCCAAATAGCCTTTGAAGTAGTACACCACCTGTGCAACCACACGTGCCCAGTTGATCGAGTTTACGGTACCAATCTGGTGTGCCGCTTTAAATGCGTGATCGTTAGACACGGCTTTCACCATATCTTGGCAATCATCAAACACGCCTTTTACGGCAATGTTAAAAATGTTTGGGTCTTGCAAGCTGAACATCTGAGCAGTTTGGAACGGGCTCATTTTCTGATACGGAGACAGCATAAAGACACGAATGCCCTTTTTGCCGCGCATCGCATATTCGGCAGCAGAGCCAGTATCGCCAGAGGTGGCGCCTAAAATGTTGAGTTCAGCATTGTTTTTCGCCAATGCGTACTCAAACAAATTACCCAGCAACTGCATAGCCATGTCTTTAAAGGCCAAGGTAGGGCCATTTGACAATGCCAAGACATGTAGATTCGGTGCCAGTGTTTTTACTGGCGTAATATCTGCGGTGCCAAACACTTCTTCTGTATAGGTGCGAGAAATAATGTCACGCAAATCCGCTTCAGGAATATCCGTTGCAAATTTACGGATAATCTCGAAAGCGAGTTCTGCATAGCTAAGCTTACGCCAAGCGTTTAGTTCATCTGAACTGACTTGTGGGTAAGTTTCGCACATGGCCAAGCCACCATCCGGTGCTAGACCAGACAACAGCACTTGAGAAAAAGTTTGTGGTGACATCCCACCACGGGTACTTACGTATTGCATCAGACTACCTATGTAGGAAATAAGCGTGCCAACTGCCTAAACCAATTGCTCAGCGGAGAGATTTCTCCGCTTTTTTGGCCACTTCAGTTGAACAAGTAAAAGTCATTTCATAGATTTTAAGTGTGGCCCAACGCGCTTTTTTAGAGTCTTGATCACTCTCTTCTAGCGCATCCACAATACCCGGCACTTTCGCAGTACGATCAGCAAGGCAGGTACATGCAGCTTGCTCGTCATAACTAGCGTTAATGCCAGCCATTAGGTTTTCAATGTCTTTGAATACATTGTCACTCATGCAACGGTTATAAAAAGAATCACGAAATTCTTTTACCGCCGCTGCATCTGCTGCCATTGCCGAGCTAGAAAGCGCTGACACAATGGTTGCCGCAATTAGTGCAAATTTGGTACTCATGTTGACTCCCCTTTGGCTGGTCATTATCTAACAAATAGTCTATGAACTATCGGTTAGCAAGTCTTAGCCAAGCGATTCCATGCGTAGTTTGACCACTTTGCCACGAGACGCGCTAAGGGCTTCAATTTGTGCAATCGCTGCGTTTACTTGTTTCTCTACCGCTAGGTGAGACAAGATCACGATTTCAGCCAAGCCACCTTGTGCTTCTTTTTGCAATAGCGCTTCAATAGAAATGCTATTTTGCGCCAAGATGCCTGTAATTTCTGCCATCACACCGGCTTGGTCTGCTACTTGCATGCGCAAGTAGTAGCTAGATACCACTTCTTCAATCGGCAAGATTGGATCATTTGATAGCATATCTGGTTGGAACGCAGACAGCGGTACGCGGTGTTGTGGGTCTGCGGTAAGTAGACGAGCTACATCCACAATATCCGCTACTACTGCAGAGGCGGTTGGCTCAGAACCAGCGCCTGGGCCGTAGTACATTGTTGCACCAACTGCATCACCTTTTACCAAGACCGCATTCATTACGCCATTTACGTTTGCAATCAAACGTTTTTCTGGGATCAGGGTCGGGTGAACGCGTAGTTCAATCCCTTTTTCTGTACGGCGGGTAATACCTAGCAACTTAATGCGGTAGCCCAATTCTTCTGCGTATTTAATATCTGCAGCATCTAGCTTGCTGATACCTTCGATGTACGCTTTTTCGTACTGGAAAGGAATACCAAACGCTAGCGCAGACAAAATCGTTAGTTTGTGTGCTGCATCGTTACCTTCAATATCAAAGGTAGGGTCAGATTCAGCATAGCCAAGACGTTGCGCTTCTTTTAGCACGTCTGCAAAGCTTGCGCCTTTTTCGCGCATCTCGGTCAAAATGAAGTTTGACGTGCCGTTAATAATACCAGCCGCCCATTCAATTCGGTTTGCACTTAGTGCTTCGCGAATTGCTTTAATAATCGGTACACCACCAGCTACCGCGCCTTCAAACGCGATCATCACGTTTTTCTCACGTGCACGAGCAAAGATCTCGTTACCGTAAGTTGCAATCAGCGCTTTATTTGCGGTAACGACGTGTTTGCCATTATCAATGGCTTTTAGCATGAGGTCTTTGGCCAGTGATGTTCCACCGATCAATTCAACCACAATGTCCACTTCTGGGTTGTTTACAACGCTTTCCAAATCTGCAGACACTTTTACGTTGCTATCGACAACGCCTTCGGCTCTTGAAATGGTACGGGTAGCAACTTCAGTCAGTTCAATGCTACAACCAGCGCGACGGGTAATTTCGGCTGCGTTGCGCTTCAATACGGCGGCAGTTCCGCCGCCAACTGTTCCAATGCCTAGTAGACCAACTTTGATCGGTTTCATGATTCAAGTTTCTTCGTAAAGTTAAAACAGGAAATAACAAATTGCTCGCGAAAATAAAAGCGGTGCGCATCTTCTCTTTGTACGCCAGAATCTAGCTTCACTTTAGAGGCGCCTCGCTTTTTCGCGAGTTCAGACAAATGGCCGATAAGCAGCTTGCCAACTCCTTGTGAGCGCTGGGCTGAATCTGTCACCAGATCATCTACATAAAAATGGATGCCGTTAAATGTATTGCGGTAAGTGCGGAAAACGGCGATTCCTAACACTTGTGATTCTTCTTTATTGACGGCGGCAATCATCTCGCCGCCATCTGCAAATACGCCGTGCATGGCTAAGCCATAATCATCAGAGAGTTGTGGACGCAGTTGGCGATGTACCGCTTCAGATTTGGCTAGCCACTCTGGAGCAATAATTCTGCCGGCTGCGTCGGTAATCTCGATAATATGCATATTAACAGAACTGCTTATTGGCCTGCGTGGCGTTTACGGTAGCCATCTAGGAATCTAGCAATTCGATTCATTGCATCGGTCAAATCATCTTGGTTTGGCAAGAAGACAACGCGTAAGTGATCAGGGCGTGGCCAGTTAAAACCAGTGCCTTGTACTAACAATACTTTTTCTTCTTGCAGTAGTTCTAAGATGAACTGTTGATCATCCACAATCGGGTACATCTTCGGATCTAGTTTAGGGAATAGGTACAACGCCCCCTTCGGCTTTACACAACTCACACCCGGGATACTGGTCAGCATGTCGTAGGCTAGATCTCTTTGTTTATATAGTCGTCCAGTCGGTGCGACTAGATCATTAATACTTTGGTAACCACCTAATGCAGTTTGAATCGCATATTGCGCTGGTACGTTTGCACACAAACGCATGCTAGCCACAATATTTAGACCATCAATATAGTCAGCCGCGTGGCGTTTATCGCCAGACAAAATCATCCAACCTGCACGGAATCCACATGCACGATAGTTCTTAGATAAACCACCATAAGTTACGCAGAACACATCTTCTGCAAGCGAGGCAATCGCGGTATGTTTTTCTCCATCAAATAAAATCTTGTCGTATACCTCATCTGCGTACACGATTAGTTGGTGCTGACGCGCTACTTCTAGCAGTGCTTTGAGCATGTCGTCAGGGTAGACGGCACCTGTCGGGTTGTTTGGGTTGATGATGACCAGCGCACGGGTGTTTTCGGTAATTTTTCTGCGTAGATCATCAATATCTGGCAACCATCCGTTTGCTTCATCACACAAATAATGGCGAGCAGTACCGCCAGATAATGAAACAGCAGCCGTCCAAAGCGGGTAATCCGGCGCAGGGACTAACACTTCATCACCATTATTTAATAGTGCATTCATCGATAGCAAAATGAGTTCAGACACGCCATTGCCGACATAAATGTCGTCCATGGTCACGCCTTTAATCCCCTTTTGTTGGGTGTAATGCATGATGGCTTTGCGCGCAGAGAACAAGCCTTTGGAATCACAATAGCCGCTAGCAGCGGGTAAATTGTGAATTACATCTTGAATAATCTCTTCCGGTGCCTCAAGGCCAAATGGCTGTAAGTTACCGATGTTTAATTTGATAATGCGATGTCCATCTTCTTCCATCTGCTTGGCGGCGGCCAACGCGGGTCCACGAATTTCGTAACAGACATTAGCTAGTTTGTTAGATTTCTGGATTGAACGCATTTTTGATACCTCAGAAGGTAGGTCAGGCCCTGACATGATGATTTACTCGCTTATCAAACTACACATGGTTAAATAAAAAAGGCAAAGAGGTATAATCCTACTGTATGCCTCCGCTAGCGACAATCCGCATTTGCTATTCTCTGCAATTTTTACTTAAAAAATATAGATTTGCAGTGATTAGCCCGCCTTTTTTGACGCTAGTTACGACAGTTTTCAGATTGGTGAGAGAAGATAAATGAAATTACACCAGCAAGTGGATGCCGGTACTCAGTTTAAACAGTACAAAGATGGTGCCGTTCAGATCGGTGAAAACTGGTATAGCGGTGTATTGATTGTGACCGTAGATGATGTGGATCAAACCTGGTCAGCAACTAGTTTTGATTCTCTGACGAGTGCTGACTTTGAGTATTTGCTTAAGTTTAAGCCAGAAGTCGTGTTGTTAGGTACGGGGCCAAGTTTTCGCTTTTTAAATCCTGCGCTAACACTGCCGTTAGCAAGCCAAGGGGTGGGTGTCGAGGCAATGGATACCGGGGCAATGTGCCGTACCTTTAATATTCTCTCTGGCGAGGGGCGAAAAGTGGTGGCGGCTATCCTTCCATAAGCCCCTTAGCTGACCAAAATGGGTCGGCGTGATAGAATATTAAGATTAATCAGATAATTAGCCCGATGAACGTGCAAAAATTGCGGGGCTAATTATTGAAGGCTGTACTGGCAATCAACTAGGTTGCCTATTTTTGTTTATTTAAATTAACGTTTAATCCCGATAGAGGTTGTCATGGCTGGTCACAGTAAGTGGGCAAACATCAAACACAAGAAGGCGGCTGCGGATGCCAAAAGAGGTAAAATTTTTACCCGCCTAATTAAAGAAATTACCGTTGCTGCAAAAAATGGTGGTGACCCGACAATTAACCCTCGTCTTCGCTTGGCTATCGATAAAGCGCTAAGTGCAAACATGACTAAAGACACCATCGAACGTGCGGTAAAACGCGGTTCTGGTGATCAAGACGGCGTTGATTATGTTGAACTTCGTTATGAAGGCTACGGCATTAACGGTGCTGCGGTGATTGTAGATTGTATGACCGACAACAAAACCCGTACGGTCGCTGATGTTCGTCACGCATTTACCAAGTACGGCGGTAACTTAGGTACGGATGGTTGCGTTGCTTATATGTTTAAGCATTGCGGTATTTTGGTTTTCGCACCAGGTACTGACGAAGATGGTCTAATGGAAGCTGCGTTAGAAGCGGGCGCTGATGACGTTGTTTCTCATGAAGATGGTTCATACGAAGTACTTACCCCTCCGTACGATTTCGTGCAAATTAAAGAAGCCCTAGAAGCGGCAGGCTTTAAAGCAGAAATGGAAGAAGTAACAATGAAACCAGATAATGAAGTCTCATTTACTGGTGAAGATGCAATCAAAATGCAAAAGCTTTTAGATGCACTAGAGAACTTAGATGACGTGCAAGAAGTCTTTACTTCTGCTGTGATCGAAGAAGAGTAAATCGATATTTGCGGTTTGCTCTAGTTGTATGAATGAATTTGCTCAGGTGGTGAACTAATGACAACAATCAATCCTTCTTTGTACCGTGCTAGACGTGAAACACTGATAAAACGGTTAGAAGGAGGACTGGTTGTTATCCCAACCGCTCCTGAGCAAGTTCGTAATGCCGATGCGCATTACGCCTATCGATTCGATAGCAGCTTTTATTATTTAACTGGTTTTGATGAACCAGAATCCATCTTGGTATTGCAGGCCGGTGAAAATGGCCAAGTCAACCACATCTTGTTTTGCCGTGAAAAAAATCTAGAGCGTGAAATTTGGGATGGCTATCGCCATGGTCCTGAAATGGCGAAAGAGGTTTTCCTATTCGATGAAGCCTATCCCATCGAATATTTCTCAGAAAAGTTGAAAGAACTACTCAAAGGACAAAGCCAATTGGCTTACCCAATTGGCGAAGATAGTGCATTTGATCAATTACTGCTCGGTACACGTAAAAAACTAATCCCATCCGTAGAACGCACGGGTGAAGACGTTCCTCATCAAATTGTGGATGTGGTGCCTGTTGTTGCGCAAATGCGCTTAATCAAAGATGAAACAGAAGTTAGATTAATGCAAACCGCGGCGGATATTTCTGCTGCTGCGCACGTTCGCGCAATGAAATATGCCAAACCGGGTGTTTATGAATATCAGGTCGAGGCTGAAATAATTCATGAATTCATGCATGCAGGCGCCAGGTCTCCCGCCTATGGCAGTATTGTTGCTGGCGGAGCAAATGCTTGCGTGTTGCACTATGTAACCAATCGAGATGTACTAAAAGATGGTGATTTATTACTAATCGATGCAGGCTGCGAATTTGAAGGCTACGCAGGAGATATCACGCGTACTTTCCCTGTGAATGGCAAATTTACTTCTCCGCAAAAAGATTTGTATCAATTAGTGCTCGATTCACAATTAGCTGCCATCCAAGAAGTCGCGCCTGGTAAAGGGGTGAGAGATGCTCATTTTGTCGCATTAAAAATCCTTGCCCAAGGCATGATCGATCTCAAGTTGTTAACCGGCTCTTTAGATGAAGTGTTGGAAAAAGAAACTTACCGCCAATTTTATATGCATGGAACAGGGCACTGGCTTGGTTTAGATGTGCATGACTGCGGCCGCTATAAAAAAGGAGAGGCTTGGACTAGTCTAACGCCTGGTATGGTCGTAACTGTCGAGCCTGGTATCTATGTTCGTCCCGCGCCCGAGGTGCCAGAGGCTTTCTGGAATATCGGTATTCGTATCGAAGACGATGTGTTAGTCACCGAATCTGGTCAAAGAGTGTTGACAGCAAATGCACCGAAAACAGTGAGCGAGCTAGAATCTCTCATTCAAGCATCGCGTTAATGGTTAGCTCGTTTTTATAGCTAACAACTTCAGAATTACCAAAGAAAGAAATAGATGTTGCCTTCTCACGTAGATGTCGCAATTATCGGTGGCGGACCAGTTGGCTGTTATTTGGCAAATGCCTTGGCGGCCCAAGGAAAGTCCGTCTGTGTACTAGAAAAAGAATCACAGCCAAGATCGGATGATCCACGTATGCTGGCGATATCTGCTGGCGGCAAGCAACTATTATCGAATTTAGGGTGCTGGGATTCGATCCTCGAAGACTCGCCTATCTCCTATGTATCCGTGACCCAAAAGGGCTACCTTGGTCATACCGAGTTATCTGCTTCAGAAATCGGCGAAAATGTGCTTGGTTATGTAGTGCCTTACCAACGTTTACATCCGCTCCTCGTTTCTCGTGTCAAAGCACCTGCTAGTTATATTCCTCAAACAGAAGTATCTAACATCCAATTTACTTCTGCTTATGCCGTCATTCAGTACCAACAATCAACCGAATCATCTGCACAAAAAGAATTGACAGCTAGATTGGTGGTACTTGCAGATGGCGGTCAATTGGCCAGCAAGGTTGGGCAAATCGAATATAAGGAACGAGATTACGAACAGTCTGCGTTGATCACACTCGTGCAAGCGGAGTTTCAGCCAAGAGATACCGCGTTCGAGCGTTTTGTCGAAGATGGCGCAATCGCCTTGCTGCCAAGGCCTGGCGGTTACGCCCTGATTTGGACTGGCCCAACTAGTCTCTCTGAAGAAAGAAAATCTTGGTCAGATACTGAGTTATTAAAGGCGCTGCAAGCCCAGTTAGGAAGTAAGGCGGGCAAGTTTACGGCCGTTGGTGCAAGGCACCTCGTTCCGTTAAAACTTCGCTATGCAAAAACACTGGTTAGCCCTCGTTGCGTAGTCATCGGAAATGCTGCTCAATATCTGCATCCAATCGCAGGGCAGGGTCTAAATCTTGGCTTGCGTGATGCGCATGATCTTGCTTTATTGCTGTCAAAGCATCCAGACCCTGGTTCAGAAAGCTGTTTAAGCCGTTACCCATCTATTAGACGACTAGATAAATTAAATGGTGTCGGGTTTACCGATAGCCTCATTCGTCTATTTGGCGTGCCAAAATTAGGGCATGCGAGAGGACTGGGGTTGATGGCGCTAGAAGCCATGCCGCCATTAAAGCGCAAATTGCTCGGCCACTTGGCTTACGGCATCAGAGGGAATGTGTAATGGATGCTTTGTTTGATATCGTGATTGTAGGTGGTGGATTGGTTGGCGCAAGCCTCGCTTGTCGATTGAAAAATGCCAACTTTAAAATTGCGCTTGTAGAAGGGCAATCGCCAGCAGAAGATCTTTATGAATGGGATCAACGTATCTACGCTATTAGTCGAGGTTCGAAGCGATATTTGGAAGAGGCTGGTGCATGGCAGAAAATGGATTTTTCTCGCTGCCAGCCTGTTTCAAAGATGGATATTTCTGGCGATACAAGTGGCAATCTAGTATTTGATGCTGCCAATGCCCAACTTTCCGAATTAGCCGTCATTTTAGAGTCTCGTCATTTACAAGGTGCAATTTGGAATGCGCTCCCAACGAGCGAGCGATTTGAACTGGTGCAACCTGCACGGCCTGTCTCAGTTTCTTATCATTCACACTATGCAGAATTGTTATTAGACAATGGCCGTACACTAAACACGAAATTAATTGTTGGGGCAGATGGCGCAAGATCGTGGGTTCGCCAACAGGTTCAAACGCAAGCGGGCAGAAGCGATCAGCCGATACCCTACAGACAAAAAGGGGTGGTTGCAAACTTTAATACTGAAAAACCGCATCATGGCGTGGCTTGGCAATGGTTTCAGGCTGATGGATCTATCCTTGCATGGTTACCACTGTCGGGGAATCGGATGTCGATGGTTTGGTCTGCCCAAGATGAGTTAGCTGATGAGTTATGTGCATTGTCCGCTGAAGACTTAGCTGCCAGAGTCGAAGTTGCTGGTGGCAAATTGCTGGGCAAACTGACGCCCATTACGCCAGCGGCAGGTTTTCCACTGCGGGCTTTGGTTTTACCAAACTTAGTTGGACGCAGGATGGCACTGGTAGGAGATGCGGCTCATTTAGTGCATCCATTAGCTGGCCAAGGTGTTAACTTAGGATTTCAAGATGCAAAAGATCTTGCTAATATCCTGCTGTCATCACCGTCTGTCGATTGCGGCTCACCGTCTCTCCTGCAAAGATATGAACGAAATCGTAGATTCGATATCCTAGCAATGGATGGTGTCACCAAAAATTTGCATCGCTTGTTCAATGCACAAGGCTCGGCACCAAAGTGGATTAGAAACATAGGCATGACCATCACTAACAAAGCACCACTTATCAAAGAAGCACTAATTAGACATGCATTAGGTTAGTTAGGGTTTTTTCAGTGTCGTGCAACACTCTAGAGAATATCATTCATGATCGGTACTTCTTCATTTTTACGCACAGTTAAGCATTTCACCTTAACTACTTTGGCAATTGCTTGTTTAACGGCATGTGGAGCGGGGAACGCCGCACCTGCACCAAACAAAGAACTAGACCAGGTGAAAAAACTGGTAGCAACAAAATTAACCAAGGTGAAAGTGAATGCTGTCTCAGCTACGCCTGTTGCAGGTGTTTATGAAGTGGTTTTCAATGATGAAAATATTGTCTATGTAGATTCAAAAGTAGAGCACCTTTTCCAAGGTGAGCTAATTAGTTTAAAAGACAAAGAAAGCTTAACAGCAAACCACCAAGAGGCTTTGTCTAAAGCGGCGGAAGAAAAGCGAGCAAAGGCAAGAGTCGATGTGGTGAAGTCATTCCCTATTGATCAAGCCATTCGTGTTGAAAAAGGGAATGGAAAACGCGTGATGTACGTGTTCTCCGATCCAGATTGTCCTTTCTGCTATAAGCTAGAAGAAACCTTAAAAGAAATTGATAACGTTACCGTTTACACCTTCTTGTTCCCGTTAGCCCAGTTGCATCCAGATGCACCACGTAAGTCCGCGCTTATCTGGTGTGCGTCAGATCGAGCAGCGGCATGGCAAAAATGGATGGATCAGCCAATGGAATCATGGCGTGCAATGAAAAACTTGCCAGATAATAAAGGTACATGTGATACACCGATTCAGAAGATTCAAGAACTCGGAAACCGTTTGGGTGTGCAAGGAACGCCAGCTATTTTCTTCCCTGATGGCACGCTAATGCCAGGAGCTTATCCAAAAGAAGAAATTGAAAAAGAGCTGGCAAAGCAGAAGTAAACCGTTAAAGCATTTTCATGAAACAATGGTTTGAACTGTTAAAAGCAAGATATCAAAAAGAACCGCCGCATCAGCGGCGGTTTGCATTCTGTCTAGCATTATCTTGGATTTTACATATCCTGTTTATTTTGCCTGGGCATGGCGATTCCCCATCAAGCGCAAAGGGGAAAACGCTAACCGTTTCTTTCTCCATCAAAAAGTCGCAACAGATCACACATCAGCCAAATATTAAAGTTCAATCTCCGCATGAAAGCCCCTTGCTCATTGCTCACAAAATCCCAAGTCCTGTATTTGCACCATTCCCACAAACGGATACTAGATCAGAGAGCGTCCCATTCGAGAAGGTTGCTTCCGTAGCGGAGGTGATTGGCGAAGGGGCGAATGAAAGCGTGGCATCTGAAACAGTAAGCACGGTAAAGAATGATTCGCTCGTCCCATGGGAAGAGTTGGCATCGCCTTACTTTAAATCCTCAGAAGTGGACATCATCGCTCAACCAATAGGTAATTTAATATTTGATTACCCAATTGATACAACGCAGCAGCAACTGGGTGAAATTTTATTAGAGGTCTTAGTCGATGAAAATGGCTTTGTGGTCGCTAGCCATGTGTTAGAAAGTACACTGCCAGAAAGCTATTCTGAATTGGCACAAGCGAAATTGGCGCAGACGCAATACTCACCAGCATTTAAGAATGGTGTGGCTGTAAAAAATAGAAAAAAACTGTTGCTGCAATACGATCCGGCGTTTGGGTTTAACTAAGACTTAAATAAAAAACTGTATCATTTCATCAAGTTAAAAAATGTTGCAGTGCAAAAATATCTTGACTTTATTGAATGTGTCTACCAAAATGAAGTCAGAAATATTGCAGTGCACAAAAGATTTTTTTGACTACTGTGCCACCAAACAACGGAAGGATTACAGAGATGACTACACCATTTGTATCGCTAGAACAATTTGCATTACTAGGTAAAACCCAGTTTGAAAAGAGCCTTCGTTTAGCTAACTTGCAACTTAATAGCTACGAAAAACTAACTCAACTAGGTATGAACTTGGCGAAAGATGTATTGGCAGAGCAGGCTGCAGCATTCAAATCTGTAAGCGAAGTAAAAGATGTGCCAAGCTTCTTCGCTTTCCAAAACGGTTTAGCACAACCTTCAGTTGAAAAAGCAGTAACGACATCACGTGCATTGTACGAGGCACTGACAGATGTGCAGGCAGAGTTTGCGGCATTTGCTGAAGAAGAAGCACAAGTATTTAATCGTACTATTGTCAGTGGACTAGATAATCTAGTAAAAAACGCACCAGCAGGATCTGATGTAGCAGTTGCTGCAATCAAATCTGCAATTGCTGCAGCTGGTAACGCATATGACACAGTTAGCAAAGCTGCTAAACAAGTAACTACAGAATTGGTAGAAGTAAGTAATACAGCAGTAGAAGCAAGTGCTTCATCTGCGGCGGCAAAGCCAGCCGCAACTGCAGCACGTCGTAAACCTGCATCAGCAGCATAATGAAATAACTAGCAATAGCTGGTTACTTAAAACAAAAGCCCCGAGGTATTCCTCGGGGCTTTTGTTTTTTGTGTGTTTAGCCTAGTTTATTATCTATTGGTGGTGTTTTGAGTCAGATTTAGTACTGTTTTCGATTTGTTTAGAGAGATTTTTAGGTATTAAAGGTTGGTTTTATTTAGTGGTGTCGAAGAAGGATAAGATCTGGTCTAAAATTTTTAATAAATATTTTTGTGATATTTTCTTTTTGAATCAATGGTTTGATGTGTTTTGATGGTGGTGTCTGTAAAGAAAGATGTTTTGAAGGTGTTGACATTGTTTGGTCTGGTGCGTATAGTTCGCCTCTCTGCTGCTGACGCAG